>CAKPEF010000012.1 GCA_934149305.1 uncultured Clostridia bacterium
GAAGATGCAATGTCTTCAAATGTTCAAACATATAGCGTTGTGTATAAGTCTCCAAAGATTGTATCAATGCCAAAACGCAGTATTCCAGTAGTTACAACAAATTCATTAGCATCATCAAGCACATTCCAAAATGATGATATCTTTAGCTTTGAAATATCACAATCAGATGGACTAAATACTTGGATGTCATATGAAGACACACCAAATATTTTTGAATCAACAATCCAAGGTAAACACGGCGAAACAGCGACAGCAATAATCAGAATAAACACACCACATGCCGGAATTTTAAGCTTTGATTATATGTCAAGCTCAGAAAAAGAATTCGATACATTCAAATTCGAAATATCTGGAGCAACACTTGTTTCAGAATCAGGCAAAGCAACTGAAACAACAAAAACACAAACAGGCGAAAATGATTGGCAAAACTACACAGGTAGATTTGCAATACCAACTAATGGCGTAATTACATTGAAATTAGAATACAAGAAAGATAAAAACGTAAATCGTTACGAAGATATGGCGGCAATCAAAAACTTAATCTTCACACCAATTTTACCAAGCAACGGAAATGTAATAATAAACAATGGCGCAGAGTATACATCAACTGCAACCCTTGATTTAAGAATATACGTAGAAGATGCGACATATATGTACATCACAGAAAACAGCCAAAAGCCATCAGTTAATTCTACAGAATGGTTGCCATTACTAGAAAGAACAACATACACATTAAAAGATTTAAAAGATGGTGAAAAAACAATATATGTATGGTTCAAAAATGACAGCAACGCAATGTCAATCGAACCTGCAAAAGGTACAATAAAACTAGACAATTCAGCTCCAACAAACGAGGCGCCAACAGTAGAAAGCACAGCAACAGAAATAAAAATAAAACTAAATCAAAAAGATGAAAACGAATTTGTATTAACAGAGTATGGATATAGACTTGTAGGAACAACAGATTTTACATGGAGCGGAAATGTAAATTCAGGCGAACACACAATGGTAGGTTTAACACCAATGAAAGAATACGAAGTAAAAACAAGAGTATCAGATGGAATAAACGATGTAGTAGAATCAGAAATCACAAAAGTAAAAACAAAAATACCATCAGATAAAATAGTAATAGAAAGTTCACCATCAGAAAAAACGCTAAACAATGTTATCGTAACAATAACATGGAACAATAGCGAAGGCTACACACAAGAGTATAGCTTAGATGGCATAAACTACACTAAAGAAACAAACACAGTAACAACAATCGAAATGCCCAAAAACGGAATAATATATTACCAAATGAATAATGGAACATACGATACAGGGGTTCAAAAATATATAGTAGGAAACATAGATAGAGAAGGACCAGTAGTAGAGGTGGCAGAAGTAGTATCGCCAAAGAGTGGTAAATATGGTATCGGCGATGAAATAACACTAAAAATAACATGGAACGAAGAAATCTATGCATCAGAATTGCCAAAGTTAAATATAAAATTCAACGATGATGTAAATATTCCATTAACAGCAGAATACAAAACAACAAATGAAATCGTGTATAAATACACAATCAGAGCTGAAGATAATGGACCACTACAAATAATATCATTAGAAGGTGGCGAGGTAAAAGACTCACTTCAAAATGTAGCAACATACACATTGCCAGCTCAAACAGGTAGCGAGATCTACGCAGAAAACGCAGCATATATAGCAGCAACAAACACATATTATGCAACAATACAAAATGCAGTAAACGCAGCAGGAACAGAGCCAGTAGTAATAGCAGTGACAGCCAACACAGAATTAAGAAACACAGTAATAATAAAAGAAGGTCAAAACATAACATTAGACCTAAATGGCAAAACAGTAAGTATAAAAAATGAAAGCTCAATAGTGACAGCAATAGAAAATAGCGGAACGTTAGTAATAAAAGATAGTACGAATACAGACTCAAAAATAACAGCATATTCAGAAGAACGTTCAGCATACACAATAATAAATAACAACACAGGAAGACTAACAATAGAAAACGGCAAAGTAGAAGCTGTATCAAACACAAAATCAATAGCATTAAAATCATACGGAATATACAACAAAGAAGCTGGTGTAATAACATTAGGAAAAGATGATGGAACTGTATTAAAAGAAATACCAGAAATAAAAGCAAAAGCAAAAAATGGTATAGGAATAAAATTAGTAGATGCAAATGGTAGATTATACTATTGCGATGGAACAATAAAAGGCACTAGCGATTCATTACAACTAGCTAGTGGAGCGGCTGCATACATTATTCCAACAGGTTACATGGAAAAAGTAGAAAAACAAGTAGAAGAATATGGACTATACACAGTATCATATCTATCAAACGAAAACACAGTAGAGCTAACAGTAGATGGCAAATCAGAAAGATATTTAACACTAATAGATGCATTATCAAGAGTGCCTAAAGATGGCAGGCTTTCAAAAATCAAAATGCTAGCAAACGATACACTAATGCAAGTGGCAAAAATATATGAAGGCCAAAATGTAGAGTTAGACTTAAATGGATACACAATAACAAGAAATGAAGCAATAGATGGCGTAATCTACGCAATATTAAATAACGGAACATTAAAAATAACAGACACCAAAACCGAAGCACCAGGAAAAATAGAAGCAATATCACAAGAAGATGTAAAAGTATATGCAGTATATAACTATAAAAATGGAACAATAACATTAGACAATGTAAAACTATTTGCCAAAAACGCAGGAGAAAACGAAGCATTTGGCTTTGATTATACTGGCGATACAACATCTATAGTAAACTTAGGTAATGTAATAATATATAGAGATACATTAGAAAAAGACAAAAAATATCTAAACCCAATAGGTGTATATTTATTAGAGGGGCAATACCTAAAACAAGACACAGAAATAGTAGAAGGAATAACATACAAAGTAAACTATGGAGCAGAAACACCAAATGTGTCATTAACAGTAAATGGTGTAGTAACATACTATAACTCAATACAACAAGCAGTAAATGCAGCACCAACAGATGGAACAATTGGAGAAATAAAAGTGCTGGTGGATGAGGAGCTATATACATTTTTAAATATTGATTCAACCAAAAACATAAGCATTGATTTGAATGGAAAAGCGATAATAGCCCAAAATCAACAACAAGCAATACAAAATAATGGTGTTTTAACGATAAAAGATACATCTACAAATGAAGAAGGCATAATAAAGGTAACAAATAACAATGATGCGTATGGAATTAAACACGGTTCTAAATTGTTACAGATAGATAGTGGCACAATAATGGCTACTTCAACTAATAACATTACAATAGGTGTTCAAGCTGTAAGAACAACAAATCAACAAGCAACAATTGTTATAAATGGTGGAAAATTAAAAGCTATGGCAAATGGAACATATATATTAAGTGGCATAGCAATAAATAATAACGGAGAAATTCAAAGTGGAAAAGTAAACTTGCCAAAAGGAAAACACTTGACATATATAGCAGAAGAAAATTATGTAACAAACTATCTAGCAGATGGTGAAGTTGTAGCAACATTAGAACAAAATGGAGTAGTTACAAATTATGCATCAATACAAGATGCAGTAGCTGCAGTTGTTGCTGATGGTACAAAAGCAAAAATAACAATGTATGAAAACGAGAGTTTAGGCAGACAAATAGATATAGCAGGTGGCAAAAACGTAGAACTAGATTTAAATGGTAAAGAAATTTATTTTGGACGCACACCAGTGTTAATAAAAAATGATGGTGATATAGTAATAAACGATAGTTCAAATGGAGAAGGAAAACTAGTTGCTGTTGCAAATGCTAGAAATGGGCAGGTTATAAACAATACCGGAAGTGGAACAGTAACAATAAACGAGGGTGTTATTTCTTCGAGAGCAGATAGTACATTTACGACAATATATAACACAAGTACAGGAAGCATTATAATAAATGGCGGAAAGATAAGTGGATTTCTAAAAACAGGCGAAGGTAGATTGATAGGAAATGATGGAACAGGAACAATACAAATAAATAGCGGTGAAATCACATCAAATAGAAATGTGCTAATGTTAAACTGGAAAAATGGTAACATAGAAATAAATGGAGGTAATATTAAAGCTAATGGAAACATAGTTGAAAATAAAGCTTCTGGTACAATAACTATTAACGGCGGAACACTAAGCACGGAATTATCTGATGCAATAAGAAATGAGAATACAGGAAATATTACCATAAATAACGGTAACATAAAAACTACTGGAGCCTATTCAGCAATATGTAATGGAAATTTAGGAAATGTTTATGTTTATGGTGGAACAATTGATGCCGGAAAAGATGGTAGAGGGATTGATAACTCTTCAAAAGGTAAAATCATAATAGGTAAAGATGATGGAACTGTACTTTCTGAACCTATAATAATAGGTAGATATGCGGTAAATCAAAGAACATTAGGTGGTGAAGTTTACTATTATGATGGTGTTTTAAAAGGCAGAGATACTAACATAGTGTATCCAGCGAACACTCGATTTAAATCAAATGAAACACCGACAGAAAAATATTATTTGATAATTACAACGGATGATGGTTATTTGGCTAATGGACAAGAAAATGAGTATAGAACAATTTTCTATACCAATAAAGCAAACTATGAATTGAGTTATACGGAAAATGGAAAAAATATAGTTAAAATGTATTCTTCCTTAAGGATGGCTATTAATGATACTCCAGAAGATATAAAGACAAAAATAGTGGCATTGAGAGACACGACAGAAAATGTATATTCTGATATTACATCAAAACAAAATATAGTATTAGATTTGAATGGAAAAAGTATATTGTTGAATGATACCAACGGTGGAATAAGAAACAGTGGCACATTGCAAATAATAGATTCTTGCACAAATGGTGCAGGTAAGGTAGAAGTAATTGCTAAAGAACCTAATATAAGCGCAGTAAACCAATATTGCACAGGTGGCACTTTAATACTTGGCGAAGACGATGGCATAGTAAATCAAAATAAACCAGTACTAATTTCGCCATTGCAAAATTGTATAAATAATGCAAACAGTACTGTAAAAATGTACGATGGAATGTTAATTGCAGCAAATCCTATATTTAATAATCAGTCAAGCAAATTTATATTGCCAGATGGTTATAAATTTATAAATAGAGTAAAAGAAGGAGCAATAAAAGAAGGCTATTTAATAAAGGATAATGGTATATCAATAGTGCCAGAGACAGCGGTTTGGGTAAATGATAACTTAAATGTAAAGATAGTGTATAGTAAGGGTCCATTTACATATCAATATAAAATAAATGATGGTGAATGGCAAAATGCAACAACATATGAATATGGAATTGCTAGAACATTAGAGAATATAGAAGTTGAAGAAAACGGCACAGTTTATGCAAGAAGCATAGACGCTAATTCAAATGTAATATATTCAGAAGAATACGAAGTAACAAACATAGATAAAGTAGCACCAACAATAGAAAATATAACTATAACAACAGGCAATTCAACAAGCCAAACAATAACTGCAACTGGAGTAAAAGATAACGAAAATGGCTCTGGTTTAAAATCATATATAGTAACAATGGATACAGAGGCACCACTAGAGAGTGCAGATTGGATAGAAATCACAAGCGACAGCATAACAGCAACTGTTACTAAAAATGGTACATGGTATATATATGTAAAAGATAATTGTGGTAATATATCTAACGGAAGTAGCGTGGTAGCACAAAACATAGATATAGATGCCCCAATAGTAACCAATATAGAAGTAGTATCCCCGGTTACAGGAGGATATTCTTTAGGCGAGGTAATAACAATAAAAGCAAACTTTAGTGAAGAAATAGTAGTAAATGGCACTCCAAAGCTAAAAATAAAATTTGGTGATGGTGAAGAGATTAGCCTAACATCTAACAATGTAACTACAAACGAAATAATCTACACATATACAATAAAAGTAGAAGATGCAGGAGAATTAAAGTTAGTAGATTATATTGGCGAGGGCATAAAAGATACAGCAGGAAACGATTATGCAAGTAACGAGATAGAGTTAATCGGCTCAAAAATATTAGCAGGCACAAGGGCATATATAGCAGAAACAAATAAATATTATGTAAAAATAAAAGATGCAATTGAAGTATGTAGCAAAGAAGCTACAGAATACACAACCATAAAGCTAATAAATGATGATGAATACGAGGGTGAAAGCGTAGAAATAGCAGAAGGACAAAAAATAAAAATAGACTTAAACGGAAAAGCCATAAACATATCAGATATTAGCGATGGTATTATAGATAATGGTGACTTAATAATAACTGATACTACAGAAAGTAAAAATGGCTCAATTACTTTAACAAATGTAGGAAATAACAAAAATGCCATAAACAAAAAAGGTACTGGAATCTTACAAATAGATGCTGGTAACATTACATCAACATCAACCGGAAGCTATATATATGGTTTATACTGTAACACAGCGGGAACAATAGAAATAAATGGTGGAAAGATAAATGCATTTTCAACTGGTACATACACATATGGTTTAAAAATAGATAACAACAAACCTAAAGTAATAATAAATGGCGGAGAATTTAAAGGCAAAATGGCAGGTATCTCGTATGCGAATTATATGATATTAAATAATAGCGAAGAAGCTGTAGTTGGCAAAATAACAGTGCCAGCTGGTAAAATATTAGATTACAGAGTAGATGGAGAGTATATAGTAAACTATTTAGCAGACGGAGAATATGTAGCAACATTAGAATTAAATGGAGAAACTACAAATTATTTATCATTATTTAACGCCTTGGCAGCAGTTCCAATTAATGGTACGCTTGGCAAGATAACAATGTATAAAAGTGTAGATTTATATAATACATTAGGAATAAATGCAGGTCAAAATATACAACTAGACTTAAATGGAAAAGAAATATATGCACAAATGTTTAATAATGCAATAAGCAACAAAGGAACCTTGAAAATAACAGATACATCTGCTAGTAAAAGTGGAAAAGTAAGGTTGGTATCTCCAGGCACAAGTATGAATACAATAATAAACGAATATGCAGGTACACTTGAAATAGAAAATACAACAATAGAGTTAGAAGGAAAAAGTGCAAATGCTGCAGTATATACATCTAGTACAGGTAATCTTATAATAAAAAATGTTACAATAAATACTTGGGTTTCATATGGTGGAAATGCCATCTATGTATACGGTGCAGGCGGTGTAGAAATTTATAGCGGTACATTTACTTCTACAGCTAGTGGCCAATATGGCGAATATTATGGATTAAACATTAGAAATAAAAATGCCAAGATAATAATCGAAGGTGGAGAATTTAAAGGCAAAACAGGTGGAATATACATTATAGATGGCATGACAACTAATAACAGTGGCACATATGAGAGTGGAAAAGTAAATATACCACAAAACAAACATATAGCACATAAAACAGAAAATGAATATATGGTAAACTACTTAGCAGATGGTGCAAAGGTGGTAACACTAGAAGTAAATGGAGTGGTAACAGATTATTTATCTATATATGATGCTGTTTTAGCAGCTCCAACTGATGGAACATATGCAAAAATAACGCTATATGAAAATGAAATAATATCTAAAAAGCTAGAAATACTAGCTGGACAGAATATAGAAATAGACTTAAATGGAAAAGAAGTAACAGGAAGAAACTATATAAACAGTAATGGAGACCTTATAATAAACGATACATCAGAAGAGCAAACAGGAAAGGTAGAGTTAGATGCTCAATACGTAATTTACAACCAAGGTATAGGAACTGTAGAACTAAAATCAGGCTTATTAAAAGCATATGCAAATACCTATTCGCCTAGATATGGAATTCACAACAATAGTACTGGTACTGTTAAAATGAGTGGTGGAAAAATAAATATAGAAACAACGCATACTAGTTATTGTATCTATAATGCGTCTAGCGGAATAGTTGAATTTACAGGAGGAAAAATTGTAAACAATAAAGGACTTACTGGTGGGGGAATATACAATGGTATTGGAACCATCATTATGAATGGAGGTACAATGTATCCTGTTATGCTTGGAATAGAAAATGAAAAAACGGGAATTGTCGAAATAAATGGAGGAGAAATAGTTTCGATAAACAATAGTGGTGCTGTGAGAAATAGATCGACTGGTAAAGTGACTATAAATAGTGGCGTATTAAGAACATTACAATCTATAGTAATAAATAATGATAGTAATACTTCCACATATATGTTGACTATAAATGGTGGTACATTTTGTGGCAACTCAAATAGCGGTATAATAAATATTGGCAGAAACGGTAAAATAAATTTTAATGGTGGAAAGTTAATAAACGCAAGTAGAGCAACAATGTTTAATCCAAATATCAATAGAGTCGATATTCCAGAAAACACATATCTAAAAGTTAGTTACACTAAATCTGGTGACAGCTATGTATACGTTAGCGAACTAGATACGGCAGGTGACTATGAATTAACAACTCAAGATGGCACAATAACATATTATAATACATTGCAAGAAGCATTTAATGCAGTACCAACGAATGGTACATTATCAAAGATAAAATTGTTGACAGACTGTGAACTTCCAGAAACTGTTAAAATAGAAAATAGTAGAAAAGTTCAGCTAGATTTAAATGGGCATAAAATAAGATATTATTCAACAGTAAAAGAGGTAATAGCACTAAGGAATACTAGCGGACAAGTTTTTGAAATTGTAGATACAAGTGGAGATGGACTAATAGATGTAAAAGCGGAGGGATATAATGCATATGCAATATATAATAATAGTTCGTCAGGCAAGATAAGAATAATCAGCGGAAAAATTCAAGTAACATCAATTGGTGGAGATGCTTATGGTATATACACTTCAAATGGACTTTCTAAAGAGGTTGGCAATGAAGCTATAAGAGTTGAAGGTGGAAGTATTTCTGTAAAATCTGAAATTGGAACTAATTCAACAGTTTCAGGTAAAGCATATGGTGTGTATAATAGACAATATGGTGCCGTATGTATAACAGGAAAAAGCACAATGATTTCGGCAACATCAGCATTAAATGAGAGTTATGGTGTATATAATGCAGATGCTAGTGCTGCGACAGTACCAGTAACAATTGGTGAAAAAGATGGCATTGTTAGCACGACATCACCATATATAGCAGGTGAAACAGCAGGAATTTATATAACAAAGACAAAATCTACAAGTATTTACGACGGTGCAATCACTGGTAAAGCTGGCGGAGCTATAAAAACATCTACAACAGGTAATGCCGCAGAAATCGTAAGCGATACCGAAAACAACACATTCGTTTATACAAAGAGCAACAACGATGGCACAGAAACTGTAATGTTATTAAAGAATATTCAAAGCTTGAATGTAAAACCAAGTGTAATTTTATCAAACAATTTGAATACAGATTACACATTAGAAATATCATATATGCCTGCAGACGCAGCCGAAGTAAGACTAGATGTTGAAAGCTCAGATGTTAATATAGCGGTAATAAATGAAATCTCAGAAGGCGTATATAGTGTAAGAACAAAAGGTGAAGGTAGTGGCGAAATTACAATTACAGCAACAGACCTTTCTAACAAAACATTAACACAAACAGTTAAGCTATTAGTTGATACAGTGGCTCCAACTACAACAGCACCAACAGCAACATCTACAGGAAGTTCAGTTACAATAACATGTAACCAAGAAGATGAAAACATAGACAAAAATGAAATATATTATGCAATATCTGAAGATGGTGTTACATGGAGTTCATGGAGCAAGCGTGCTACAATTAACGGTTTAAAAACAGATACATTATATAAGGTAAAAACAAAAGCAAGTGATTTACTTGGCAACACTGCAGAATCAGAAATTTCAGAGATTCGTACAAAACTTGCAAACAACTCTAAATTTACATTTAATCCAGACACAATGACAAAAGAAAATGTAATTGTAACAATAACGTGGAACAATCCACAAAAAACACCACAATACTATAAAGTAGGTGATGGTGAGTGGACATTAGAGGCAAACGAAACAACTCAAGTAACAGTAGAAGAAAATGGCACAACAATTTATACAAAGCTAATTTATGATGGCACAGAAGAAAGCGATATTAAATCAGCTACAGTAGATAACATAGATAGATTAGCACCTACAGGAACACTTGCAATAAACGAAGCATACCCAAGATATGATGGATATGTAACATTAAAAATAACAGGCATAGACGACGCCTCAACAGTTGGCGATGGCTTAGGTACAATAGCATATATGTATATAACAGAAGAAAACTTAAGCGAAGCACCAGCAGAAGATGATGAAGGTTGGATAAAATATGAGGGCGACTATGATGCATATGACTATTACATACAAAAAGGTGAGGGCGAAGTTTCAATATATTTATGGCTAATGGATAAAGCTCACAACACATCAAATGCATTAGTAGCAACAACAGAGTTTATACCACCAGTAGCAGTATTGTTTGAAGATGATAACCTAGTTGGAGAGTATCAATCGATTGCAGAAGCATATAACGCAGCAAGAACAGGAAACATAAATCCTTCAACAATTATAGTTTGTCAAGATAATACAATGACAGCACAATTAACAATTGCAGCAAATAAAAATATAATATTAGACTTGAATGGAAAGCAAATAAATTCAAAATTAAATACAACTATAATCAACAGAGGAAAACTTGAAATAAATGATGGCAGCGTGGGTGGAAAACTTGTGGCAAAACCAAATAATGGTTGGTCATATGTTATAGATAATCAAAACCAACTAATACTTTTAAATGGAACAATAGAGATTGATACATTTGATAAAAATGCTATAGGTATTGCAATATACAATAATAATTACAGTTCTAAGTTTGAAATGACAGGTGGAAAAATACACGCAATATCAAATTGGAATGATATATATGGAATATATAGTTATTTAAGTGATTCATCTATAATACTAAAAGGAGGAAGCATAGAAGTATTATCAGATGGTTCAAATAGAGCTTATGGAATTTATAAAAACGGTATATCAGCAATAGATGTTATAAATACAACAATTAAAGCAACATCAACAAAGAAAGAAGGATATGGCATATATAACAATAATGCAACTAATACCGTAACCATCGGTACAAACGACGGCGTAATTAGAGACGAACAAGTATCAATCTATGGTAGCACATACGGTCTATACAGAAGCACAGGTAAATTCAATTTCTATGATGGCACTATAAAAGGTGCAGATGGAAAATCAATATATTGTGATTTTGCTAACATAAACACGCCAGCACAATATGGAATTATAAAAACAACAGCTGATGGAATTGAAACAGCAAAACTATCACTAGATAGTAGTGCACCTACAATCGGAAGCATTGAAATAACAAACGACTTAAATGTATACAAGCAAACAATATCTGCTAAAAATGTTGAAGACTTTGGATTTGGCATTGTAGCATACAGATTTAGTAATAGTATGACAGTGCCAACAAAAGCAAATACTGATTGGACATATATAGAAGCTACAAACGGACCAATAGACTTTAGCTACGAAGTAACTAAAAATGGCGAATACTATTTCTGGGCTATGGATATGGCAGGTAATATATCAAATACAGCAAGCGTAACAGCCGAAAACATAAAGATAAAAGTTACTGGTGTAACAGCTAGCAACATAAACGCAGAAGTAGGAGCAGAAACACAAATAACAGTAACACTTTCGCCAACAGGCTCTGAAGCAGCAAACATTATATATAAAGCAACAGATGAAACAATAGTACATGTAAATACAGAAACAGGAGTAGTTACAGGCTTAAAAGAAGGCAATACAGAAATTACAGTTACAGCAGTAAATTACGATGGCACAAGCGTTACAGGTACATTAACAGTAACCGTTACAGATCCAAACAAAGAGCCAGTAGAAAGTACAAAAACAGCACCAACACTAGTTGCAGGATACAAAAAGATTACAGCAACATGTAATCAAACAGGAGAAAATATAACAAACACATATTATGCAATATCTAGTGATGGCGAGAATTATCTAGCATGGCAAGAAAGTAATGTATTCGAAAACCTAGAAACAGGTAAAGTATACTATGTAAAAACAAAGATAGTAACAGCAGATGGAGAGACAGAATCAGTTGCAGCAATAATTGCAGTGCCAACATACACAGCAAAACTAGAACAAGATGGCACAGTGACATATTATAAAGATGTTCAAGAAGCGATAAATAATGCAAATGTAAGTAGTGCAAAAATAACAATGCTAGAAAACGAAACAAGAGCATTAGAAATCACAGTTGCAAGTGGTAAAAACATCGTATTAGATTTAGATGGACACGAGATAAACATTCTTGGAACATCAAGTAGCAAACTATATGGAGTAACAAACAAAGGAACAATCAAAATAACAGACAGCAAAGAAACAGGAAAACTATTAGTTTCATCTACAAATGCAGAAGCGGTATATGGAATATATAACGATGGTGGAACAATAGAGCTTGGCAAGATAGAAATAGAAGTAGCAAAAACAAATGGAGCAGAAACATCATATGCAATTTATAATAATAGTGGTGTAGCAACAGTAGGAGACAATACTACAGCAGTAAGCACATCAAAGCCAAAACTAACATCAACAGGATATGGACTATATAATGTAAGTGGCACACTAAACTATTATGATGGTGTAATAATTGCAGAAAAAGGCAAAACAACAAATGGAATAATAAACTTAGTGTCAGGCTACAAAATAACAACAGAAAACTTGGGTACACAAGATAAATCATATTTAACAGAATTAAAAGTAGACTTAAGTACTGCTATGATAATGGAGTGGCAAGTTCCAGCGAACACAGAGATAACATTACCAATATCAAATGGTGAAAATGTGGATATCGTGGTAGACTACGGCGATGGAAATGTGGAATGGGTAAAAGGCGAGACCTTCCCTAAACACACATACCAAACTGCAGGAACATACCAAATAAAAATTAGTGGAACATTAGGCGACTTTGGAAATTATAGCGAAAGCGAAATCACAGCAGGAAGTAATTATTATACATTTGCAAATTACATGAAAAAGCTAAGCAAATGGGGAGATTTAGCAGCATCAAGATATGGCTTTGCAAACTGTAAAAACTTAAACTATGTAGATAACAAACCAACAAGAAACACATTCAAAAATGTAAAAAATATGAGTGATATGTTCTATGGCTGTACATCTTTAAAAACATTAGACTTAAGTAATTACAGCCTAACAAATGTTACAAACATGCAAAACATGTTTAACAAAATGACAAACCTTGCTTCAATGCAAGTAAGCAATCAATTTGTGGTAGTAGCAAATTCAAATGGTATATTTGATAATACAAATAGCCTAAAAGCAATAATAGTATCAAACAAAATACCAAAAGCAGGAGCATTCACAAATGTAAAAGATAGCTTATCATCAAATGTAAAATTCTATGTGCCAACAGAAGAAGCCTACGAAAAATCGTGGGCAAACGACTTTGGCAAAGAGAGAATAGAGCCTATTTTGCAACTAGTAGGTAAGACACCAATAAGAGCAAACATAAACGAAACATACCAAGATGCAGGCTACTTAGTAGCAGGCTTCGAAATGGAAAAAGCAGAATTATATAATTGCTATGGATACACAGTAAGTATGTTAAACACAGTAGACACAAGCAAAGAACAAACACAAACATTAACATATAGAATCTCAAGAACATACCAAAGCGGAGCAGAAACAATACAAGAAGACTTAATGGATGCAACAAGAGAAATAAAAGTAGTAGACCTAGACAAATATATGATAACCGAGTGGAATGTATCAGGCGATGCAGGATTAGAGATAACATTACCAGTAAAAGGAACAGGCTTAAACATTATAGTAGACTGGGGAGATGGAACAGAAGAAACAATAACTCAAGAATATCCGACACATACATACGCAAGAGCGGGAGTGTATGAGATAGCTGTAGTGGGCAATTGTCCAGAGTGGGGATACATGATAGATAGGATTGTAACAGATCCAAACAACGAAAATTATCAAGCATATTTAAAATGCAAAACAAGTTTAGAATATATAATTGGACTAAAACAATGGGGAAGCATAAATGCAACAAGATATAGTTTTTCTAACTGCAAAAATTTGGCTTATGTTTCTGGTGGCGCGACAGCAGACACATTCACAAATGTAACAAACATGATGTATTTATTTAATAATTGTACAAGATTAAAAACGATTGATTTAAGTAATTTTAATACCTCAAATGTAAAAAATATGTGGGGCATGTTTATGAATTGTACAAGTGTTGAAAACTTAGATGTTAGTACATTCGATACTTCGAATGTAGAGACAATGCTTGGAATGTTTGCAAACTGCCAAAAACTAAAATCGTTAAATTTAAATAATTTTAATACATCAAAGGTGACTGGTATGTATAATATGTTTGTTGGCTGTAAAGAGTTAAAAGAATTAGATTTAAGTAATTTTGATACTAGCAAAGTAACTACTATGATATGGATGTTTAATGGTTGTGAAAAATTGCAAAAAATAGATATGAGTAGTTTTGATACAAGTAATGTCACAACAATGCGTGGAATGTTCGATGGTTGTAAGTCTCTTCAAAATATAGATTTAAGCAATTTTAATACATCAAAAGTGACAAACATGGGGTCAATGTTTTTGGGTTGTTCATCATTGACAGAAATCGATATTAGTGGATTTGATACTTCTAAAGTAACAATGATGAATGGTATGTTTAGCAAATGTACGGGTCTAACAAAATTAGACTTAAGTAATTTTAATACAACTAACGTGACGACCATGAGTTATATGTTTAATGATTGTACTAACTTAAAAGAGCTTAATGTAAAAAGTTTTAATACAAGTAATGTTACAGATATGAGAAGTATGTTTAAATATTGTAGTAGTCTAGAAACATTAGACATAAGTAATTTTGACACAAGAAAAGCAGTAAGAAAAATAAATTCAGAAGGCGTCTTAGATGAAGGATTAGAATTATTTATGAATGCAAGCTCATTAAAGAGTCTTTTGATAGGGAAAAATTTTGTAATAACAGAAGGTAGTGAAAAAGTATTTGAAAATTGTAATGCATTAACAGCAGTAATAGCTACAAGTGAAACTCCTGTAGAAAATCAATTTAGAGGTAAACTTCCAACAAATACAAAGCTATACGTGCCAAATGGTTGCGAAGATGCTTACAAGGAAATATTAAGTGGCGATACAGATGCTAGCAAGATTAAACCAATATTAGAAGTAAAAGGTGAAAGAGACATAAAAATAGCAGAGGGGGAAGACTTTATAGATGAAGGCTACACTGTTGCGGGATTTGAAAAATCAGATTCTAAATATTATGAGTGCTATGGATATAACCTTGACACAACAAGCGATTTAGATGCAAGTGCTCCGGGTAAATACACAATAGATTACACACTAAAGAGAACATATAAAACAGATGGTCAAGCTTCACAAGAAGAAACAGCAAAAGAAACAAGAAACATTGAAGTTTTAGGCGTTCCAAATGCACCAACAAACTTTAAAGCTATAGTTGTTACAAATAGTGGTAAGGCTACTATAACATGGAGTGGCGATGGAGCAGAAGAAGGAACAACATATAAACTAGAAGTGTTAGATAATAACGGTGAGTGGCAACTACTTAGCGAAAATGCAACATCACCATATGAACAAACTGGGGTAGATGAAACAAAAGCATATGAATATAGAATAAGCGCAGTATCTAAAGATGGAATCCAAAGCGCATATGCATATACAATTAGTGAAGTTGTATTAGATGAAACATCTATAATAATAAACCATGACAATATAGCCCCAACAATAACATATATAGATGTAATATCAGAAAGAGAATATATCACAAAGAAAGATACAATAAAAATAAGATTCAAAGCAGAAGACGCAAACTATAAATATGAAGAATCAAATATATTAGCAAAGGATATTACAGTTAAAGTTGGTGGAATTGTTAATAACGATGTTATAAAGAGCATAACAAAGTTAAATACAGAAAGTGGTGAAGAATACACATTAGAATTAACAAACATAACAAAAATAGGTGAGCTTGCTATAGTAATACCACAAGATAAAATAATAGACAAAGCAGGTAACAAAAATGCAGAAGCAGAATTTGCAATACCTATAACTGTAGCAAACGATGTAATATCAGATGACGCGCCAAGCTTAGCATTAGACGAAAACGAAATTACAATAACAAATAAGCAAACAACAAGCATAACACAAATAGAAAAAATCACATATCAATATAGAATCAGCGGAGACACAGAATTTGAAACAATTCCAAATGGTGAAAGCGGAGATAAGACTTCTACAAACATATTAAAAGGAGCTTTAGCAGATACATATTATGAGATAAGAACAATAGTAGAAGATAACGCAGGAAATGTAAAAGAATCACAAATAGCAACAATAAAAACAGACAAGATGGACAATAATCTAATTACAATAACTGCTACACCAACTACTTTAACAAATGGCGATGTAAAAGTTACAATAACATATAATTCAAAATTCATAAAAGAGTATTCGCTAGATGGTGCTACATGGATGCGTGTAACAAGTGGAGATAAGAAAGAATTGACAATAAAAGAAAACACTACAATCTACGCAAGATACACAGATGGCGCAAAAGTAACTGAGAGCAAAACATATGAAGTAAACAACATAGATAAGCAAAAACCAACAATCGAAAAAGCATATGTAACACCAGAAGGAAAATCAAATAGCAAACAAATAAAAGTAGAAGGCATAGTTGATTTAGGCGTAGCGGGCATAAAAGGATATTACATAAATAAAGAGTCAAATCTAGAAAATGCAACATGGCAAAGCTTCACAGGCTCAGAATTTAGTCACAAAGTAACTGAAAATGGAGTTTATTACGTATGGGTATCAGATAATGCAGGAAACATCTCAGAGGCAAAATTAGTAGTTGTAACAGGTATCGTAGATGGAGTAAGCAATATTAAATACACAGGAGTAATAGAGCTAGAAGTAGGTGAGACAAGAAGATTGGTAGTAACATATAGTGGCGAAGCAATGAGCGAAACTTATAAATCAAAAGACGAAAAGATAGTAAAAGTTGAAGCAAACATCAAGCAAATAGAAGGAAAGAGCGTAGGCGAGACAGAAGTAATTGGAACAATAACAGACTACGATGGAACAGAGCATCAAATAGTAATAAGAGTTATTGTAACACCAGTAACATTGCAAGTTAAATTAACATCAGATGGCAATGAATACACAGGCGAATGGACAAATAAAGATGTAAAAGCTGAGCTAACAACAAATGGCGTAAAACCATCAGGCTATAAAGAAAAAGACGGTGAAAACGAAAGCTTAAAAGATCCTAAGAATATAGACATAAACAACATAACAGGAAAAGCAACAATAACATATGATGAAGACTTTAGCGGTGAAAAATATTATGTAGGAAATAATAGCGATGGAAACCAAATAACAAATGTAGCTGGAGGATATTTAATAAAATTAGATAAAACAGCACCAACAATTGGAGTAGCAAGAAAAGTAGTTGGTACAAATAGTATAGCCGTACAAATAGTAGGTGCAGATGATGCATTATCAGGAATAAAAGAATACGAAATAATGATATACAAAGATGATACATGTCTAGCAACATACAAAGGCGAATCTGGCGAAGTAACATTTGCAAACTTAAAGAGCTCAACAGCATATCAAATAAAATACAAGATAACAGATAACGCAGGCAACACAACAGATTTAATAGATGGCGGAACAGAAATAACAGGAGTAATCAAAAAGATGGTAACATATGACTACCTAACAAACGGCGGTACAAAATTAACATTAGGAAGCACAGAGGTAGTAGAAGCTGGCAAGCTATTTAATCTGGAGACAATAGCAGGACAATTTGTAGACTTAACATTAGAATCACAAAAAGCAGGATACATCTTTAAAGGTTGGGCAAAAACTCCAAGTGGAGAAGTTTTGACAAGCCTAGTAATGCCAGAAGAAGATATAACATTGTATGCGATATTCAAAGATGAATCAGCACCAGTAGTTACAGACAAAGCATATGAAACAGTAGATGGAAAACTAGAACTTATCTTAAAAGTTGAAGACACAGGTAGCGGCATAGAAGATTATGCAGTAACAACAGATGAGGGAACACCAAACGAATGGGTAACCAAAACACCTGAAGCAGATGGAAAAGTAAGACTAGAAGTACCAGGAACAAATAGATACTATGTATGGGTAAAAGATAAAGAAGGCAACATTACAAGATATGAGCAAATAGCAATAAAAGATATATTCGCACCAACAGGCAAAGTAGAAGTAAAAGAAAACATAGTAAATAATCTACCATATGCAAAATCAAACGAAGTAAAACTATACATAGAAGCAGAGGATAACGAAAGCGTAGCTCAAGACATAAAAGTAGCTATATACAATGAAGCAGAATACAAGAACCTAAAGAAATATAGCGATATAAACTTTGCATACACATACAAAGATGGAGGCTTAAACTTAACATGGCAAACAACAGCAGGAGATGGATTAAAGAGAATATATGTAATCTTAAAAGACAAAGCCGGAAACATCTCAACAACAATAAAACAATTGCCATAGAACAAAAAACAACCACCGATTGGTGGTTGTTTTTTTGCTAAATTACTTCATCCACTCCTTTATAAGCTTTTTCAGCTTAATGGATGGGTCATAGTCAAACTTAAAACAGTTTTCCTCTTTATCAAAAACTCCGCCTATAGAAGAAATTGCAGGCTCAAGTCTCAAAAGAAGCTCACTACTAAGTTTGGGCGAAAACAAAATAAACTCGTTTGGGCTTTTTTGCACTAGGGCAAGGCTTTCAAGCAAAAATACTTCGGTAAGGCCTATGAAATCATCCATAGCGCACCTCCAAAAAAGATATATAAATTTTTTGTATCATAGCATTTTTATATAAAAAAGTCAATACATCAACATAATATGATATAATGAAGGTATCGAATGATAGTGCAAATACTAACTGAATACATCAAACAATATAAATAGTGCAAATACTAACTGAATACATCAAACAATATAAATAGTGCAGATACTAACTGAATATATCAAACAATATAAATAGTGCAGATACTAACTGAATATATCAAATTATATAAACAGTGCCAATACTAACTGTACATATCAAATCGAAAAATTGTACAAAAATATAATTACTAACTAAAAGGAGAACCGTTATGATAATAAATTATTTTAAAATAAAAAACATAGACACCAAAAACATAGAAAACAAATTAAAAATAATATCAAATAGCGACACAGAAAACGCCGAATACATAACAAGGGTATTTGAAAAAACAATAAATTACCTATTTAAAGAAGAAACTATAAGTGAAGACATTTTGCAAAATAACATCTCAAAAGACATGCTAAAAGAAAAAACAGTAGTATATTTTGATACAATAAAAACAAACAACGATGTCAAAGAAAACATACTTGGCGCAAAAGAAATAATAATCATAGGTAACCACGAAAATAAGCAAATATCAGATAATATAAAACTTATAAACATAAAGAAAAAATCAGAGATAAAAAAATCTATAAAAAACAAAGAAATAATAATTGGCTTTAATATCGACAATATCGACTTTTCGAAATACTACTATAATAATATGAGCTCATACTATTTAAATGTCTTAAATAGCCTAAATGAGCTAAATGAAGACAAATTAAAAAGAGATACGGAAGAAGTATGCACACAAATATTATTAAACAAAGAAAACTTCGTATCAAAAAATAAAGAAGATGAAAATCACATACAACTAAAAAAGATAATAAAAACATATGAGAGACTTTTAAAACATGCAAAAGTAAATAAAATAAACGAAAAATATGCGTTCTATAATGCTAGCGAAATAACCTTATACGAAACAAAACTCATAAACGAACTATCTGACCTTGTATGTGTATTAAACATGGATAAAAAAGAAATGATATCAAAAATATACGATATAATGTGTAAAAGAATGCATGAAGAAGCAATGAAAACAGAAGCATGCTCTTTTAAAGATGATAAATGTGCAAAAATGCGTTACACGGACCGGCTTCCCAGATTCAGAAAAAAACGGTTGTTGCAACAACACATACCTATCAAGAGGGAAGGACTGCAAATATTTAAACGAAGACCACTCATGTGGGATATGCTCAATATCGTGTAGAATGTTTACTTGCAAATACTTACAAGATAGAGGAGTATACCATGCGTTGTGGCAGTACCCGCTTGTGGATTGCATATTTGGAGTAGTTGCAAAAAGCGAAATTGTATATAACTTTTTTATTCCAAAAGAAGAAATGATGAAAAAGTTAAGATGGTATAAAATATGAATTTATTTGATTATAAATTCTGAAAAAAACATAAAAAACCTGAAATTATTGAAAATATTGGATTTTTTTATTTGATTAGAAAATCCATCAAATTATTATGTGTTAAATAAAAAAGGGACTTTTTAAAGTCCCTAAAAACTATATTACATATATTCCACCAATATTTTTGCTTATTGCCACATTCAAATCGTTTGTTTTTGGATAAGTATCACTTTCACCAATTACAACTGTTTGACCTTCAAATATATAATTGTTTTCTTTTGCAATTTTAATTCCCTCGTTTATCATGTCTATTTGGTTGTCACTTTCTTTTACAAGAATAGGAGTAATTCCCCAAGATACATTTAACTGTCTAGCTGTAGATGGATTTGGTGTAATTGCATAAATTGGACACTTTGGTTTAAAACTAGAGATTGCCATAGGTGTGTGACCACCACTAGAAAGTGAGAAAATAGCATCTGCATTTGTTTGCATGGCAACTTCACAAAGTGTGTGACCAATTATAAGATTACTGCGTTTATTAATAAGAGACTCTCTAGAAATGCTAGAAAATTTGTCCCAATAGTCAATCTCGCCTTCAATAGTTTTTGCAATTTGAACCATAGTTTTAACAGATTCAATTGGATAATTACCTGCTGCAACTTCGCCAGATAACATTATAGCAGTAGCACCATCGTATACAGCATTTGCAACATCGTTAACCTCTGCTCTTGTAGGTCTAGGATTATATGTCATAGACTCAAGCATTTGTGTCGCAACGATAACAATTTTACCTTGTTTATTACATTTATCAATAAAGATTTTTTGAAGTGCAGGCACTCTTTCCATGGCAATTTCAACGCCTAAATCTCCACGAGCAACCATAATACCATCAGAAACATTTAATATTTCATCAAAATTATCAACGCCCTCTTGGTTCTCAATTTTAGAAATAATCTTGATATTTTCGGCATGATTTTCTTTTAAAACTTCACGAATAGCTAAAATATCTTCTGGCTTTCTAACGAAAGAAGCAGCAATAATATCAAAACCATTTTTAATACCGTAAGTAATATCATTTTTATCTTTCTCAGTAAGAAGAGGAAGATTTAGCTTTAATCCAGGCACATTAACGCTCTTTCTATTTGTTAACTTCCCACCATGCAAAATTCTACATTTAATATTTTTATCTTGAATTTCAATTACTTCAAGTTGAATTATACCATCATTTATAAGAATGATACTGCCAGGTAAAACTTCTTCATATAAGTGTTCATAATTTACATATACCATAGAAGAATTACCCTCGCAAACATCATGCATAAGTGTAAATAGCGAACCATCATTTAATGTTGCGGTGCCATCTGCAAAAGTTCCTATTCTAATTTCTGGGCCTTTTGTATCAAGCATCATAGGAATAGGAAGACCAAGTTCATCACGAACCGCCTTAAACATATCAATTCTTTTTTGTTGGTCTGTATAATCGCCATGTGAAAAGTTAAATCTAGCAACATCCATACCAGAAGCACAAAGTCTTGATAAAGTTTTGCAATCATCAACAGCAGGACCAAGTGTGCAAACAATTTTTGTTTTTTTCATAAAATCAAATCCTTTCATTAAAATAGTGAGGCAAAAAACAAGTCTTTATACCTCACATATGCATAAATTATCCCATTAACCAGCAACATAAAGATAAATCATGCTTGCTTATTAACAAATTATGTTTTGGCAAAACTCTAAATGTATAGCCGTAGCTGCCGCCATTGTTTAAAGAAATTTCGGTAGAATATTCATACTCGCCATTTCCTAAATCATTTGATAGTACCATTTCTTTAAAGTTGTTATCAACCATCTTGCCAGTGCTATCAATTTTTCCTAGGTATACTTCAACACTAACGCTGTTAGGGTCTATATCACCTAAAAATACTTTACAAGACATAGTTAGTGTGTTACCAGCTTTAACTAATAATTCATCTAAATTGCCATATGGAGTTATTTTAATATTTGGCCATTTGCTACGAATATTGTTCTCCCAATTTATATAATCAGTAACGGCGTTAGTATTGTCTTTAATAGCGTTTATTCTGTTCATTTGAGGAACATATAATCTATCTAAATAATCAACAAGCATTCTGCCAGTATTATAAACGCCACCAACAGATTTAATAGAATTTTTCATTCTTCTAATCCATTTGTTGTTTAAACCATCTCCATCAGTATCCTTTTCATAATAAAGAGGAATGATTTCGTTTTCTAAAACATTATATATGCTTTGAGAATCGGCAGTATCTTGAAGCTCATAATTAGTATATTCAGTATCATCGCCAATTGCCCAACCGTTGTTTTCAGCATAACCTTCATACCACCAGCCATCAAGAATACTAAAATTGATAGCGCCGTTTAGACCAGCTTTTTCACCACTAGTACCACTTGCTTCTAAAGGTCTACGAGGGTTGTTAAGCCAAACATCAACACCGCTTACTAAATATCTTGCGATATACATGTTGTAATTTTCAAGAATAAATACTTTGCCTTTAAATTGAGGCATTTGTGAAATCTCAAAAATCTTTTTAACAAGTTCTTGACCTTGAACATCAGCTGGGTGAGGTTTACCTGCAAATATTATTTGAACAGGTTTTTGTGGGTCATTTAAAATTTTTGTTATTCTCTCTAAATCTCTAAAGATTAAATCAGCACGCTTATATGTTGCAAATCTTCTTGCAAAACCAATAGTAAGCGCGTTAGGATCAAGCATTTTATCTACATCATTTATCTCATCGACAGGTGCGCCGTTTCTGATCTTTTGAGTTTTTAAATTCTTTCTAACAAGGTTGACAAGCTTCTTCTTTTGAACCATGTGAGCTTCCCATAAAGCTTTGTCTGGTATTAAATCAATATCGTTCCAAACTTCTAAATCATAAGTCTTTTCTTGCCAGAAAGGACGCATATATGCATTGTATAATTCTTTCAAAGTAGGTGCAAGCCATGTGCAAGTGTGAACACCATTTGTAACATATGTTATAGGCACTTCTTCAACTGCAGTGTTTGGCCATAACTCAGCAAATAGCTCTCTAGAAACACCACCATGTAGTTTACTAACACCATTTTTAGCTCCTGCAATTTTAAGAGCAAGAACAGCCATGTTAAATCCATCACTAAATACATTTTCTTTTTTAGCACCAAGATTTAAAAAGTCTTGACGACTAATTCCAAGGTCTGCACAATAGCTTGTAAAATACTTGTCAATTAAATCGATAGGGAATATATCATTACCAGCAGGTACTGGAGTGTGTGTTGTAAAAATTGTACAAGCAGAAGCCATCTTCTTTGCAACATCAAATGACACATGTTTATCTCTCATGAAATTCTTAATAACTTCTAATGTTACAAAAGAAGAATGTCCCTCGTTCATGTGATAAACAGTTGGATGTATATTCAAAGTTTTAAGTAGGTGCATACCACCAATACCTAAAATAATCTCTTGAGAAATTCTCATCTCTTGATTTCCACCATAAAGCTTCAAAGTAAGTTGTCTATCAATAGCAGAGTTTAAATCAATATCAGTATCTAAAAGATAAAGTTTAACACGGCCAACATTTATAGACCAAACCTTTGAATAAATAATTCTTCCTGGGAACTCGACAGGTATAATAAGCTCGTTTCCATTTTCATCACGAACAGGAAGAATAGGCAAATCTTCAATAATATTAGGTGAATAATCAAAAAGTTCGCTACCATCCTTATTTATAAATTGATTAAAATAGCCTTGTTTGTATAAAAGACCAACTGGCACAAAAGGAAGTCCAAGGTCACTTGCAGATTTACAATGGTCACCAGATAAAATACCAAGACCACCAGCATAAATCGGAATAATCTCATCAAGCCCAAACTCAGCTGAAAAATATGCAATTATATCATTTTTATTTTGTGGAAAATGATTGTTGAAATATGTATTGTCGGTATATAAATAATTTTTAAAATTATCAATAACCATATCATAATCCTTTAAAAACTCCTCATCATGAGAAACCTCATTCAAACGCTCTTGACTAATAAGCGAAAGAAATTTAATAGGATTTTTATTTACTTTTTCAAACAAACTAGAATCAATATAATCATAAAGTCTAAGTGAATATGTGTTCCAAGACCACCAAAGATTAGTGGCTAAATTAGATAACTCTGAAATTCTTTCAGGTAACTGTGGTTTAACAGTTATTTTTCCAAATAAGTACACTATAATTTCCTCCTTCGTAAAACTAAAAAAACATTCAAATATAATATATATTATTTGAGTAAATTATTCAATACAAAATTTATCAAAAACCATATGAATAAACACATTTTATTTTAGTGTACTACCATCAATTTAGAGCCGTAGTGGAGCTTAAGTGTGCTCCATAAAAACACCGCTTTTCAATATTTGTCATAAATCATGATTGAATAATAACAAAAAATGGGCCTAAATCTTGAAATTCATGCATAATCTCTTGACTTATCCCATAAAATATACTAAAATACATATAGATAAAGGAAATCCGCATAAGGCGGTTGACCTAAAAGTTTTTATAAAAATAACCTCTGGTCTCTAAACAGAGAGGTTATTTTTTTTTGCTCTTAAGTATAAGTTTCCTTATAATTCTCAAGAGGATGAGTATTAGTATAAATAAAATTACATCAAATATGTAATCATTTTCTGTCATACACATCACCTCCTCTCGGAACACATAGCTTATGCTATATGTAATTGTTTGGAGGTCAACCGCTCTGCTTATTCCCTTTATCTTCAAAAAGCATATCATAAATATTTCTTCTTTTCAAGCGAACATTTTGCATTTTCAATCATTTTTTAATGGAGCGCACTTATAAAATTTGATATGTTCAAGTAGACGCAAATTTTAGTTTAATGTACAACTTATAAAGTTTCATGTGCTCGATAAAATATTACAATCGAAAAAATAAAGCCCAAAATTAAATCTATATCACTAATTTAGAGCTTGTTTCTGTAACCGTACGAGCGTAAGCGTTTGAATGATTTTAAGAATGCATTATCACAAAAATCCGACTAAAATAAGCTCAAAAATCACAAAATTCCGGCCAAAATGAGCCTGAAAATCACAAAATTCCGGCCAAAATGAGCCTGAAAATCACAAAATTCCAAAAAGCTTGTGGCAGTTGCGATGTAGCATGCGTATACTCGATCACACATTATTTGAGCAAATTATTTAGTATAAAATTTATTAAATCAGCGTGGTTGGCGTTAGAAAAATATATGTGCGCAGCTTTTTCTAAAACATTGTCTAAAAAGTTTGAATAGTTTTCAAGCGAAAAGTTGGCAAATGCTTCTATTGTTAAATAATTACGGTGTCTAAAATTTAAAAGCAAGCGATTTAAAATTAAATCTTTTTTATATAAATACAATCTTTTAGAATTATTAGAAGGAAAGTTTGGATCTAAAATTGCAAATGATATATTTTTTATTCTTTTTATTTCTGCATTTGAAAAATAATATGAATAATAATTAAGCAAGCGCAGGATGATTTTTCTTTCAAAAAAAGAAATAATTACCTCGCTTAAAATCATGCTTATGGTTGTATAAAGATAAATGTAGCTGCCATATATATTTTTAAAATTAGAACTTTTAGCGTATATCCCAATACCCTCATAATAATTATGACACTTTATAATTGTAATATATTCGCCACCGATTTTTTTGCTTATAAAATTAAGCTTTGGATATTTTTTTAACGCATTACAAAAAAATGTATTTAATTTTTTATTTAAAGTTTTTATAATAATTTTTTTTGGCTGCAAGACCACACCTCACAAGATAAAAATATGCTTAAAAACAGTATGAACAAATTGGAAAATTTTATTCAAAATATTTTATTCGTAAATGTATGTAAAAGAGCATGTCAGAGTGAAATAATTCATATTAAAAATAATATCAAAAACGGTCGTTGCATTTTGATTTAAAACTATTGAAAATTTTCACAGTTAATATATAATGAATTATATATGTCTAGGTTATACATAAGATAAAATTTTAAGAGGTGAAAACATGAATACATTGGTAAAAGTTCTAACAGAAAAGTTGAAAATGCTTGGCTATAATGATAAAGTCATAGCTTCGGTTATTGCAAAAATAGATATATCACTAATAGAAAATAAACTAGTCGAGGTTGATGATTATTCAAAATATATAGATGTATATGAATATAGCGAACCATGCACAGAAATAATTAGAGCTTTTTTAAATATAAATAATAGACTACTAGAAACCGAAGTAATTGAAGGAGATATTGAAACAATGTCTTCTGAAAATGCATATCGAATGAGGTTTGTTGCAGCAAATTATTCGTTGGATAAAAGATGTGCGGTTATTGCAATATCTAATGATTTTAGAATAAAGATTTTTATATATGCACCAAATCAAAAAGTGCAAATAATGTATAGTGGCAAAAAATACGAAGAAGTTTATAAAGAAGAGAGAAACGCAGTTACACAAGATTACAAAGAGGCATTTGAAAGAAACAAAAGAATGTCAGAACGAAGGGTTGAAGAAATTTTATCAATGCTAGTTGCAGATTATATAATCGATGAAATGATAATTTATTCTTTAAACCCAAGATTAAAAATGTATGATGATCCCGAAAAATATGCACAAAATATAACAACATACTCAATAAGATTTATAAATAATAAAACAAATAGAATTGAAATATTTGAAAAAGAGCCAGAGATAAGACACTTAGGGGGAGGCGTCGTTGCGGGAATTTGCAATAACGATCCGTATATAAGACTTGAAGAAATGCCAACTCAAACAGACTTTTTGTTAAACACAATATCTTATTATTGGATAAAAGATAATGGAAAAAAACAAGAAGAAATAGCAATTTACACTGCAGGAAAAAGCTTTGAATACAACACATATGTTGAGTTAAGAAAAAATACAATGGCAGTAAATATGATGGTTGATGATGTCAGCAAATCATTAAAGAGAGCGCAAAGATTAGATGAGGACTATAGTGGATTTATAAATGGAATTATAAAATCATTAAACATGGAACTTGTTGATCCGCCACTTGGAGTAGTTAAAGAATGTCTTGAAGATGAAGCAGAATCAATTACTCCAATAGCATACAGATACAGATTTACAGTAAATCCAACGGAATACGAAGAAAAATTATATGTATCGATTGAAGACAATATTGGTAGAGATTACAAATACAAAATATCAGAAGCGATTGTAGAAGACTTAACAAGAATAGGAACAAAATTAGAATACACTGATGAAAATGGCGAACTAGTAAAGAGACAATCGGTAGCAGATTTTAATGTTAACGCGCCTACAGCAATTATAAGAAAAGAAACTTTCATAGACGAAAAAAGAATACCAGATTTATTGGGATATTTATATGATGACTTAGATGACTACGGAACAGAGAAATTGCCTATACCAAGTATATATGTAGATATATACATTCCAAAAGAGCCATCTACAAAAGTATGTATGTATAATGGTACAAGTTTAGACTTTACACTAGAAGCAATTAAAGACCAAAACTTTTTCTATAATAATAGTAGCGACAGCAATTCATATATAGCAGTTGGTGAAGCAGCATTGCCAGGTTCAACTTATGTAACAGTAAGATATCTAAATTCAAAAGGAGAAATACTAAAAGAAAATAGAATCGGAAATTTATTTCCAAATTCAACTTTTACACCAGAAATATTACCAATAATAAATGATGCTAAAGGTAGAGAGTGGAGAGCAGAACTTACAAGAATAGAGCCACTTATAGTGAATGAAAATCCAGATTTGAATATAATAAACTTAAAATATATCGAAAGATTTACAAGAGTTACATTTTCATTTATAAACAGAGAGGGCAAAAAGATAGCAGATGACAAGCAAGAGATAATACAAGTTGGAGAAATATATGATTTTGAAACAAAAAAGAGTTTCATGTCAAGAGAGAACGAAGAATGGAAATTAAAATTCTCAAGACCTGCTAAATTTGTGGCAAAAGACAACGAAGAGAAAAACAAAGTAATACTTGTATATGACATCGAGAGAACAGATATATTAGTAAAATATCTAAATAAAACAACGAATGAAGAGCTATTAGAAAGCCAAAAGATAATAGTTCCATCAAACAAAAAATATTCAGTAGATGTTCCGAAATTTATAATGGATAGTACTGGTCTTGGCTGGCAATACATTGAAGGAACCGAAACTAATATACTTGCAAAACCAGATATAGTAAATGAAGTAATACTATATTATACAGAAAATAAAGCACAAGTTGTTGTAAGCTTTAAAAACGAACAAAATATAAAACTAGTAGATGATAGAGTAGAGCTTGTACAGGTAGGAAAGAAATATGCATATAGTTTTGACGAAGATTTAACTGATTTTGAATGCAAAGAATGGAGACGAAAAAGTGAAGCGCAAAACATTGAAATCACGGTAGATAAAGACAAAAATAGAAATCAAATAGTAGGTGTATATGAACCAGTACTTGCAAATGTTACAATACAATTTTTAAACACAGATAATAGACCAATAAAGAGCGATGAGATAGAAAAAGCACAAGTTGGTTCAATATTTAATTCTGAAAGTCTAGAACAGATAATAGATAACTTCGGAAGAGCATGGAAGTGCTTCGACAAAGGCGACAAGATTGTAGTAAAAGCAAAAGAAGCTGAAAACAGAGTAATCTTAAGATATGAACCATTTATGGTAAAGATAACAATAAGGTATTTTGATGCAGAAATGAACGAACTATTAGAGCCTAAATATGAGAAATTGCAAGTAGGAACAACATATAAAGATAAGCCAATAGTAAAATTTACATCAAAAGATGGTAAGCAGTGGAAGATAGACTACGATAAAATCGAGACAATTACAGTAAAGAAACACGAAGAAGAAAATGTATATTCAATATATTACGAAAAAGAGACAGCCGATGTAGAGCTAACATTCTTTGATGCATACGGAAACGAATTGCAAGACAAAAAAATCATACAGTGGCAAATTGGTGCGATGCTAGATGTTAAAATGTATGAAAAAATTAGCGATAGAGATGGCAGACGCTGGATGATAGAAAGCAGCGAACCTAAAAATCTAATAGTAAAAGAAAGGAACAATTTAGTAAAACTAATATATGGCGAAGTAAAATCAAGAGTATTAGTAAAGCATATAAATATTAGAACACAAGAAACAATAGTAGATAATATAACAACAACAGTAAAATTAGGCGGAATATACATTCCTAATATTAGACAAACAGTTTTAGATAAAAATAAATATCAGTGGAAATATGTTGGAGATGAAAACATTTCAATCGTGACAAAAGAAAATGAACAAGAAAACATCATAATCTTAAACTACGAAGAAGACAGAGCAAAAGTAATTTTAAAATATCAAGACACAGATGGCAAAGAACTAAGAAACGATGCCATTAAAGATGTACAAATAGGTAAAGAGATTAAAATAGAACCAACAAAGAAGTTCACAGATATGGCAGGTTTAATGTGGAAATATAAATCAGTAAAAATAGAAAATAAAATTGTACAAGCAGCAGATAATATAATAATAGCAACATACGAGCCAGTAATGGCAAATGTCACAATTAAATATGTCGATGCTGAGAAGAATAGCATAACATCAAATAAGGTAATAAGTGTTCAAGTTGGTAAGAAATTTGAAACGAAGTTATTAGATAGAGTAAATGATAATGGTAACAGAGTGTGGGTATATAGCGATGTTACAGAAAAAGAAACAGTAGTAAAAGAAGAGGGCAACGAAATTTTAATGACATTTACAAAGCTAATGCAAAACATACCAATTTGGCTTGTAGATGAAGAAGGAAATTTAATAGCAGAGCCAATCATGCATTCAATGCAAGTTGGAGATATATTCAAAATACCATACGAAAAAGCTTATAACGATAAAGAAGAAAAAGCTTGGATACTAAGAAAAGTAGACAAAGAAGAAATGATAACCAAAGAAAAAGAAGAAGAAAACATAGTAAAAGTATGGTATGCAAAAGAAATGGTTGAAGTTCAACTAAAATACTTAAACGATGCAAAAGAAATAATAAAAAATAACTCAACCGAAAGAGCACAAATAGGAAGCATATATAAACCACAGCCATATAAAGAAATAATAGATGGAAAAACAGGACTAGGCTGGAAGCTTCCAGAAAACTTTAAGCTAGAATATAAAGTAAAAAGAAATCCAGAAGAAAATATTCTAGACATAAATTACGAAAAATTAAAAGTAAATGTAAAAGTAAATTATAAAGATGCAAAAGATGTAGAAGTAAAAGAATCAACGATATATAGTGAACAAGTTGGAACAACATTTACACCAAAAGTTGAACAAGAAATCTACGATCCAAAACAAAGAGAATGGTTATATGGCTTGGTAGAAGAAAATAAACTATTCGCCGGAGCAAGAAATAAAGTAGAATCAATAGTAGTAAATAGAAACGAAGAGAAAAACTTTATAAACTTGAGCTATAGACCATCTATGATAAAAGTAATAATAAGATACCAAGATCCACTTGGCGGAATAATAAGAGAAGACAAAGAGGTAATGGCTCAAATTGGAAGCATATACGAAGCAGAAGCGATAAATGTAATAGAAGACAAGAGAAAAGTAAAGTGGGTATATAATCCAAACAGTAAGACGAGCATAAAAGTTACGAAAGATGAAAAGAAAAATATCATAGTATTGGCATACGAAGAAGAAAAAGCACTTGTAACATATAAATATCGTGATGAAGATGGCAATAGACTACGCTCGCCAAAGAGAAAACTAGTACAAATAGGAAGCACATATACACCAGAAGTAGAAAGTGTAATAGAAGATATACAAGGAAGAGTATGGGAGTATAAGGCTAAAAATGTAGATAAACTAGAAATAAAAGAAGATGAATCGGAGAACTTAGTAGAAATAGTTTATATGCCGTTAAAAGTTGATACAATCTTAAGATTTGTAAACGTCCATGGCAAGCAAATTAAAAAAGATCAAATAGTAAAAGCACAATTAGGAAGTGAATACACGCCGAATATAGATGAAAAAATGACAGATGAAAATTCAAAACTATATAAATTCGTAAAGTGTAATCCTGAAATGCTAAAAATAGTAGAAATGCCAATTGGAGCATTAGAATCACCAAATCTATTTGAACTAACATATGAACCAGTATTTACGAATGTAACAATATCATATAAAACAATAGACGGAGAAAAAATAAAAGATGATGAAGTAACACAAGTACAAGTTGGAACATTGTACGATGTAAATGCAGGTCAATACATCAAAGATGCAGAAGGAATAGAGTGGGAGCTTGTAACAAAAGATATAGATACAATAAGAGCAAAAGAAGATGAAAGAGAAAATACAGTTTCACTTGTATATGAAGTTGCAAAAGCAGAAGTAACAATAAGATATAAAGACATGGATGGCAACACAATATTCAAATCAGATATAATGCAAATCGAAGTTGGTAGCGAATATATACCAAAACCAAAAGAAGAAATTGTAGATGACAACAATAAGAAATGGGTATTCTCAATGGTAAACCCAGTAAAGCTTACGGTTGGAAGCATAAACAACATAATAACAGTAACATATCAAGAAAAGAAATCATATGTCACAATACTATATCAAAATGAAAGCGGTAAAAAGCTAAAAGAAGATTACAAAGTAAAAGCGCAAATAGGTCAAAGATTTGAAGCAAGAAATATAGCCAAAGTAATATACAACGAAAATGTAATATGGCGTTTTAACTATAGCAAACCTAGCGCAATAGTTGTTTCAGAAAATCCTGCAGAAAATGTTATGATACAAGTGTACACCGAAGAAGAAAGAGAATCAGAGAAAAAACAAGAGCAAACAGGTACATATTACAATCCAGAAGTTGAAAAATTCATAGACAAAAATCTAGTAGCAGAGGCTGAAAAAGAAGAGGAAGAAGAAAAGAAACAAGAAGAGTTAAGAAGAGAAGAATTGGCAAAACAAAAAGATGTACCATTCGATGCAGATAAACTACGCGTGCTAGAAAGAAGCTTCTCATTAAAACCAAACGAAAAAGCTACAATAAACAAATTAAATGCATATAACGATGAAATAAACTCAAAAGTAAATAATGTATTATCACAAATAGGTGGAGCAATCGACTATAATGCATTCGAAAAAGAAATAAATAATATCTTTGAAGAAGAAAGAAACACAATAAAAGATGGACTTAATGTCTTAATACAAGACGATAAGAGCGGAAAGATATTATTAAAAGTATTTGAAGCAATCACATCTTCTGATAACCTAGAAAAAGACTTGTACATTTTACAACAAAGAAAAGTTATAATGCTAGCAGACTACTTTATAAACAAACAAACATCGGAGATGGAACAAGCGGTATATATATGCGACAGAGGAATAATAGAAAAAGAAATAGAAGTAGTTGAAGGCAGAATGGCAGAACTAGGCGAAAAGAAAAACAGAAAAGAAGAAGAACTATATAGAAAATGTTGCGAAGCAAAATTAAAACTAATCTATGAAAAAGCAATATTAAATATATATAGCAAATCAAGAAGCAAAATAAAAGATGAATACTTCACAAACAGCGAGAGCAAAAACGAGGTTCCGGCAGAAGTTGTTATAGCCGTAGCAAACACACTTCCAAAGAGAGCATATAAGCTAATATCAAAAATATTCGACTTAACATTTGAGCAAGAAAACGAATTAGACGCAATATTAAAACTAATGAACACACAACAGCTAGGGACACTTGCAACAATGGTAGAAAAAATACAAAATGGAAGAACAAGAAAACAAGCATTAAGAAAAATACAAGGAAAATAAAATTAAAATTGGGTGAATGTCCACCCAATTTTTTTTTTGAAAAAATTTATAAATACTATTGAAAAAGATTTTTATTTAAGGTATCATATTTTAGTAGAATTATATCATAAGCAAAATATTTAACAAAAGAAAAAGGAGGTTGTACATATTGTATAGGCCAAAGTCGGAATACTATGATTTACCAACTAAATATGATGAAACAGTGGTAAGATTACTTGTACAATCACCAACTCGAATGTACGTGTATTGGGAGGTAGCCGAAGATTCTATTAAAAAATTTTACAACAATCACATAAATTATAATAATTGTACACCAGTTTTGAAAATAACAAATCTTACAATGAATTATTCATATGAGATACCAGTAGATCCATATGCTACAAATTATTATATAGAAGTTAAAGACGCAAACTGCAATTATAAAGTAGAGCTTGGCAGAAGACAAAATGATAGATTCATAAGTGTGTTCGAGTCGAATCAAGTAACAATACCGAGAAGCGCACCTGTATATAATAAAGAAGCAGAAGAGATTATATACAAAAACTATTTGAGATTAAATCAAACAGAAAGATTTACAATATACTATAAACCAAGACAAAACAGCTTAAACACAAAACAACATTACGATGGTTTAGCATTCAGTACAGAAGATACCGTAAGTTCAGCAGGTAGATACATGCAAAAATAAGAGGAGGATAATAATGGCTCCAAAAGGATATTTAAATATTGTCTTACATGCGCATTTACCGTATGTAAGACATCCAGAGAGTGAGGAATATATAGAAGAGAGATGGCTGTTTGAAGCCATATCTGAAACTTATATTCCTCTTTTGATATATTTTCAAAAATTAGTAGATGAAAATGTAAAATTTAGAGTGACGATGAATATTACAGCACCACTAATTACAATGTTAGATGATGATATATTAAGACATCGTTATTTAAAATATTTGCTAGAGAGAATTCGTTTAGCAGGCAAAGAAATAAAAAGAACAAAAGACAATAAAGAATTAAACGATTTAGCAAAAATGTATTTTTATAACTTCAAAGAATTTTATAAATTATATAAAAGAAAATTAAACTGCGATATAGTAAGCGCATTCAAGCGATTACAAGACATAGGTGTATTAGAAATAATATGTTGTCCAGCAACACATGGTTTTTTACCATTATTAAATGTAGAACCATGCGCAGTAAAAGCACAAATAGCAGTTGGCGTAGAAGTATATAAAAAGCGTTTTGGCAGAGCACCAAAGGGAATGTGGCTTTCAGAATGTGCATACATACCAGAGCTAGAACCAGTGCTTAGAGAATATGGAATCAAATATGTAATATTAGAAACACACGGCGTAACATTTGCAGAGCCAAAACCATTATACGGAACATTAGCACCAATCATGTCACCAAATGGACTTGTTGCATTCGGAAGAGACTTAGACAGTTCAAAGCAAGTATGGAGTTCAATATGTGGTTATCCAGGAGACTATAACTATAGAGAATTCTATAAAGACATAGGATATGAACTAGATTGGGATTATATAAAACCATATGTATCAAAAAGTGGACATAGAGTTGATACAGGAATAAAATATCACAGAATAACAGGTAAAGATTGCGAAAAACAATACTATAACGATAGCAAAGCAAAAGCAGTTGCAGAAATGCAAGCAGATCACTTCATGCATTCAAGAATAGACCAAATAGGTGAGGCATCAAAATACATGAAAGTTCCGCCAATAGTAACATGCCCCTATGATGCAGAATTGTATGGCCATTGGTGGTATGAGGGTCCATATTGGTTATATGTATTATTCAAAAAAATATATCATAACCAAGATACATTTGAGTTAATAACGCCAAGCGAATACTTAGAAAAATATCCAAATGTACAAGAATGCGCACCAGCAATATCAACATGGGGAGCACATGGATATAATGAGGTATGGCTAAACCCTGGAAACGACTACATATATAGACATTTGCATAGAGCAGCAGAAAGAATGCACTACTTAGCATGTACATACCAAAATCCATATCCATTGCAAAAAAGAGCATTAGACCAATGCGCAAGAGAATTATTACTAGCACAAAGTAGCGATTGGCCATTCATAATAACAATGAACACAATGGTAGAATATGCGCACAAAAGAGTAAAAGACCATATCGGAAGATTTAATGCACTAGCAGACATGATAGACAAAAACGAAATAAACGAAGAATACTTGAATGACATACATTTTAAAGACTTAATATTTCCAGATGTAGATTATAGAATATATAAATAAAACAAAAACCACACTTCAAAAATGTAGTGTGGTTTTATGTGGAGAAGCTTAAGTACACTCTATGAAAATAAATTTCTATGCTAATTTGATGTAGAGGTGTAGCGGAACTTAAGCGTGCTCCATAAAAATAAAATTTATACTAATTTAACGCAAGTGTGTGTTCAATAACCATAACAAAAAAATAAAAAAATTGTGGAAAAATGTTTACAATTTTTTTTCACTAATATACAATGATAATACGAGTAACAAACGAAAAATGAAAGGGGAATTGTATAATGAGAATAATGATGCTTTCGTGGGAATACCCACCAAGAATAGTTGGAGGTATTGCGAGAGTCGTTCATGATCTTTCACATGCTTTTGCTGCGCAAGGGCATGAAGTGCACGTTATAACATACCAAGAGGGAGAAACGAAAGAGTTTGAAAAAGACGGACCAGTATTTGTACATAGAGTTACTAATTATCCAATCAATGCAAACAACTTAATAGATTGGGTAATGCAACTTAATTTTTGCATGATAGAAAGAGCTGCAGATGTAATAAAAGAATACGGAAAATTCGATGTATTACATGCGCACGATTGGTTAGTAGCATATGCTGCTAGAACATTAAAAAGAACATATAAACTACCACTAGTTGCAACAATTCACGCAACAGAAAGCGGAAGAAACAAAGGAATACATAACAAAGCACAAGGCTATGTAAATGATGTAGAATGGATGCTAACATATGAAGCATCAAATGTAATATGTAATAGCATGTACATGAAAAACGAAATAAGAGATTTATTTGGAAAGCCATATGAAAACATACATGTAGTTCCAAACGGAATCAATATAAACAAATTTGATGGAGTAGAAAGAGATTGGGAGTTTAGAAGAAACTATGCAGCAGACAACGAAAAAATAATATTCTTCGCAGGTAGAATTGTAAACGAAAAAGGAATCCAAGTACTATTAAATGCAGCACCAAAAATAATCTCAAATTATCAAGATGTTAAATTTGTAATAGCAGGTCGTGGACCATGCATGGATGAACTAAAAGGCTTGTCAGAATATCTTGGAATATCAAACAAAGTATACTTCACAGGATACTTAAACGATGCACAAATAACAAAAATGTATAAAGCAATAGATATAGCAACATTCCCAAGTTTATACGAGCCATTCGGAATAGTAGCACTAGAAGGAATGCTATCAGGTGCAACAACAATAGTATCAGATGCCGGTGGATTAAACGAAATAATCTCTCACGGAATCGATGGATTAAAGTCATATGCAGGGAACCCAAATTCACTTGCAGATTCTATATTAGAAGCATTATATAACGAAGATTTATGCAGACAAATGTCAAAGAACGCAAGAGAAAAAGTAATAAGAGAATTCAACTGGGAAACAATAAGCAAAAGCACAATGAATGTATATAAAGAAAGCATAAAGCTAGCAAAAGCACAAGCAAAAGAAAAAGTAAAATTAGAAAAGCTAGCAGAAGCAGAAAGCCACGGAACAGCAACAATAGTAGATGGAGTAGACACAACAATCACAACATATACAACAGACAAAGAAATAAACATATTACACAATGTGGCAAAACAAAAATTAGCGAAACAAATGTAAAACATAATATAAAAAATAAGCCTCAAATATTAGAAAAATCTAATACTTGAGGCTTTATTATATATTAAGACAATAATTGTGTCATGTACACAGGTAAATAAGTTATGCCATCTTTTATCTCAAAATCATTTGTATGAATCACATATGGCATATCTAAACAACTTGCATATTTTTTAATGAACTTTTCAAGAGAAACAATAGTATAGTTTTTACCTGATTTTACCTCTATTGGAGAAATATTATGTCTGTTTGTTATTTTATTTTTTTGAACTAAAAAATCTATTTCCATTCTATCTTCTACATTACTTCTAGAAGAGTTTGAGTAAAAATATAAGTTGTTATCTGAAGCAACTAAAAGTTGTGCAACTATATTTTCCATAAACATTCCCTCATTAAACTCTAATTTATCAAACAGCATCTTTTTATATATTTCTTCACTCATTATTCCCTTTGCATCAAAAGTATGCGATATTAGCAAACCAGTGTCGCCCATATAACATTTCATAGATGTTAATTTTGTATTCATCTTTAACCCTATATTAGGCTCAGTTGTATTAAACGCATTATTTACAATCATACTATCATTAAGCCATAAAATTGCATCATCATAATCTCTAAATTTAGCACCTTTTTCAATCGAAGATAATTTGAATTTTTTCTCGTGCTTCTGCAGTTGAGATGGTATTTGATTAAATATGTTTCTAACTCTTATTGAATAGTTCCCAGCATTTTTTGCAATATCTTCTTTATATAAATCTAAAATCAATCTCTTTTGTTTATCTACCTTATTGAAATCTTTAGTTTCAACAAAAGCGTTAACTGCTTGTGGCATTCCGCCAACTAGCATATATTGTCTAAAAACATCCATCGCCTTTCTATGTAGCAATTGTCCAAGAGGCTTCTTATTTTCAAACATTTTTTTAATAGCTGGCATAAGTGTTGTATCGCCAATAGCCCATAAAAATTCCTCAAAATCTAAAGGATACATTTTAATATGTTCTTCTTCTGATGGAATTAAAATGTCTTTTATATTTTCTTTTATAGAGATTAAAGAGCCAGTTTCTATATAATCGTATCTGCCATCTGCTACTAAATGTTTTATTGCAGCTCTTGCTCTCGGAAATAGCTGAACTTCATCTAAAATTATTAGACTTTCGCGTGGATATAATTCAATAGAAAAATACGCAGAAAGCAACATAAAAAAAGTATCCAAGTCATCTAGATATTGTTCAAATAAATCCTTTACACTATTATTTACTTTGCTAAAATCAATTATAATGTAAGATTTATAGTTTTCTTTAGCGAATTCTTCAGCAATATAACTTTTTCCAACACGCCTTGCACCCTCAATTAAAATGGCTGTTTTTCCTTGGCTTTCTTCTTTCCATGCAAGTAATTTATCGTATAATTTTCTTCTCATAAAAAGCACCTCCATTTTGCTTGTTACCTATATTTTACACCTTTTCAAGAATTTTTACAAGCGAATTTCACACCTTTTCAAAGTTTTTAGTAAGCATATTTTACACTTTTTCAATATTTTTTATGAGTCATATTTACACCTTTTCAAATATTTTAAAGAAAAGTATTATTATGAGTCACAAAATGTTCATGCAATACTAAAATTCAAAAAATATTTTTCAAAAATAAAAAGTAATAATCCTCTAAGTACATCATATAAATTAAGTAAAGATATGTGTACAAACACTAAGTATAGGTAGTGCAAATTAAATGTACTGCTAAAAAGTAGGGAGCTTAGGTGGGCTCCACAAAAAATTAGTGAGCACAGCCAAATATAAAAGGAGGGTTATAAATGAATAGTTATAGCATATATCAAGATATTGCGGAAAGAACGGGTGGGGATATATATATTGGTGTTGTTGGTCCTGTAAGAACGGGTAAATCTACATTTATAAAGAATTTTATGGAACTATCAGTACTACCAAATATAAAAGATGAATACAAAAGAGCTCGTGCACAAGATGAATTGCCACAAAGTTCAAATGGTAGAACGATAATGACTACAGAACCAAAATTTATTCCAAATGAGGCAGTAGAAGTAAGCATAGAAAACGTAAAATTTAATACTAGAATGGTAGATTGCGTAGGGTATTTAATCGATGGAGCAATAGGACATATGGAGGGAGAATCACAAAGAATGGTGAACACTCCATGGTTTGAAAATCAAATACCATTTGCAGAAGCGGCAGAGCTTGGAACAAAAAAAGTAATAGAAGAACACTCTACAATAGGAGTCCTAGTTACTACGGATGGAAGCGTTACAGGTATAGATAGAAACGAATATATAAAAGCAGAAGAAAGAGTCGCAGACGAATTAAAAATGCAAAATAAACCATACATAATAATATTAAATACCAACAATCCAAATTCAGAAAATAGTAAAAAGACATGTGAAGAATTAGAAAATAAATATGACGCTGCAGTAATTGCAGTAGACTGCGCAAACTTAAGTAGCGAAGATATAAACAAAATAATGGGCAAAATATTATATGAATTTCCAATAAACGAAATAGATATAGAACTTCCAAAATGGATAGAAACATTAGATGAAGAACATCCATTGAATAAAGAAATATTTGAAATGGTAAAAACAAACTTTAGAAATATGCAAAACTTAAGACAAATTAAAAACTTAATAAACGAAATGCCAAAAAGTGAAAACATAGAAAAAATAGACATAAACGAAATAAAATTAGGAGATGGAATAGCAAACCTAGACATCTGTGTAAAAAAAGAATTATTCTATCAAATATTAAGCGAAATGTCAGGCATAGAAGTAAAAGAAGAGGGCGAACTATTCGGCATAGTTGCCTCACTTGCAAAGAGCAAAAAAAGCTATGACAAAATAGAAATGGCATTAAATGATGTAAAGCGCAAAGGCTACGGAATAGTAACGCCAAACATAGAAGACCTATCACTAGAAGAACCAGAAATAATAAAACAAGGCTCGAAATTTGGAGTAAAACTAAAAGCAAGAGCACCAAGTTTGCATATCATAAAAGCAGAAATAGAAACCGAAGTATCACCAATAGTAGGCAGTGAAAAACAATCAGAAGAACTAGTAGATTATCTAATGAAAGAATTCGAGGGAGATCCAACAAAAATATGGCAATCAAACATATTTGGAAAATCACTACATGAACTAGTAAATGAGGGCTTGCAAACAAAACTTATGAAAATGCCAGAAGATGCGCAATGTAAATTACAAGAAACATTAGAGAAAATAATAAATGAAGGCAGTGGAGGACTAATTTGCATAATTCTTTAATAAAAGTTACTATTTAGTTTTCAAAAATAAAAAAGTATGTATCAAATGTAAATGTGTGTTATAAAAAATGTAGCTTAAGCGCAGCGTGCTCCATAAAAAACTAATTATTAGCAGTGCATTAACAAATTGAGAAAATATAAAAATTGTAATGGAGCACACCTAAGCTCCGCTACGAACCCTAATTGAAAATAGCACATTAAAATAAAAACTATACAAATAATATAATTACCAAATGTATACATCAAATTTCAAAACCGCATATAACAATGTAGCGGAGCACAGTGTGCTCCATAAAAAAATTACTGTTTAGTCCTTGTTTGCTTAAGGCTGAATAATAACTAATAAAAAATATTGAAAACCCAAAAAAATAGTGCTATCCTAAAAATAGAAAATGCCATAATACTAAATCGTATTACATAAAAATAAATGAAGGTGGATGATAATATGAAAGCGTTAGCACTAAAAATAATTGCAATAGTAGTAGTTTCGATACAGGCAGGATCACTTACACTAAACACGCCTGCACAAAAACCAAATGAAGAAATAATAAATGCAGAAGAAATAAAAATAATGAGTGAAAATGTGGAAAATAATGAAACATACGGAGAGGCAGTGTTAAATAGCGAAAAGCCAGTATTGGTTGAATTCTATTCAACATGGTGCCCACCATGTCAAAACATGATGCCAATATTAGAAGAATACGAAAAAGAAACTGAAGATGTAAAAGTAGTAAAAATAGACAGAGAGCAAAATCTAGAATTAAAAGAAGCATTAAAAATACCATCAGTGCCAACAATACTCATAATAAAAGATGGCAAAGAAATAGCAAGAGAAAGTAGAGAATTTGACAAAGAAGGACTTGAAGAGTTTGTAAAAACATCATTGGAGAAATAGCGCAAAGTTATTTCAATACTAAATGTACACATCAAATTTCAAAATCGTATGCAAACATGTAGCGGAGCTTAGGTGTGCTCCATAAAAACCAATTATTAACGGTGCATTAAAACAAAAATTGAGAAAATATAAAAATTGTAATGGGGCACACCTAAGCTCCGCTACGAACTCTAATTGAAAATAGCACATTAACCCCAAATAGGAGAAGTTTATTAAAAAGCCAGAAAAATAGGCGTTTTAGTAAAACTTCTCCTTTTCGTCCTTGCAAATACTTGCCTTTTAGTAGATTATGTAATATAATAATAACTTGATAAAAATGTGAAAAGGTGGATAAAATATGTTTGATAAATTAGAAAATGTTGAAAAGCGTTACGAAGAATTAAACACTCAAATCAGCGACCCAGCAGTAATAGCAAACCAAGGTGAGTGGAAAAAGCTTATGAAAGAGCATGCTGACATGGAAGAAGTAGTATTAAAATACAGAGAATACAAAAAGGTTGTAAACTCAATAGAAGATTTAAAAGAAATGCTAAATGACAAAGAAATGCACGACTTAGCACAAGCCGAATTAGATGAAAATAGAGAAAAACTTCCTAAAATAGAAGAAGAATTAAAATTATTACTAGTTCCCAAAGACCCAAATGATGACAAAAATGTTATAATGGAGATAAGAGGTGGAGCTGGTGGTGAAGAATCATCACTATTTGCAGCAGACCTATTTAGAATGTATTCAATGTATGCAGAAAGAAAAAGATGGAAGTTTGAAGTATTAAACTTAAACGAAACAGAACTTGGTGGAATAAAAGAAGCAACAATAATGATTACTGGTAAAGGAGCATACAGTAGATTAAAATTTGAAAGTGGTGTTCATAGGGTACAAAGAGTGCCAGACACAGAATCAAGTGGAAGGATACATACCTCAACAGCTACGGTAGCCGTACTTCCAGAAGTTGATGATGTAGAAATAGAAATAAATCCAACAGATTTAAAAGTAGATACATTTAGATCAAGTGGAGCAGGTGGACAACACATAAATAAAACAGAATCAGCAATCAGAATAACACACATACCAACAGGCGTTGTAGTAGAATGTCAAACAGAGCGTTCGCAAATACAAAACAGAGAAACAGCAATGAAAATGTTGCGTTCAAAACTATACGAAGCAGAGTTAGAAAGAAAAAATAGCGAATTAGCATCTGCAAGAAAAAGCCAAGTAGGTAGTGGAGACAGATCAGAAAAAATAAGAACATACAACTTCCCACAAGGAAGAATAACAGACCATAGAATAGGCTTAAGTATATTCCAAATCGATGAATTTTTAAATGGTGGACTTGATGAAATGATAGATGCATTAAATGCAGCAGATAGAGCGGCAAAACTTGCAGAAGAAAACTAGTATGTAAACAGGCTTCATAAAATAAAAGTAAATTTGTTTCAACACACAATGTACATATCAAATTCCAAAACATCATGTAAATATGTAGCGGAGCACAGCGTGCTCCATAAAAAACTAATTGTTAGTAGCACATTAAAATAAAAACTATACAAATAATATAATTACTAAATGTACATACCAAATTTCAAAAACGCATACAAACATGTAGCGGAGCACAGTGTGCTCCATAAAAAACTAATTATTAGCAGTGCATTAAAATAAAAATTGAAAAAATATAAAAATTGTAATGGAGCACACTGTGCTCCGCTACGAACCCTAATTGATAATAGTACATCAAGCTTTAATACATATGCAATAATGTGGCTTAGATGTACTCCAAAAAACCTATAAAAGAAAGAGGGAAAACATATGAAAAAATTAAATGAGTCAGTAAAAACAATAAGTTTAGTAGTAGCAGCAGTAATACTTGTAGTATGTGCAATAGCTGTATATAGCATAAAAACAAGCTCCCAAATAAACAAACCTCAAGAAAAACAAATAGTCACAGTATCAGGCGATACAGTATATTATAGCCAAGGAAAAAAAGTAGGTAATATAGAACTAAAAAACATAAGAATAACCCTAATAGAAAAAAATCGTTGCAAGGTAGAAGCCGATGTATATAACAGTAGCGATGAATTTTTGCCATCAACAAATGTAGAAATAAAATCAATAACATCAAGTGGGGAAAATGAAATATTTGGAGGAATAATAACAGCACTTGCACCACACGAAAATAACGCATTTGAAACATATGTACTTTCAGACATAAGAAATGCAGAAGACCTTATAATAACAGAAATAAAATAAAAAATACCAAAACTTTAAAATGAGATTAATTTTAAAATATTACGCATACTGCACAAAGCGAGCATGTAAAAAATAAATAAATAAAATATTACAAAAATGTTACAAGTTTTTAACAAAGCTTGTAACATTTTTTTAATCTAAAATTAACAAAACGCAAAAAATGTCAAAATAAAAAAACAAAGCTTGTACTTCCGTAGTTTATAAGAAAAATTAAAAGTATTAAAATCGCACGCCCACACGCATTACAGGACTAGACACAAAAAAATTATATATTTATAATAAAGGCAATAATGAAAATGTAGGAGGAATAATAATGCTACTATCGAAAATGAATGAGAAAATTAACACAAAAAGGAGAAGCAAAAAAACAATTGCGTATGACAAAGTTAATAACAAATGGCTGATTGCTTTAGTAACAGTACTTGCTTTATCTACGATGCCACAAAGTGTTAAAGCAGATAGTGTAGATGTAATTCCGCCAACAGGGAGCATAAGCATAAAAAATTCAACAATGCAAGATGGTGTTCCAACGGTTACGAGCAGAGAAATGCAAGTATCAGTTACAGCCACAGATAATGTATCAACAGGAAGTGCTATTAAAGTATATACTGTGTTGGGAGAGGCGCCAGATACTACTAAAATTCCGGATAGCAGTTGGGAAAGCTATACTACAGGATATACTAAAACAATAACAGTACCAGATGGAACAACATCTTCAATCGTATATGTTGTATTAAAAGATGCAGCAGGTAATACAAATACAATCTTTAAAGGAACAAATGCATCATACAAACTAATATATGATGCAAATGGTGGAACAAATGCACCGGTTACAGAAACGGCATACTTTGGAATGCCTTATAAAGTGACAATGAAGAGACCAACTTATGAGGGAAAATATTTTTTGGGTTGGAGTACAAATAAAAATGCAAATGTTGCAAGTTATTTGCAAAATGACACGATACCTGCAAATATATTTGCAGGAACATCAAGCGCTGTAACATTGTATGCAATATGGACAGATAATATAGAAAAATTACCGTTACTCACGGATAGAGCAAAAGTAGGAGATTATATAAATTATCCAGTAAGTTATGAAAATAAAAGTATAAGTAAGTATTATACCAATACTTCAAAATTAACAGGTTGGCGCGTAATCAATAAAGATACTGATGTAAATGGGAATTCTTCAAATGGAACAGTAAATATAATTTCGGCAGGAATACCATTGGCAGAACACTATGCTAATGGAAGCAGTAAAGAATTTTTGTTTAATGATTTCATAAACGGTAGCAACTACCAAGCATGTGGATTCATTAATAATAATTTGTCTAGCATATTCAAAAATAAATATACGGTAATAAACAATAATAAACCTGCTGTAAGAAGCGTTAATCTTACTGATATAGAAAGTGTGACAGGAATTAGTGGCATAGCGTTAAATACATCATTAGCAGATGAAAAATATAACAGCTTATTAAATGTAGGTTCATTATATGAACTTGCAACAAAGTACAATTCAACAAGTTTATATAATGTAACAAAGGCAGGACTTTTAAGCAAAGGAGAGGCGAAGGCTGGTGTCCGCCCAGTTGTTGAGTTAAAAAATGTTGTAAGAACAGATGGAATGGATGAAACAGGAGCATGGGATATAAAAATAGCAGCAAGTGAAGAAATACCAGACCAAATACAAGTTACATTTGATCCAGTTGGTGGAACTGTATCACCAGCAACTAAAATGGCTCCGTATTTAGGAAAGTATGGCGAGTTACCGGTACCAACAAAAGATAAATATGAATTTGCAGGCTGGTATACAGAAAGTGAATATGTAACAAAAGTAGATGAAAATACAACAGTTGGTTTGCCATATGCAGTGACATTGTATGCAAAATGGACACCACTTGGAAGCTATGTAAAACTTACTACATCAACATTAACAACAGGAAATGAGTATATAATAACATATAACGAAAACGTAGCGTTGACACAGATTGAAGGTTCAACAAGCTCATATTCAAATTATAGCGTGACTTCTGGAGAAGTTACACCTGAAAACGACATAATATACACGAATGATTCGAAAATGGTATGGATATTTGAAAAAGGAAAGCCAGCTAGTTCTGGTTGGCCACCACAAGGTAGCAGCGATGGAAGCAGTGGGTATTTTACAAACAAATGGACAAACGAAAAACTTATATTGGCTGGAAATGTAAGTACTAATGAAAATGGAAGTTCTATAACTTATTCAAATAATACTTTAAGAGAGCCACCTCAAGGTTATTACTCAAATAAATCTCGTTACTTGGTGTATAAAAATGGCAAGTTTAGCGTAGTACAAAGTTCATCTTCTTCTGTTCAAGGCTCATATCCATTTTATTTGTATGAACAAAAGCAACAAGTATTATTTGAGCCAAATGGTGGAACAGTAACACCTACATCAAAAGACATAACAAAAGGTAGTGCATATGGAGAACTCCCAATACCAATAAGAGATGGATATGTATTTGCAGGTTGGTTTACTGATGATGCAGAACCTGAAGAAATAAAGAGCACAACGATAGTAACAAAAACAGGAAGCCATACACTATACGCACGTTGGGCAACTGCAAGTACGAAGTATACAATAACATATGATGCAAATGGAGGAAGTGGAGCGCCAGCAAGTCAAATAAAAGGTGTAAATGAGTCAATAACATTATCAACAACGAAACCGACAAGAACATACTATAATTTCTCGAGATGGAATACAAAAGCTGATGGTAGTGGAAAGTCATATGATACTGGTGATACATATTCGACAAATGCTAATTTGACATTATATGCACAATGGTATGGTATACCAGTTACAGTAACACTTAATGCAAATGGTGGAAATTTTACAAATATTTCAACTACAAAAACAATATCTGTTAACTATGGCAGCCAATATGGAAAGACTTTATCGGATGAAAGTCCATATAGAAGTTCAAATTACTCAACTATATCGTATGAATTTGATGGATGGTATACTTCTCCAACTGGAGGTAGCTATGTAACAAGGTACACTACCGTGACAAATCCATCTGCACACACATTGTATGCACATTGGAAAACAGTAGATGTAACACCAACGCCTACACCTGGTGGAGGTACATCTTGTACAGGTTCTTTTGTGGTTACAAGTGATACACATGTATCATGCCCATCGTGTGGATCGTATTCTTCGGATTCTGATGTGCATCTAATAACAGAGACTTGTAACAAGTGTGGGGCTAGCACAACATATTATGGTGGTTTATGTACATGTTCAGGATTTAAAACAACATCTCCATCAAGAATACACAAATACTAAAAGTGTGATAATTCAAATTCTCTCGATTGCATAATGAATAAAAATTAACTTGTGAAGAAATAACATAAATTAAAACTTTCAGAAAGGATGGCACATATGAAAAATAAAGCGATTATAACAAGCCTAATAATTATAATGGTAGGAATAATAGCTCTGGGCATAGGCTGGCACAAAATATTTGATGCCAGCGCCACAAAGCCTAATTTAATAGAGTGCAAGGGTCATATCGATAAAAATCAAGATATGAGTTGCGATATATGTGGTGCGATCCTTTCTGGTGAAAGCGATACTAAATATAAAACCGTAAAAAACACATTAGAAAGTGGCACAACAATTGAGGTAAAAGGCGATATGCCAAGTAACGCAGTTTTAACTACAAAAGAAATCACAAAAGAAGTGGCAACTAATATTGCAAAAAGATATATACCGCTAGATGATGACAAAGTCTTATATGCATATGACATCTCAATGGTTTTAAAAAACAAAAAATATCAACCAGAAAACTATGGTAAAGATGTAAATATAACATTAACTAACTTGGAAATTGAAGATCAAAAAGATGTAGCAGTAATGCATATATTAGATGATAAAAGTTATGAAATTATGAAGTTAGATGAACTAACTAAAAATAAAGTTTCATTTAAAACAACGAGCTTTTCAACATATATAGTATTAAAAGTTGCAACATATAATGTAACTTTTACAGGAACAGGAAACTTTGAGATTCAAACAATGAGAGGAAACAAAATAACAAATAGTACAGAGTTAGTAAGTGGCACGAATTTTACATTTGTTGTTACACCTAAAGCTGGTTATGGAATAAGTGGAATAACAACATCAAATGGAACAATAACAACAAATGGTGATGTATTAAGAAAAACAGCAATAATTGATAACATAACACAAGCAACAACAATAACAGTAACAACCGTGGCAGCACCAGTAGTAACAAAACAACCGGTAACAGTAAAAGTAAATTCTGGTGAAACTGCGATATATACAGTGACAGCACAAAATGCTACAACATATGAATGGCAATATAGAACAAATGAAAATGATTATTGGAAATCAGCATCAGAAATAGGCACAGCAAGTAATGGTACATTAACAATATCAAATGTGACTGATGCAATAAGTGGATATAGCATAAGATGTATGTTATCAAATGACAGCTTTGATAACGGATATGAGGTAAAAACAGATATGGCATATGTGATATTAACAGAAGGAACATTACAAACACCAGTGGAAATAGAAGTTACACCAACACCAACGCCAACACCAACACCAACGCCAACACCGACACCGACACCAACACCGACACCAACACCGACACCAACACCAACACCGACACCAACACCAACACCAACTCCAACACCAACTAATCAAATAGATATAACTCCTCCAAAAGGAAGCGTAACAGTTGTTGGTTCTACAGTTGAAAATGGTGTGAATAATTTGACGGATAAAGAATTTACAATACAAATACAAGCAACAGATGATGTTTCTACTTCAAGCGAAATTAAGGTATATGTAGTATTAAATAAGGTGCCAGACACAGAGAAGATATTAGATAGTGCATGGGATACATATAAAGATGGATACACCAAAACATTAGCAATCCCGAATGGTACTACAGAAGCAACAGTACATGTTGTATTAAAAGATAAAGCAGGGAACACACAAACAATATTTACAGGAAGCAGTGCATCATATAATTTGAAATATGATGCAAATGGCGGAACAGCAAACATTCCAAACCAAATAGCATATTACGGAATGCCATTTAAAGTCACAAAAGAGTTGCCAACATACGATGGAAAATACTTCTTAGGCTGGAGTACAACAAAAAGTGCAACAGTGGCAAGTTATGAACAAGGTGAAACGATTCCAGCAAGCGTATTTACAGGAACTCAAACAGATATAACATTATATGCTGTCTGGTCAGACACAATTAACAAACTACAGACATTAGTAAGCAAAGTAAAAGTTGGTGACTATGTAAATTATCCAGTTTCTTATGAAAACGTTTTAGGACAAGACCTAACAGGTTGGAGAGTATTAAGCGTAGACCAAGTGGCAGGCACAGTAAAACTAATAAGTGCTGGTACACCACTTACATACTATCATCCAAATAATACTGATACATCTGCTGCTAGTATAAAAGCATTAACAGAAGACTTTTTACAGACAGGATTCAGTACATCAACATCAACTGTTGAAAATTACAAATTCATAAAGAGTGGATTTGATACAAGAGAAGTTTTAGAAAAAGTATTTTTAAATAAATATACATCTGCCACAGATACGGTAAGAACAATAAAAGCTGAAGATATATATTATATTACAGGACTTTCAGAAATAGCAAGCGGAACAACAATGGATTTATCAAATGCAAAATATAATAACTTATTTGCAAACGGAAGCACATATTGGATAGCAACTGCAAATGAAAATTCATTATGGAATGTACAAGCAAATGGAAGTGTAAGCAGTAGTACAGCAAGTGAACTAGGCATTAGACCAGTAGTTACACTAAAATCAAGTGTTAAGACATCTGGTTTTGATAGCATTGGAAGATGGAATATAGAAGCAGAAGATTTACAAGAGGTAACAATAATATTTGATGCAAATGAGGGCACAGTAGAAAAGCAAAGCATGACTTCAATAGTAGGTGAAAAATATGGAACATTGCCAACACCAACAAGAGAAGGATACACATTTAAAGGTTGGTATACAGCAAAAACAAGTGGAACAAAAGTAGAAGAGACAACAGTAGTAACAACACAAAGTGATCATACACTATACGCACAGTGGACTGAAAATCAAATAACTGTAACATTTGATGAAAATGGTGGAACAGTAAGTACGACAACTAAAAAAGTAACACCAGGAAAAGCATATGGAGCATTGCCAATAGTAATAAGGAGTGGATATAAATTTAAAGGTTGGTATACAGTAAAGTTTCCACTAAATGATACAACACTAGTAACAGAGACAACAATAGTATCAAAAACAAGTGACCATACATTATATGCACAATGGGAAGAAGATGCACAGGAACAAACTGTAATAGTTACTTTTGATAAAAACTATTTTAGTTCAACCTTAGGTGAACCAATAACTAAAGCATATAAAGTAGGAGATGTATATGGCGAATTACCGACTCTAACTAGAAGTGGATATACATTCAAAGGGTGGTATACTGTATCAGCATCAAGTGGTGGTGAAAGAATAACTGCTACAACAGTAGTTGAAAATGCTAGTAACCATACACTATATGCAAGATGGACAAAAGGATCAGTTGTGGATATTTAAACAAAATTGAGCACAATAAAGATTTTAGAAAGGATGGCACGTATGAAAAATAAAGCGATTATAACAAGCCTAATAATAACAATGGTAGGCATAATAGCTCTGGGCACAGGCTGGCACAAAAATTTTGA
>CAKPEF010000013.1 GCA_934149305.1 uncultured Clostridia bacterium
GAATCAGTATGAAATATACTTGGTACTCGAAATATTTAATTTTAAATATTTTGTGACATATGATTGACTAACCTACACGAATATATTTAATTAAAGTAATGACAATATAGTCACATTTATTTATAATTGATATAAAGGAGAAGTGTATAACTAATGAAGATTAAGGACTTTGTATCGAAAAATATAAAATGGGCTATATTGTTTTTTTGTGTAATAGGTTTTTTATTGCTTGCAGAAGATGTGTTTAATAAAGAAATCATGCAAGGTGATATAATCGGGTATGAGTTAATATCTAAGTTTTTAATATCTGATTTTGTAACTCCAATTGCAAAAGTTATTACTAATTTTGGTGGTGCTGTATTTTTAATTGTATCAACATTATTTTTAGTTTTGCTTATAAAAAACAAAAAGATAGGAATATCAATTGCTACAAATTTAGTTGTTATAACGGTATTAAATCAATTGTTAAAGCATATACTTCAAAGACCACGACCAACAGAATATAGAATAATAGAAGAGAGTGGATATAGCTTTCCATCAGGACATTCAATGGTCAGCATGGCTTTTTATGGCTACTTTATATATTTGATTTACAAGTATGTAAAAAACAAATATTTAAAGTGGACGGCAATTTCTCTATTAAGCATTTTAATTTGTTTAATCGGAATAAGCAGAATCTATCTAGGAGTGCATTATACAAGCGATGTGCTAGCTGGATTTTTAATATCTATTTCTTATTTAATATGCTATATAACAATTGCAAAAAAGATTTGGTTGGAGAGTGATAAATAATGGATTTAAGAAAGAAAAGAATGTTAAAAGTAAAAACAAAAAAATTGGCAAATAGTTTTAAATATGCAGGAAGAGGAACAATATCATCACTAAAGACCGAAAGAAATATGAAGATTCATTTTATAGTAATGTTACTTGTTATATTATTTGGAATTCTATTAAAAATAGACAAATATGAGTGGTTAATATGCATAATTTGTTTTGCACTTGTAATAGGAGGAGAACTTTTTAATACAGCAATTGAAGTGGTGGTAGATATAGCAATGCCATACAGAAATGAAAAAGCGAGAATAGCAAAAGACATTTCTGCTGGAGCGGTATTAGTGCTTGCAATAGCTTCTGCAATTATAGGACTTATAATATTTGTGCCTAAAATATAAATCGAATTAGACAATTATTTGTGAAAGATATTTCATTGATAATTGTCTTTTTTTATGATATAAAAATTAAGACAAGACTATATGGAAAGTGAGAAGAATATGACTACAAAAGATAAAAAAATATATTTGTTACTAATGCATACAAAAACAATACCATCTAAAATAGTAAAGCTATTTACGAGGTATGCATACAGCCATGTGGCGATTGCATTAGACAAAGATTGTGAAACTGTATATAGCTTCGGAAGAAGAAAGTTAAACTCTATTTTAAATGGCGGATTTAGTGTGGAAAAAAGAGAAGGAGCATTCTTTGAAAAGTTTAATCAAACGGATTGCATAATATATGAATCAAATGTTTCAAAAAAACAATATGATAACTTAGAGATGACATTAGATGATATGCAAAAAAATATCGAAGAATATAAATATGATTTTATAGGAATAGTTCCAAGATTTTTTGGAATACCATTCACAATAAAAAATAGATATGTTTGTAGTTATTTTATAGCAAGTTTGCTAGAGGAAAACGGTATATATAAGTTTGAAAAGCCAGCATGTTTAACAAAGCCAAAAGATTTTGAAAACTTGAATGGATTTAAAGAAATATACAGAGGAAAATTTTTAGAGTGGAAATGCTAACCTAAAAAATTGTTGCACTAATTTATATATAAGTATATAATTATTGTACATCGAATATAAAACAAGGTGGTGCTATGATGAAAGAAAATATAAAGCTAAAAATAAAAGAGGCTTTAACTTCAATAATTCCAATCACATTGATTGTAGCAATTCTTTCTTTTACAATTACACCGCTTACAAATGATGTTATAGTAGAATTTATTATTGGTGCTATTATGCTTGTTATTGGAACCGGTTTTTTTACATTAGGCGCGGATATGTCGATGTCGATAATTGGTGAGAGAATAGGTGCAGATATAGCAAAGAGAAAAAATATATTTTTAATACTGATACTTTTAGTAGTGCTAGGAACACTTATAACAGTAGCAGAGCCAGATCTTAAAGTGCTTGCAGAACAGATAACATCACTCCCATCAAACTTAATAATAGTAACGGTAGGACTTGGAGTTGGAGTTTTTTTGGCGATTGCTTTTTTGAGAGTAGTGTTAAAGTTAAAATTAGTTCATGTACTACTTTTTTTATATAGCATAGTTTTTATATTATCATTTTGGGTACCAAAAGAATTTTTGGCAATGGCATTTGATTCTGGAGGTGCGACCACAGGACCTATGGCAGTACCTTTTATAATTGCTTTTGGAATAGGCATATCAATGGTTAGGGGCGAAAAAAATTCTGAGAGTGATAGTTTTGGAATGGTTGCAATCTGTTCAATTGGTCCGATACTTGCGATGATGATACTTGGTACGGTATATAAAATAACCGATTTTGAGTATACAAATAAAGTTTATGACTCGTATTCAAATACAAGAGAAATAGCAGATGTATTTATACAAAATATACCTAATTATCTTAAAGAGGTAACTATTGCGTTACTACCAATAATTATATTCTTTGTTATATATCAGATGATAGCAATAAAGATGTCAAAAAAAGAATTAGCCAAGGTGTTTATTGGATGTATTTATGAATTTATAGGTCTTACATTGTTTTTACTTGGAGCAAATGTTGGATTTTTACAAGTTGGTTCATTAATAGGAATGAAGCTTGCAGAGATAGGAAATGATTTTTTGATAATTGCAATTGGAGCTTTGATAGGATACTTTGTGGTTGTTGCAGAACCAGCAGTTAAGGTGCTAAATGAACAAATAAGCGACATAACTGATGGAGCAATACCTAAAAAAGCTATGACAAGAAGTTTATCTATAGGTGTGTCTTTGGCATTGGTAATAGCAATGGTAAGAGTATTAACAGGAATATCGATTTTATACTTTCTGATTCCTGGATATGCAATTGCTTTAATATTATCATTTGTTTGCTCAGACATATTTACAGCAGTAGCATTCGATTCTGGTGGAGTAGCATCAGGAACAATGGCATCGACCTTTTTAGTGCCATTTGCAATTGGTGTGTGTGAAGGAATCGGAGCAAATGTATTAATAAATGCTTTTGGTGTTATAGCGATGGTTGCGATGGCACCAATTATTACAGTACAACTTATGGGAATAATGTATAAATTTAAATTTGAAAAAATACAAAAGAAAAATGAAATGGGTGAAAAAGAGGAGCAGATAATAGAGATAGAATGGATGTGATAGTATGCTAAAACCAGTCCTTATGATAACAATAATAAAAAGAAGTTTAGGAGAAGAGGCGATATCTTTTTTAAACGAAAATAAAGTCCCTTTAACACTTCGGAAGATATGGAAAAGGAACTGCTACAAGTGAGATGCTTAGCTTACTTGGCTTTTCAGAGCCAGAAAAATATGTTTTATTTAGCACATTACCGGCTCACACAGCATACGATTTAAGTAAAAAAATGCGATACAAAACAAACGGAGAAAGCTTCTCAGTTATAGTACCTATTTCAAGCGTAGGAGGAAAAGAAACAATGAATTATATAAATGGTAATGTTCCAGAAGAGCAAGAATTTACAATAAACTATAAATATGATAGCGAGCTAATAGTTGTAGTTGCAAATAGAGGATATGTAGATATGGTAATGAATGTAGCGAGAAGAGCGGGAGCTACTGGTGGAACTGTAATTCATGCAAGAGGCACAGGTACAGATAGTTCTGAAAAGTTTTTTGGAGTTACAATCGGAGCAGAAAAAGAAATGATATTTGTAGTTGCAGAAAAAGAAAAAAGAAATGATATAATGCATGCAATAATGACAGAAGCAGGTAGCACTTCAAAAGCGCAATCAGTATTGTTTTCGTTACCTGCAAAACAATGTTTAGATTAAATATTACAATATATTTAAATTACTATTACAATATGATTACAGCTATTGAAAAAATATGGCTAAGATAATAAAATGAAAACTGTGGAGGGATATATGAAAAAACAAGTATTTTTATTAACATTGATAACAATAATTATAAGTATGTTTTTTCAAATGTGTTATGCGAAAGAGTATAAATTTCCAGACATATATTGGACAGAAAAAGATAAATGGGGTAGAGATATAATTGTTGAACATTTTGCTGTTAGAGAGATTACTCAAGCAACAAACATAAAGGTTATAGATGGGTATCCAGATGGAACTTTTAGACCAAACAATACTATCTCAAGAGAAGAATTTATAAAAATGCTTATGGTACTTGCAACAAATAGAACTTTTGACTTTGCAAGTGTTGATACTAAGTACAAGTCATGGGCAGGCCCTTATGTTACGATTGCAGAAATGCAAGGTGTAATACCTACTGGAACATATACAGATGAAAGTCTTAAACTTCCAATAACTAGACTTGAAATGGTAATGATGCTTTCAAAAACACAGATAAAAATGAAAGGAATTCCACAAAACCAAATAGGCTCACTAGTGTATACAGATATATCTAATTTAACTGATGAAGAAAAAGATATGATTTTGCATGCTGCTAAATACGACTTATTAGAAGGTATGAAAGATGGTACAAGTAAACAATTTAAGCCGAGAGCTAATCTTACAAGAGGTGAAGCTGCAGCAGCTCTTATGAGAATCTATTAAGATACAAATGAATTTTAAAGTACATATGATTTTGAAAAGAAACAAAAGAATTAAAAAGTACTAAAGAATTATTAAAGTACAAAAGAAATCAAATGTTACTATTTATAAAAAGCTAATAACTCTAGTAATGAGCTATTAGCTTTTATTTTGTGAATTATAAGACATATGACAATTTTTATGGTAATTCTATTTTTGGTGCCTTTGAAGATCTTTTATAAAGAGTAATCTTTTTTCCAATAACTTGAACAACATCAGAGTTAGTTCTTTCTGCAAGCTCATTTGCAATAGAATGTTTGTTATCTGGTGTAGAATCAAGCAAAGTTATTTTTATTATTTCACGAGCTTCTAAAGCATCATTTATTTGAAGCACTTGATTGTCGTTTATTCCGTTCTTTCCGATTTGAAATATAGGCGATAAGTTTTGAGCTAAGCCTCTTAAATACGCTCTTTGTTTTGTTGTTATCATAATATTTATTTCCTTTCATATACTTTTTTAAAAACATTATATCAGCATATTTTGATTTTATCAATATAAAATGGGTGTTACTATTTAGTCTTTAAAAATAAAAGTTACTATTCATTATTTAAAATAAAAAGTATATATCAAAGTAAATGTGTGCTATAAAAATGTAGCGGAGCTTAGGTATGCTCCATAAGAATACTGCTGTTTAGCATTTGTCATAAATTAAGTCTGAATAGTAACAAATGGGTAGCTAAAAAAAATATGGTATGTTATAATAAATTTGAATTGGAGGAGAAAATGGGAGATATTTTTGTTTGTCTTGCAATAATAATAGGCACAATAATAGGTGCTGGTTTTGCATCAGGTAGAGAAATATTAAACTTTTTTAATTCATATGAAACAAATGGACTATTTGGAATAATAATATCTAGTGCATTGTTTGGAGTAATAACAAGTATAATTTTATTCGCAATAAAAAAGAAAAAAATCGAGGAATATAGTGAGCTTGTGAGTGGAAATAGAGCCATGCAACTAACATTAAAGATTTTTTCAGTAGTTTGTTTTTGCATAATGATTTCAGGAGTTGGAACTTTTGTAAACGAACAATTAGGTTTTAGCTTTTGGTATGGTAGTGCAATTGCAGCATCAATTTCTTACATAATGTTTCTTAAAAATTTTAAAGGGATAGAAGTGTTTAATTGTGTATTAGTTCCACTTATAATACTCGGAATATTAATTATTGGCTTTGCAAATTATGATGGCTTAGATGTAACGATTCAAAACAAGATAGAAAATGATATTTCATATTATCGGAAACTTCTTATTATCAGCAATTTTGTACACTAGTTACAATTCATTGATATTAGTACCAATACTTATAAATTTTAAAAAATATAAACTCAATAATATGAAAATATGTATTATAGGTCTTGCAACGGCAGGCATATTATTTTTACTTATGCTACTAATATATAATGCCAATAATCTATTTTATCCAGAAATAATGAATGCAGAGATGCCTAATATGGTACTTGCTTCACTTTTAGATAGTAAGATAAAACTTGCGTATGGAGTAGTAATGCTTGCGGCAATTTTTACAACGGCATTTTCGTGTGGATTTAGTTTCTTAGAAATGTGTCAAAAAGAAAATTATGAAAGAAATGCGCTTATAATATGTGTGTTAGCTTTTTTATGTGCGAAAATTGGATTTTCAACGATGATAAATTATTGCTTTCCGATATTTGGGTATATAGGAATTTTTCAAATAGTTTTAATTATTATATCATTAAAAAGTAAAGAGGGTAAAAAATGACAAAGAAAAAGGTAGCGTTTATTTGTTTTGCAATAGTTATAATATCGGCACTGTTTTTTTACTATAATTCTGATAGCATAATTAGTTATTTCGAAAACAAAGAATGGGAAAATGCCGATACTGTTGGTAGCACGGCGATAGGAAATTATATAGATTTTGAGGGAACATTATCAAACTTAATTGTCATAGGTTCTAATTATATAAAAGGATATTCGAAAGAGGCCAAAGAAAAGTTTGATATGTTTGTTTCATTTCAAGAAGCAGTTTCAAGCTCTGCAGGTGATTATTGCATAATTGCTGAAAAAAATGGTACGACAGCATATATGGTATCAGGAAATCAAAAAATATGGGAAAACACAATTACAGGTAATATATACGATGTGTATGTTAACAAAAATGGCTATTCGGTAATTGTGTATAAACAAAGTGGATATAAGTCTCTGGCAAAAGTGGTAACCCCTGCAGGTGAAGAGCTATTTACAAGTTACTTCGCTTCTACCTATGCAATTGATGTGGCAATAACAAACGACAATAAAACGCTTGCTATTGCCGAGATTGATACCGAGGGAATATATGTTGAATCATATATAAAAATAATAGATATAAACAATGTAAATAGCAACAATGTGAAAAAATATGACTTAGGCGAAAATGAACTAGTTTCTAGCATAGAATATACAGATAAAAATGAACTTTTAGTAACGACAGATAAAAAAGTAATGATTATAAATGCAGAGGGGATAAAAGAAGTTTTATCTTATTCATATGAAAAAACTATAAGTGCTACTATAGAAAATAAAAAGAATATAATAACAGTTGAAAAAGAAGAAGCAGGGTTATTTGATATCAAATATACACTTGGCATATATTCTTATAATGATGAACTAGAGAAAAAAGAATATGAATTATATGATTTGCCAGAGCAAATCGTAGCTCAAAATAATTTAGTTGCGGTTGTAATGCATAATGAGTTACTAATAGTTAATACAAATGGTAAATTGGTTAAAAGATGCAATATATCGAGAAATGTAAAAACAGTTGTGTTATATAATAATGCAAATATGGTAGGACTTATATTTAGAGATAAAATAGAATTCTTAAAATTATAGGTAATCTGAATGAACTTATTAAAAAATAAAAAACAAATAAATTAGTATCTTGCTAACGGTATGCAAATAAATATATAACTTGAGCTTAGGCGTGTTCCATAAAAACAAATAAACTAGCATCTTACTAACGGTATGCTAACAAATATGTAGCGGAGCACAGTGTGCTCCATAAAAACAAATAAACTAGCATCTTACTAACGGTATGCAAATAAATATGTAGCTTAAGCTTAAGCGTGCTCCATAAAAAGCATAGAAAGGAGAAAAGTATATGTTTAATATAGTAGATATAATAGGAATTATTATAGTTCTAATATGTGCATTTATCGCATTTAAAAAAGGCTTTGTAAAAACATTTTTTGGATTCATCTCTACATTTGTTGCAATCATATTAGCTTTTACGCTTTGCAATACAGGAGTCATGATAATAAAACAAAACACTGGTATAGATGAATGGATAGAAAATACACTTACAGTTTCTCTAAAAATAGAGCAAAAAGAAGAAATTTCTGGTGATTCAAATGAAGAGCCTACAGTAAGTGATGAAGATAATAAAAATATATTAGAAAATGTATTCGAGAATTTGCCTGAAAATATACAAAGCATGGTCGGCTTTGAAGAATATAAAGAAAATACGAAAAAGACAGTAGTTGCTAGTGCAACAGAAGTAATATTAAAAATTTTGTCATGGATAATAATTTATGTTTTAGTGAGACTTTTATTGCTTGTTGTTTGTCTAATATGTAATGGAATAATGAATATCGCATTTTTGAAACAAATAAATAATCTAGCAGGACTAATTTTAGGAGTAATACTAGGATTATTTAGAGTCTATATAATTTTGGCAGTTATATCATTTTTAGTTGCTGTAGTGCCACTTGAAAGCGTTGTTGAACTTATAAAAAGTTCAATGATAATTAGCTTAATGTATGAAAATAATATTTTAATTAGTTTAATTTTTTAAAAAAGTGTTAAAATAAATGTTATAAGGTAGAAAATTGTTATTATTTAGCCTTTAAAAACAAGAAATATACATTGAGTGTGTAAGTATGAATAAAAAGTGTAGCTTAAGCTTAAGTGTGCTCCATAAAAACATTATAATTCAGTTTTTAATTAAGTCCGAATAGTAACAGAAAATATAAAAGATTTGAGGAAATATATAGGAATATGTTGAATATAGTATATAAATTTGTTATAATACAAAATTGTACTTAATGTGTTATTATTAGTGATACAGTAAAGGGGAGAATATCTAAATGAAAAATATATTAAAAACGGTTCTAAAAGTATTATTAGTAATTGTTGTAGTAGGAGCAATGGCAGTGGCCGGAGTCGGTGGAGCCATTTTATATAAAAGGTGGGAAAGTGATATGAAAGAAAAAAATCCAAACTTAGTCACTCCGCCAATAACAGGATCAACACAGGCAAATGAAGAAAAAATTGAAGAAGAATGTTTTACATGTCTTTTTATGGGAGTAAATGGGGCACTAACAGATTTTATAATGCTTGGACAATATAATCCAAACACAAAAGAAATCGCACTTTTATCTATTCCGAGAGATACACATGTTAATAATTCTGTAGATGGAAAAATAAATTCGTTATATATGGGAAAATATCCAGAAAAAGTTACTAAAAAAGTTGAAGAAATTACAGGAGTAAAAATACAACATTATTTGGTATTCAACACAAAAATTTTGAGACAATTAGTTGATGAAATAGGCGGTGTAACATTTGATGTACCTATAAATATGAATTATGATGATCCAGCGCAAAACCTTTATATACATCTAAAAAAAGGAACACAGCTTTTAACTGGTAAAAAAGCAGAACAACTAGTAAGATTTAGACATAATAATGATGGTTCAGGATATGGAAATGAAGATATAGGTAGAATAGCAACTCAACAAAAATTTATAAAGACAATGGCAAAAGAGGTATTAAGTGCCAAAAATATATCAAAATTAGGCAACTTAGTAAAAATAGCACTAGAAGGTACAAAGACAGATATAACAATGGAGGTTGTTGCAAAATATCTTGATGATGCAGTAACAATAAAGACAGATACAATAAAATCTGGCACACTACCAGGTACAGCAAAAATGGGACCAAGCCCATATGGATATAAACTTGCATATTACTATCATGATGAAGCAAAAACAAAGACAATAGTTGATAAATTATTTAATACAAAAAATGAGGAGACATCAGGTGACACAGTTAAGGCGAATGGAACGCTTGTAAGCGAAAAAAAAATAAAATTAGAATTACTAAATGCAAGTGCCAATATGTCAATTTTAAATGATGTTGTTGAAATGTTAAATGAAGATGAATTTGATGTTGTAAAGATAGGAAATTATCCAACAACAAAAACAGAAAATTCAAGAATAATTGATTATGGAAATGGCACAGAAGATGAATTAAAATCACTTAGCGAAATATTAGGTATATCTACAGTAGAAAAGAGCGAAGAGAAATCTACAAATGTAAAGTATAGTGTAATAATAGAGCAGAATTATAAAATTAAAAAATAATAAAAAATGATGTAGCTTAAGTTGAGGCTACATCATTTTTTTTAGTTACTTGTTGCAGTTTGTTTATATCTCACATATCCCATCTCTTCCCAACGATTGAAGTCAAGATTTAGTCTAAATAATAATTTTGGCTTTGCACCAGCTCTGTTTTTATCAACAACGCATGCATAATATTTCGTGTTTGAAAGTTTTGGTATCTCAAGAGGTCTATAATCTTCAGAATCTTCTTCATCTGCAATCTCATACTGATCATAAGTCGAATTGTTGATTTCTTTGATAAGACATAATGTATCAAGAACCTCCTTAACCGTTCTGCTTCCAGAAATATCATTTATGTTCATATTAAGTGGAGGAGTAGGACTTTCAGCAAGTTGCAGTGTTGAACCTATATACATATTAAACTTTTGTGCTAAGTTTGAAAGAACTGTTGCAGTCTTTTTTAATTCTTCTAGGTTACCAATGTTTTCAGTATCAGTTTTTAGTGTATCATAAAAATAATACTCAATGCCCTCTTTATAGTAATAGTCAAGTATAATATTTATAAGATCTTGGTTAGTATGTTCTGCGGTATGAACAAAATAAATACAATTGTCAATTTGTTCAGAAAGCCAATCAGTAACATTAACAGTCTTTTTAAATTCTGTAGAATTTTCTTCAAGTCGTTTTAAATAATCTGCTTGTGTTTCGTTTTCATATCTAACAATAAAACCTTCTTTATCTGTTTCAATATTTTTACCCTCATCAGGTCTAAATCTTAAAGCCAAAAGCTCAGCCTCTCTTTTATATAAGTCTTGCTTGTGAAGTTTTTGAATCTCTGGATTATTTACCACTGTAGTAATCAAACAAAGTCTCATTTTATCTTCTGTCATTTCGTTTGAGATAAGCAATACTTTTTTCTTTTGAATAAAGCACAAATAGCTGATTATATTAACTATAAACCTACTTTTACCGGCGTTAGATGGCATAGAATACGCAGTGGTTTCACCTTTTCTTAAGCCTTTAAAAGTTTTAGACAAAATAGGAAAGGGAAGGGGAATACCATTAGTCAAGTTGTTATCTCCTTCAAGTAAAAACTTTGTGGCACCATCATTTATTTTTACATCATTAAGACTGCTTATATAACTCATTGCTTTAACACGCGCATCGATTTCATCAATTGTCATTTCGTTATATCTTTTATAATTTTTGATTGCTAAAATTCTGTCTTGAATTGCAGGTGTAGGAGCAAGCAAATAACCTGCTCTAAGCAAAAATAGTTTTTTGATTTTTATATATATTGCTTCAATATCTAAATCTTTAATTTGAGAAGCATATTTTTTGCAAATCTCTATCATTCTAGGAGTTTCTTCAGTAACTTTTGGGAAAGAAAATCCGGCTTTTGCAGCCTCAGAAGCATAAGCTTGCCCCTCACGGAATAACACTAACTTGTAAATATCAAATAATCCAGGCACTGCAAAACAACAATCTTTTAAATCAAGGTAATATATAGCGATACCTTTGGGATTGTTGTGAAGCATTCCAACATAAGCAATTTCTAGTTTATCATTTGTTAAAATTTCTGGATACTTGGTTGTAGAATTTATTGGCGTTGCCATTATATCAATTCCTCCTATCTTTTGTATAAAATATGACAAAAATCTTAACTTAATGTTAGCACTAAAAATGTTTAAAATCAAGAGGCAGATGTTTGGTTACTATTCACTCTTCAAAATAAAAAGTATATATCAAATGTAAATGTGCGCTATAAAAATGTCGAGGAGCTTAGGCGTGCTCCATAAAAACATTATAATTCAGCTTTGTTATAAAATAAGTATGAATAGTAACGATGTTTGCAAAAATAAAGTGATAATTAGTGTTGAGCTAATAAAAAGTCAATGGTATAATAAAGAAAGGAGGATGAGAAAAAATGAAAAAATTGCTTAAATTATTAGTTATACTTGTTATTTGTATTTTATCGCTTGTTGGTTGCGAAACGGAACAAGTTGAAGAAGAAACAAACACTATAAGTTTAACATCTTGCATGAAAAACGATAATATTGCCAAAAGCCAAAAAGGAACTAACTTGACATATTATTATAGAGATAACGATTGTCTTAGCATATATTATATAACTAATTGGAAAAATGCTAAGCTTTCTGTGAAGAGATATTACACCAACAAAGAGGCGTATGAGCTAAGAAAAAGTTTGGAAAAGGATGCGAAATATAGCGATAGTGATAAGAAAATATCAATTTCAAATTACGAAGAAATAGCAGATATGGATGCATATTGGGATGAAATAGCTAGCTCATCAATATATACAATAGTTGAGTAAAAAAAGTATTCACATTTAAAAAATGTTGTGCTATCATAAATATGAGAATATACTTCTCTATATAACATTACAAGTCAAATGACTTAGAAGGAGTTTTTATGCGACAAGTACATTTTTCTGAGCTGAGACGCGAACGTCCTACAAAGGCATGTGATAGCAAAATGATTCACTTCTACGTGAACACAACAAAAGAACTGCTAGAAAAGGTAGAACATGATACGCTCTTTTTGGTAGTTTCTGATTCATATGGTCTAGCATATGCGTTTGATATTACAAAATCCGTGAAAAAGTATACTTCGGGTAAGATGTGGACTCCAAAAATGATAGATGGATTGAGCCGTTCTTTTGAAAGGCAAGATTTTATCTTGAACGATTTTGATGAGGTTGAGGATTTGACCAAAATCATTAAACAAGTTACTGCCGAGTGTGGCATGTAATATAAAATGCGTGAGTTTTCTCACGCATTTTTTATAAAAAATTTAATTTGCAAATCTATACAATTACTATGAAAGTAGTGGTAAAATCTAATTTATAGCAGGACTCTAAAATAAAGTTAAAAATATTATATTAGTGGACACAACCATAAATGAGAAGGGGGATATACTATGAAAAAAACTATTATATTGACAATTTTTGTTATATGTGTTACAATGTTTTTTGTTGGTTGCAAGAACGGAATCAAAACTATTGATGGAATAAATACTATAGAAAGTGGAGAACATGCTGATAATCCAATACTTTCTGGTGAATCAATAGAAAATATTATTTCTGGTGAAGTTGCAGAGGAATCAAAAGAACCAGAAATTTATGAATATAACGAATCGGGGAAAATTATAATAGCGATGTATCATAAGTTCGGAAAAGAAGAGAAAGATGAGTGGACAAGATCTTATGAGAATTTTTATAAAGATTTAGAGTATCTTTATGAGCACGGTTATCGTTCAATATCACTTAATGATTATTTAAACAATAATATTAAAGTGCCTGTTGGAACTACACCAATTGTATTTACTTTTGATGATGGTTCTGCTAGTCAGTTTAATTTCATTAAAAACGATAGCGGAGATTTAGTTGTAAATCCAAACTCTGCGGTTGGAGTTATGGAAAAATTTTATTCAGAGCATCCTGATTTTGGGTTGAACGGAACATTTTTTATTAACGGAACGGGATTTTTTGGTTCATTAGGAACTAATAAAGAAAAACTTTCTTATTTAATAAATAAAGGTTTTGAAATTGGTAATCATACTAATACACATGTTAATTTCAGCAAAGCCTCAGTTGAAACGATTCAAAAAGAGGTTGGAACTGTTAATAATTTAGTAAGTAGTGTTTTAGATGGTTATGAAATAACGTCTCTTGCATTACCTTTTGGAATAAGCTCAAAAGAGCATAAAGAATACATAGCAAAAGGTTCATATGAGGGAAAGACATATGAAAACAAAATAATTTTATTGGTAGGTGCAAATCCAGCACCAAGTCCTAATAGTGAAAAACTAAATCTACTTAGTCTTCCAAGGGTGCGTGCTCGCGGTGGTAATAAGGCAGTAGATTGTGATTTATATTATTGGCTTGAAAAGATGGAAAAGAATCCTAGCATGAAATATGAAAGACTAAAATAAAAGAAAGGAGAATTTTTTTGACAGAAGATATAAAAACAAACGAAAATATTAAAAAGAAGAGAAATTATTATAGGGGTAGAAAAACAAACGGAAAACAAAATAACAAAAACGAAAATACAAAGTTAGAAACAAACCCAAAGGAAGTTATAAAACAAAATATAGAGGTTGAAAATGAACCTAAAAAAGACGTAGAAGTTAAGAGAAAAAATATAAGAAGAAACTATGTAAGAAAAAATGTTAAATCTGAAATTAAGAAAAATGATGAACGTGCAGTTGTTAGTATACCAAAGCCAGTTAATGAAAAGAAAAATATCAAAGTCGCAAGAGATAGACTAAAAATAATTCCACTAGGAGGACTTGAAGAAGTAGGAAAGAACATGACGGTGTTCGAGTATGGTAATGAAATGATTATAGTCGATTGCGGTGTTGCCTTTCCAGAAGATGATATGTTAGGTGTAGACTTAGTTATACCAGACTTTTCATATCTTACAAAGAATAGAGAAAAATTTAAAGCTATGGTAATAACGCATGGTCACGAGGACCATATTGGTGCAATACCATATGTATTAAAAGAGCTTAATGTTCCTGTTTATGGAACAAGATTAACACTTGGCTTAATAAAAAATAAATTAGAAGAACATAAATTAGTAAGAAGTACATCTTTAAAATGCGTAAAAGCAGGCGATGTTATTACAATAGGTTGCTTCAAAATAGAATTTATACGTTCAACACACAGTATTGCAGATTCAGTTGCACTTGCAATAACAACACCAGTCGGAGTAATATTCCATACAGGTGACTTTAAAATAGACTACACACCAATCGATGGCAAACCAATAGATTTATCAAGAATTGCCGAGATTGGAAATCAAGGTGTTCTAGCTCTTATGTCAGATAGTACAAATGCTGAAAGAGAAGGATACACAATGTCTGAAAAAACAGTTGGTAAAGTATTTGATAATATATTTACAGGTTGCACAAAGAGAATAATAGTTGCTACATTTGCTTCAAATGTACACAGAGTGCAACAGATTGTTAATTCGGCAGTAAAGACAAATAGAAAAGTAGCTATTTGTGGAAGAAGCATGGAGAATGTAATGAATGTAGCAATCGAACTTGGATATTTAAATATACCAGATGGAGTTTTGATAGACATAGATGATATAGATGATTACATTCCAGAAAGACTAGTCTTAATAACAACTGGTAGCCAAGGCGAGACGATGTCAGGACTTTCTAGAATGGCTTCTGGTACACATAGAAAAGTAGTTATAACTCGTGATGATTTAGTTATAATTTCTGCAACACCGATACCAGGAAATGAAAAACTAGTATCAAATGTAATTGATGATTTATTCAAAATTGGTGCAGATGTAATTTATCACTCGCTTGCAGATGTGCACGTTTCTGGACATGCATGCCAAGAAGAGCAAAAATTGATGCTTTCATTAGTAAAGCCAAAATATTTTATACCAGTTCATGGAGAATATAGACATTTAAAAGCACATGCAGAAACAGCTATGAAGATTGGCATACCTGAAGAAAACATAATGATGCTTACAAATGGTAGAGTTTTAGAGTTAGATAAAAACATGTGCAAACTTGGTTCAACAGTTCCGGCTGGTCAACTATTAGTAGATGGACTTGGCGTTGGAGATGTTGGAAATATAGTTTTAAAAGATAGACAACACTTATCTCAAGATGGTTTGATAATTGTAGTCATAGCAATGGATGGCAAAACAGGACAAATACTTGCGGGACCAGATATAATTTCAAGAGGATTTGTTTATGTTAGAGAATCAGAAGACTTAATGGATTCAATAAAGAGACAAATATGTAAAGACATTTCTAACATGGAGAGTGAAGGGATAAAAGACTGGACAACAATAAAAACAAGAGTGAAAGATACATTACATGATTTTGTATATTCAAAAACAAAGAGAAATCCGATGATAATTCCGATAATTTCGGAGATTTAAAGAAAAATATAATAATAGAGCAATCTCAATATAATGAGGTTGCTTTTGTGTTACTATTTGGCTAAAAAATAAAAAGGCATGTATCAAATGTAAATGTGTGCTATAAAAAGTAGCGGAGCACAGTGTGCTCCATAAAAACATTACTAGTTAATGCTTATTTACCTTAAGGCTGAACAGTAACAACTTTTTAGTACTTTTTGCATATACTAGTATTGACACCGTAAAAATACGATGTTAAAATAAAAATACTAGGGGAGAAGTTACTCCTTGTTCGGTCTACAGGTGGTGCTAGATTAAAAAATTAAGTGTATTGTAAATATACCTACCCATTTGGGAAGAGAGCCAATGCAAGGCTCTTTTTTTATGGAATGTAAATGAGTGAATGTTATGAAAGTAAATGTACTTTTTGATAATGGTGTAAATGTAATTGAGTTTGAACCTTTTCTTGGTGATGATATTGAGGTGTATCGTGAAGCTATAGAAAAATATTTTTACGATGAAATAATAGATGAAGATGGATGTATAGAACTACGCTTTAAAAAAAGCCTAGGTTATACTTATTTTGGACTTGAACAACTTATTGACTGGATGAAAAAAGTGGCACCAAATTGTAATGTAAGAATAGTTTCAAGGGGAATAAAGGAAGGCAAAGAAGATGAAAGGCTTCCGTATCTTTGTTTTTAATGTAGTATAAAAAATAGGAGAAATAAAAATGAAAGTAAATGTTTTTTTAGGTCAATGGATTGATGTCATAGAATTTGAACCGTTTATAGGTGAGAATATTGAAGAATATGAAAGGAAGATAGAAGAATTCTTTTATGAGACAATTAAAGATGAAGATGGAGATTTAGTAGAAGTATTTAAAACAGGTTTGCCATATACATATTTATCTGGTGAGGCTGTTACATACTGGATGAATTTAGTTTCTACAAGTGCTAATGCAAGAGTTATAGAAAAAGATGTGGTTCCTGGTAAAGAAGATGAATCTTTACCGTATATATGCTTTTAATAATAAAAAAATAAGCATAAAATCTCTTTTATTTGCAATCTATGTAGTGTAAAATATTTTGTGAAAGCGAAAATTTAAAAGGAGAGAAGAGAAGATGCTAAATTATTTAAAAGAGATTTTAAGAGGAGTGTTTATAGGTATTGCAAATATTATTCCGGGAGTTAGTGGAGGAACAATAGCTCTTTCGATGGGAGTTTATGAAAAAATAATTTCTGCAGTAAATAATGTGAGAAAAGATTTTAAAAACAGCGTAAAAACATTGCTTCCATATGTTATTGGTGCTGTGATAGGTATTGTTGTTTTATCTTTTGTTATAGAGTATTCACTTAAGAATTATGAACTTCCAACCTTGATGGCTTTTGTTGGCCTAATTTTAGGAGGACTTCCACCAATAATTAAACGTGTTGAAAATGAAAAGTTCAAATTCACACATTTAATTTCTTTTATATTATTTGCATTAGTGATTATTGTGCCGACTCTTATTGCAAGTAATGGCGAAGCTGTAAGAGAAGTTAGTTTTAGTTTTGGCTCTTGCATTTTGATGTTTGTTTTGGGAGTGGTTGGTGCTGCTTCTATGGTGGTTCCGGGTGTTAGTGGTTCTATGATTTTGATGATGCTTGGATATTATAGTGTTATTTTGGCAAATATAACAGCATTTATCAAAGCTTTAACAGCATTTAATATTCCTGGTATGCTTACTTGTTGTAGTATTTTAATACCTTTTGGAATAGGTGTGCTAGTTGGCATTGTTATTACATCTAAACTTATCGAAAAATTATTAAACAAATATCCAAATGCAACAATGTGGGGAATTATAGCTTTAGTTGTAACATCTCCTTTTGCTATACTTTGGGGAGTTGAGTTAAATATCCCTGTGCTTATGCTTTTAGCAAGTGTTGTAACTTTTGTGATTGGATTTATTGTTGCAAGAAAACTTTCAAAGTAAAAATTTGGCTTAAAATTTCAAAAAGTGTAAAATTATGGTTGACAGTTGCAAAAAAATAATATAAAATGCAACTCGTAAAGGAGGTATATTGTACATAAAGCAAATAATTTTGCGTTGACATTTGAGCTTTGCATAACTTTCGAGCGATTTCGTGGCTAACACAATTTTTGGACAAGAAAGGAATAAAAAATGAAGATTTTACGGATTATTGCCCTCTTCCTTACAGTGGCGATACTCTTCTCCTCGTGTGCTTTCGATTATTCGGTAGCCATTAATGCTGAAGATGTGATGAACTTTGATTGTGAGGAACTTGGTGTGGCGGAAGTCACTTCCAGTGAGAATTCTGTTGTTGCAGAACTTATAGTCGAAGGAACGACTGTTAGTTGCAAATATGACAGAAGTAATGAAGCGTACACCTTGACTATTGATGAGAATCAATATCCTTTAGAAATAGCTGTAAAGGATGATAATGTATTCATTGGTTTTGCAGATTCTGTGTATGAATTAGAGGAAGAGTATACAGATGGTGTAATTGGCCAAGCAGCACTTGCTGGAGCATTAGCGTATGGATATCTTTCGCCTGTTTTACTTAAGGCTGCTGTTACTTTACTTGAAATAATTCTTGACATTACTGTGGCTGCAACTGCTTACTACTCTTTGGATTTGTTGGCAACTACGATTAGTGATGTTAGAGATGGTTCTTTAACACTACCTCGCGTAAGACCAAGAGATATAAGTAAGGCTGATTGGCGTGTTGCAACTAAACAAGTGGCTAAGATAGAAAAGGCTAAGCCTTCTACTTCAGCGGAGTACTACAATGCTATGCTTTATGAAGGAGTTATATTCATTGATCCGCATGGAATTTCGTATTCTAAGGCTATGCATAGAGTAAACCTTGGATATGATATATTTGCTTCAACATATAGTGCAGCAAGAAGGTTAGGAAGAAATGCTTCACCAACTGGAAAAATTAAAGAACATCAGCCACACCATGGTGGCTCAGATGGGTATTATCCGCATGTTCATCCTGTTGGAGTGAGACGCCGTAATGCGATAAGCAACGATTCTTATGTACATATTTGGTTTCCTTGCAAATAGGAGGTGTATGTACAGGTGAAAGTTAATGTGGCTTTTGATTATGGAGTTAATGTCATTGAATTTGAGCCATTTATGGGTGAAGATATTGAAAAATATCAAAAAGCGATAGAAGACTACTATTACGAAGAGTCTGAAGATGAAGATGGAGAAATGGTTATACAATTAAAGAAGTGTTTTGACTATTCATACTTTGGATTGGAACACATTGTAATGTGGTTTGAAAAGGTAGCTCCTAATTCGGGTATTCGCGTAGTGGCAAGAGATATTCCTAATGGCAAAGAAGACAAATCATTGCCATATATATGCTTTTAATAGTGTGTGTATTGGTATGAACAAAAGAGGACAATTTTATTTGTCCTCTTTTACATATGAAAGGAATCTGTATGGGCAAAAGTAGTTTAGCCGTGTTAAAAATATTGGTGTTGATGCTTTTATTCATTCTTTCAAGTTGTGCAAATATGAAACAAGAGCATGGCTTGAAAATTGGAATAATAGATAGTTCGATTTCGGAAGAGGTGACCGATAGATATAAAATTCAAGAAAAAAATAGCTTATTGAAAGAAAATACTCAAAATGACATTTCGCATGGAGAAATAACTTTAGAAATAATATCGAAGCAAGTTCCGACGGCTGATATTTATTATGTAGAAGTGCTTTCTGAAAGCTTGAAAGGTGACATTGAAAATGTAGTAAAAGGAATAGAATGGTGCATTGAAAAGAAAGTGGACATGATATGTATGAGTTTTGCTACAATTAAAGATGATGAAGAATTAAAGAATGTTGTGCAACGAGCGATTGAGGCTGGAATTGATATTGTGGCAGCTACTGTGAATTATTCTGATGTTGCGTGTTATCCTGCTATGTATGATGGCGTAATATCAGTGTCGGTAGGGTTTAATAAAAATGCTACATTAATTCTTGAAAATGTTCCTCTTAAGGTGAAGGCTGGTAACAAAAAGCTTGAATTAAAGGGAACTTCGGTTTACACTGCTTATGCATGTGGAAAAATAGCAAAAGAAAATTTGAATATAAAATGAGTGCTACAAGCATAATTTGAAGTTAAGCATTGTTTAATGTTAAAACTTCAAAATTATGCTTATTTTTTGTTTGAATAGTAGTTACTGATAATAAATTTTAAATATGCAAAAAAATGTTTCCTTTTTAACTTTTTTGTTGTATTATAGATATATATTTTTGTGTGAGGATGGTTTATGGAGCGTCAAATTTTACATGTTGATGTTAATAATGCGTTTTTGTCTTGGACTGCTGTGAATATGCTTAAGAATGGTTACAAGATAGATATAAGAAATATTCCTGCGGTTATTGGTGGAGATGAAGAGACGAGAAGAGGAATTGTACTTGCTAAAAGCAATATTGCAAAAGCAGTTGGTGTAAAGACTGGCGAGACTTTGTACAGTGCTAGAAAAAAGTGTGCCAATTTGCAAGTCTTTCCATCTAATCATAAAATGTATGCTGATTATTCAGAGAAGATGTACAAGTTGTTACTAGAGTATACCGATGAGATTGAACGTTTTTCCGTTGATGAATGTTTTCTTGATTTGACACATTTTATAAGAGATGGTGAAACTCTTTTAGGAAAGGCAAGTGAGATTTCTAAAAGAATCAAAGAAGAACTTGGATTTACTGTTAATGTAGGAGTTTCTACAAATAAGCTACTTGCAAAGATGGCTTCTGATTTTGAAAAGCCTGATAAAATTCATACACTTTATCCAAATGAGATTGAAAAAAAGATGTGGCCTCTTGATATTGGTGATTTGTTTATGGTCGGTAGGAAATCTGTTCCAAAGTTTAATGCTATGGGAATTTTTACGATTGGCGATTTGGCAAGAGCAGATAAATTTTTTATAAGTAAACGATTTGGTAAGTTTGGCAAAATGGTTTGGGAGTATGCTAATGGAATTGATGATTCAGCGGTTCATTTTGAGCGTGAAAAACCAAAGGGGATTGGTAATTCTATAACACTTCCATATGATATTTCTAATATAGAAAAACTCGATGAGGTTTTACTTGCACTTTGTGAGCAAGTATGCTATAGATTAAGAAAAGTGAATATGTTTGCCGAAACGGTGAGTGTGCAGATTAAAACTAAAAACTTCGAAGTTTTTTCAAAACAAAAGAAACTAGATTTTGAAACAGATAGCACAATTGAAATTTATAAAGTTGCAAAGATATTGCTTGCAGAACTTAAGATGAATTATTTTATTAGATTAGTTGGAGTTAGAGTTGATAATTTAGTTGAAAAAGAGAGTATGCAAACATCGCTTTTTATGCAAAATACAGAAACAAAACAAAATAAACTAGATAAAGTTGTAGATATGTTAAAAGAAAAGTATGGATACAACCTTGTTACAAGAGCATCTAAAATAAATGTAGATGATATATTAAATTGTAGAAGTAATAAAGAGGAATAGTATAAATTGACTTATAAAGAGAGATAAAATAAATTATAGAAAAGAGGCGGAGTTTAATTGTGCTCCATAAAAGGTGAACACAATTTTGAGATGAGTGAAGGAGAAATTATGGATAATAAATTAGAAACAATTTCAAATTTATTTGAAGGAAAAGAAATAAGAAGTATATGGAGTGCTGAAAAAGAAGATTATTTTTTTAGTATAGTTGATGTCATTAGTGTTTTAACTAATAGCACCGATCCGGCTCATTATTGGAGAACATTAAAATCAAGAATGCTAAAAGAAGGAAATGAAACCGTCACAAGATGTGACACTTTTAGATTTAAAGCCAAAGACGGAAAACTAAGGCTCACAGATGTACTAGATACGAAAGGAATATTAAGAATAATTGAATCTGTACCTAGCCCTAAGGCAGAACCATTTAAATTGTGGCTGGCTAATTTAGGGCACGAAAGAATAAATGAAGTGTTCAACCCGGAACTAGCTGTTAATAGAGCAGTAGAATATTATCGAAATAAAGGATATACAGATGAATGGATAAAAGCAAGACTTAATGGAATAGTAGATAGATTTAAATTGACTGACATTTGGAAAGAAGGTGGCATAAATAAACCTATGGAATATGCCATGCTTACGAACGAAATTTATAAAAGTTGGTCTGGAATGAAAGCGAATGAGTATAAAGCATATAAAGGAATTAGAAAAGAGTCGTTAAGAGATAACATGACCGACATAGAAGTTGCTTTAACAAATATCGGCGAAATAGCCACTAGAGATATTGCAAGAGAAGAAAAGCCACAAGGGTTAAGAGAAAATATGAATGTTGCAAAAAGAGGTGGCGGAGTGGCAAAAGGTGCAAGAGATTTATATGAAAGGGAAACTAAGAAATCTGCTATTTCTACAAAAAACACATTGAATTATCAGTATGTAGAGCATAAATTATTGGACAAGATAAAAAAAGACGATGAAAACAATTAAAGTTATAGAAAAGGAATATTGTAGTTATAAAGGAGAAATATAAATGGTTAATATAGGCAATAAATGGGATGATATTTTAAAAGATGAATTTGAAAAGGATTATTATAAAAAAATTAGAGAATTTTTGAAGTATGAATATTCACACTATACTGTGTATCCAAAAATGGAAAATATATTTTCGGCACTTAAACTATGCGATTATGATGATATAAAGGTAGTTATAATTGGTCAAGACCCTTATCATGAAGAAGGTCAGGCTCATGGACTTTCTTTTTCTGTCCAACCAGGAATTGAAATTCCGCCATCACTTCTTAATATATACAAAGAATTGCAATCAGATTTAGGTTGCTATATTCCAAATAATGGTTTTTTAGAAAAATGGGCAAAACAAGGAGTACTATTACTAAACAATGTATTAACTGTTAGAGCTCATATGGCTAATTCACATAAAGATTGCGGTTGGGAGACTTTTACTGATAGGATAATTGAAGAGCTAAATAAAAGAGAAACACCTGTAGTATTTTTAATGTGGGGATCTTGTGCTAAAAAGAAAGAACTTTTGATAACGAACCCTATACATAAAATATTAAAAGCTCCACATCCAAGTCCACTTTCTGCTTATCGTGGCTTCTTTGGTTGTAAACACTTTTCAACTACTAATAACATTTTGATGGAAAATGGTGAATTGCCAATAGATTGGCAGATAGAGAATATATAATGGCTTGAACAAATTTACATAAAGTGGTATAATACCATTAAACATAACCTTGTAACAGGAGGATTTATCATGGGAGGCTTTTTTCCATGGTTCGGAGAGTTTATTGCAAGTGGAGTGATGATTTTCATCATTGCTGTAGCTGCATTTACTCTGGGAGCGTTGGGCTTTTTAGTATGGAACATAGTAAAAATGTTTCTTAAGTAAAGGCCACAAAAGACAACATCTTTTCTGCCACGTAATCTGGCATTTAAGATGTTGTTTTTTCTTGCTATAGATGAAGATATATGATACACTTTTTGATAGAAATGAGGCGTTAATAATGCAATATATAAATGTTATTGGAGGCGGTTTGGCAGGCTCAGAAGCAGCATATCAAATTGCCAAAAGAGGTATTAAAGTTAAATTATATGAAATGAAACCAATCAAATTTTCACCAGCACATTCTAGTGAAAATTTGGCCGAGATTGTGTGTAGCAATTCACTAAAATCAAACTTGCTAACAAATGCATGTGGGTTATTAAAAGAAGAGCTAAGAAGACTTGATTCGCTTTTGATAAAATGTGCTGATGAAACAGCTGTGCCAGCAGGTCAAGCGCTTGCGGTTGATAGAGATGAGTTTTCTAAATTAGTAACTAAGAAGATAGAAGAAAACGAAAATATAGAAATAATAAAAGAAGAGGTAACAACGATTCCAGATGGAATTACTATCATAGCAACTGGCCCGCTTACATCTGATGCTTTATCAAGCGAGATTGCAAAATTAACAGGTGAAGAAAAATTGTTTTTCTATGATGCAGCAGCACCGATTGTCACGAAAGAATCAATTGATATGAATAATGCATTTACTGCAGATAGGTACGGAAAAGGGGATAGTGATTATATAAATTGTCCTATGACAAAAGAAGAGTATGAGCTTTTCTATAATGAACTTATAAATGCAGAAGTTACAAACAAGCATGAGTTCGAAAAGGGCAATTTGTTCGAGGGATGCATGCCTATTGAAGAGATGGCAAGAAGGGGTTCACAAACATTAACATATGGACCGCTTAAACCTGTTGGTTTTGATAAAAAATATTATGCTGTTGTACAATTAAGACAAGATAATAAAGAAGGAACACTTTACAACTTAGTTGGTTTTCAAACTAATTTAAAGTTTGGAGAGCAAAAGAGAGTGTTTAGTATGATTCCAGCACTTAAAAATGCTGAATTTGTAAGATATGGTGTGATGCATAGAAATACATACATAAATGCTCCTAAACTTTTAGATAATACTTTCAATTTAAAAGGAACAAAAATATTTTTTGCAGGTCAAATATCTGGAGTTGAAGGATATGTTGAGTCTATTGCATCAGGAATGGTGGCTGCAATAAATGCTGTGCAAATGATTGAGAAAAAAGAAAAAATTGTGTTTTCTGAGGAAACAATAATTGGTGCTCTTTCTACATATATATCTACAGAAAATAAAAATTTTCAACCGATGAATGCTAATTTTGGAATACTAAATTGTGATAAAAAAATAAAAGATAAAGCTCAAAAATACACATATTTAGCAGAGCGTAGTTTAAAACATTTTAATTAAATAGGTAGTGTAAACTAATTTATAAAAACGCTGTAAAAAGTGTGCTCCATAAATAGAAAACACAACCATTAAATAGAGGAGGAAAACAAATGAAGAAAATTATTTTAGTATGTATATTTATTATTACAATGTGCTCAACTGTCTTTGCATCAGATGTTAAAGTGCAAATAAATGGTGAGATTGTCGACTTTAAAGATGCTGATGGAGATATAGTAAATGCACAAATTATAAACGATAGAACAATGGTGCCAATGAGAAAGATATTTGAGGTTTTAGGTGCTACTGTTGAATGGGATGGAGAAAACAGAATTGTAACGGGAATAAAAGATGATAAAATTATAAAACTACAAATAGACAATCCAGTGACAAGCAAAACCATTTCAGGAAAAGAAGAAGAAATTATACTAGATGTTGCACCAACAATAGTAGATGGTAGAACTTTAGTGCCACTTAGATATATAGCCGAAAGTTTAGAAAAACAAGTTGGCTGGGATGCAAATCAAAGAACTGCAATCATAGTAGATTATAGTTATTTTACAAATGAGTTAAAACGAAAAGCACCTGCACTATATAACTTCTTAAACATAAATAAAGAATATATAGAATGTGCGGTTACTCATAATTATTACGATTTAAATGATGCAACAAAAAATGTGAATATGACTACAAAAATAAATGCTATGCCAAAGAGCGATTCTCAAGAGATTACCCTTACAATATCAGGCACAAATGAACTTGCAAAAGATATAGCAAGTGAGGGATGGAATAGTACAAGATTTAAATTAACATATTTAGATAATTCAATCTCACTTTATACCGACAACAAGAAGCTAAGAGAAATGTTTAGATTAAAAGATGGCTCACAAACATTTAGTTATGATGATTTATCTTTATATGGAGATGCTTATGCATCATTTGATGATTTCTTTAAAATATGGGCTGGAATTAAAGATGATGAGTTAAATGTAAATACATTTAAAATCTTAAAAGAAGACTTTTCAAAACTTCGCCAAATGTTTTTGATAAATAATGTGTCAGATGAAAAGATTACTGCAACATCTTCATCAATCAGATATAATACATATAACATAGAATATTTTGATTTAGCCAAATTAGATAACTTTATATCAGGAAATGAATTCCTAAAAGCAATGGTTTCAGTAAACAAACTAATATTTAAAAACGATATTCAAAAAGATGTTGCGCTATACGATACAGATAACATAGTAATAAAATTTTCTGTAGAAAATGAAATTTTAACGGTCAATATTTTGGCAACCAATACATATAACGAAAAGAATGAATATACAATGTATTTTAAGAATATATAACTTACAAATTTTAGTTGAATTTCATAATTTGAAACGATATAATTTATGTATGAAAATAAGTGGATAGTGTGAATTAACAAATAAAAAAACACTATCAAAAAATAAATTTAGGAGGAATATTGTTATGAAAAAGTTTTTTAGAATGTTAGTTTTGACTATCTGCATATTACTTGTTTCTGTGCCAGTATTTGCAGAGAATGAACTATTAACTTCAACTGACTACGGTTGGGGATTGTATGATCCAACTATTGCAAATTCAATAAACTTAAATGAGGTAAAGGTACAACTAGATGGAGATTATCTAGATTTTACAGATGCCGATGGAGAAAAGGTAGAACCACAAATAATAAATGGCAGAACTATGGTGCCAATGAGAAAAATATTTGAAACACTAGGAGCAACAGTTGAATGGGATGGCGAAAACAGAATTGTTACAGGGACAAAAGAAGATACAGAAATAAAATTACAAATAGGAAGCAATATAGCTACTAAAACAGTTTCAGGAGAAACTAAAAATATAGAGCTTGATGTTACACCAACAATAGTAGATGGCAGAACTTTGGTGCCAGTTAGATTCATAGCTGAAAGTTTAGACAAAACAGTTGGTTGGGATAGCGATAACAGAACAGTAGTAATAATGGATACTAACTTTATAATAGAAAAGCTAAAGAAGGATGCTTCAAACCTATACGAATACATTACTACAGATTTTGAAAAATTAGATACATTTGAATTAACAGTTGCATTAGATGGAAAACTAAAATACACAGACTCTGAAGATAGAAGCAATAACACAAATTTAACATTAGCAGGAAATGTAGATTTTAAATACGATGGAAAATTTGTAAGAATTGATGGAAAGCTAAATGTTGCAGGAAAAGGTGAGTTATTAGATCAAATAAAATCACTAGATATGCAAAAGATAACTTTTTCAGCAATAGTAGATATTGAAAATGGAACTACATATATAACATCAAGTTTATTAGGAGAAGACTATGATGGTAAATGGATAAAACAAGAGCTTTCAAAAGAAATAGCAGCACAATATGCTGAAATGTTAAAAAACGCAAAAGAAAGCGATCAAAACTTTGTTACTTCATTAAACAAGATATTAGAGACAGCAGCTACAAGTGCAGATTCTTATGAGCAAATAAACAATGTGTTAGATGTAATATGCAAGATATTTAAAAACAGTAATTTTAAAGTATCAGGTAGAAGTGCAAAGACATATACATTTAGTATTGACTTAAAAGATATTGTAAAAATATTAGAAATAGAAAACTTCGATAAAGATATAGATTTTAGTATAGATACAGAAGTGAAAGTAAATAACAATATTGCAGATAATTCAAAGGTTGATATAAAAGCAAGCTATGGACTTGGAGATGAAAAAGTAGATATAACATTTACTTCAAAAACAAAAATAAATAGTTACAATAAAAGTGTAAAAATTACAATGCCAAAGGATAAAGATATAGTAACAATGTAATTTAAAAAGGAGACTATTTAAAAAATAATGGAATTAACAAAAGAACAACAAAAAATAATAAATAGATATAAGATAATGCCCAGTTTTTTACAAGAAAGAAATCTAACTAGTACATTGAATAAATTGGAAACAAGTGGTATTTCGAGAGAAGAAGCTACACAATTGATATTTCAAAGGTCTTCTTTTAATATTATAAATAAACATTTTGATGAATTTTTAAGCATGGTCGATAATATTTATTTTCAAGAAATGATGAACACCTTTAAAAATTTATCAATCCATCAACAAGATAAAATATTAAAGAATGCAAGTGATTATGCGTTAACTCATTCATTAGGAAGTGCAAAACCAGAACTACAAGAAAAATATTTTAATAGATTTTTAGAAAAGAGCGTATCATTGTCTAGTATTGGAGATTTTAATAAAGAGGTAAGAAAATTACATGAAGAAGAAATATTAAATTCAATTAACGCTAATGCTAGGATCTTAGATGCTATGTGGGAGGACTTGTCTCCTGAATCTAAATCAAAATATTATGGATTATATTTGCAACCTGATGTGCCAGCGTTTCGTATTATTCAAACATGGAAGGAACTTGATGAACAAGGACAGCAAAAGTACATGGCTAAAATACTAGAAATGTGTGAAAATAAAGAGGCCGATTTTAGTAAATATATTTGGGCTTCGACTAAGGAAAATGTTCAAAGCCAATACTTAGAGATGTTCTTTAATGCGATTAGAAAAAATGAAGAAGTATTCGCACGTACTTTGCAGAGATTGTGGGAAGTTACAAATGATAATGCGCAAAATTCATCTGCTGGTAGAGCGTTTATTGAAAGTTTAAGTAATGGAGAAAGAATAGAATTATATAAGGTTTCAAATAGTAAATTACAAAGTCAATTACTAGCCCAAGATATAAGAAAATATATAAATAAAGAATGGTATTCTAATTCGCCATTAACTCAAGATTTGTTTAATGCTAAAGATAAAGTATATAAGATGAATTTCCAATATCTATTTGCAAATATTAAGCAGAATGCAGACTATTTGAGTACTTTTTTAGACGAATGTCCAGACGATATTAAAGAAGAATATTCATCAACTATTGGAAAACATTTTTCATCTAACTTAGATTTTTTCGCGAATGTTAAACCGGATATGTTGATTCGCTCAGCTGATTATTTGGATGTAAATTCGAGTAGAATACTTATTGAAAATTTTTTCAATAAAGCTTTAGAAGATATACAAAAAACAAACGATGTAGGTATTCAAAAATTATCTGTTGTGGAAGCATATTGGAAAGCAATTAAAATAGATAAGCAAAAAGATATATATATTAATTTTATAGAAAATGATAAATTAAAAGAAAAAATCGATAAATTATACAATTTAATGGATTTTCAAGATTTTGAGGAGGCAAAAACATATTTTAGTAAATATTTCGAAAAATATACTCCAGAAAAAAAGGATATTATTCTTAGTAGATTAGAAAAAATAAATAAAAAAAATAATACTATAGCATCAACAATTAAATTTGGATTTATAGCTTCGGATTTAATGGATTCATTAACAGAAGAGCAAATGTTACGAATTACTCTTTATCCAAGAGCTCAAGAAGAATTAGTTGAAAACAAAGATAATAAAAGTTTTATTGATGCATTTGCAAATATGTTAAAAACAAATGAAAACTGGACACTAGTTGCTGATTCCATATTTAAGAACATAGATTCAAGAAAATATGATGAACTACTGTCAAATATGAATGAAAACGAAATCTCTTCGGAGTATTATGATAACCTATGTATAGTTCTATCAAAACCAAATTATTTTGGAATAACAAGTAAAGATGATGTAGAAAAATATTTTGACATAGATGGCAAGAGAATTAAAATGCTTTTTGCCATTATGCAAGGTGAACAGATTGAGCTTCCTGAGGTGTTGAAGAGTTTAAGCCAAGAAGAACTAAAAAAATTTGCTGTTTCTGAATATTTATATGGTATGGATTTAGAAAAATTGAGTAAATATGAAATTAGATTTCAAGGTGTTCATGGATTAGAAATAGAAGATAATGAATATATAAGAAATTTGGTGGAAAATGTATCTAGTTTAAATCATGCCAATATAGAGGAATTAAATAAAATAATAGAGGATATTACTGAGGGCAAGAGAATGCCTACAGAGTATTCAAAAGACTTACATTTAGATTCTAAAGCAATAAATTTATTTAGTAAATCATTTGAAAGAGGAGTATACAATCCATCAAAGTCAACACAAGATCAAATAGAACCAATAACTTACAATGGTAGTTCAATTAATGTTTATAGAGTACAGGATGATTTTAAAATGTTAGCTCGTGTTGAAGGAGCATATAGTCGAGCATTGACATCTGTTCCAAATTACAGAGAATTTTATGATAGTCCTAATATTTTCACACATGGTAATTGTGAAAGTGTAATAGGACAAGATCAACTTGGATTAGCAAGAAATAAGAATGGAAATGTAGTGGTTGGGTATTCTTCGTTGCCACCAAATTCTATGTTAGTTTCTGCTCCTTATGATTTAGGAACAACAAATAGTAGTCTTGCACCTTTGTATGATGATTTATATTTAGATTTTAAATTCTATAGTTTACAAGAAATGATTGATAATACAAGACATACTCATAATGAAACTGTTATGGAAAGATTAATAGTAGATGAACATGGAAATGTTGAAAAATTACGACCAAGTTATTTGATATGGGTTGAAGATAGAAAGACAGATAAATTTCCGCCAGAATTTATAGAACCATCAGAAAATAATGAAAATGCTATGTTGAAGTATAAAACACAAGTACATTTATGGGAAGAAACTCAAAGAGCAGCACAAGAATTAGGAATACCAATAGTAATAATTAATAGAGAAAAATGTGCTGAAAAAGAAATGGCAAAAGTTGATGAAATGAAAAAAATGTTAAAGGGCGAGGTAACATTGCCAAAAGGTAAAAGCATGGTAGATATAGCAAGAGAAGCTATTGTTAAATTTGAAAATAATGTTGTAGGACTAGAATTTGCAGAAACTGATATACAAGATCAATATTTTACACAAACTCAGAGAGAAGACCTACTAGCTACTACCATGAATGTGTTAGATCAAATGCCAGAAATAGATTATGAAGAGAGATATGAGTATTTAAGTCAAATAACAGAGATTGCAAAACAAGAATGCTCAAAATTTTCTGCTGATGGGATAAAAGCAGATAATCATATAAAAGAATATTATGATGCTCAAGTAAAAACACTAGAAGATAAATTAATGAAATATAAAGTTTATATAGGAAAAGAAAGCGATAATAGTGTTGCTAGTGACATAGAAAAGAAAAAAACACTTATTAAAGCTTTTAGTGAAGCCCAGGTAACTGGATTTGATATTGCTAGAACAGAAAAAATGCTTGGCATTGATGATAAAACAAACATAGTTATGCATACAAAATAAAACTGGGGGCGAATATCTATAATTATGGAAAATAATATAAAAGAACAAGTTATACAAAATTCATATAATGAGGTATATGGTATACTAATGGCTCTTGGAAACGATTTTATATCAAAAGTGCCTAAAGATGTTTTAAAGAATATTACTAAAAAAATGAGTTATGCAGAAAAAAACGGGCAAAAAGATTATGATATTCCGAAATATGATTTAAAGGTTTCTCTAAATATTCAAGGAGTTAGTAAAGAAGCCATAGCTATTATTTATTATTTCTATTATAATTATTGGTGTGTTTCAAAAAAAGAAAAAATGTATTTAGAAAATTTAATCAAAAATAATAGGAGAAAATGTGAAGAGGCAAAAAGAAAAAAGTATGGTAATGTCGATATATTTAAAAATAGAGATGAGACGGAAGAAAATGCAAAAAATGCTGAAAATACGTTAATAGATATAACTGCAGAAAAATGGTATAAAGAAATATTTAGAAAAATTTTAAATATTTTTAAAAGAAAATGACTATTATAATAATATAATGAGCTACAAAATAAGTCACTAATAAAAAGGGGTGGATAAAAAATCCACTCCTTTTTGTATATCAAAAATAAAATTGGCAATAATTAGTTTAAAAGGAGGAATCAAGATGAAAAAAATATTTTTTCTTTTAACACTAATATTAACAATTGTGATTGGAAGTAATGCTTTTGCAATAACAGATTATGAAAAATTAGATTTCGTAACTGGAATAGTAACAGCAAGTGCATTAAATGTTAGAACTGGTCCTAGTACAAATTATAAGGTTTCAGGATTGGTTTATAAAAACGAATATGTAAGGGTATTTGCAAAGGTTGGCAGTTGGTATGTAATACAAACAGAAGGAGATTTAATAGGTTGTGTAAGTACAAAATATGTAAGAGCTATTAACTCTAAAACATATGGAAACTCAGAAAATAATACAAACACTTCAAGTGGTAGTAATACAGGAACAAAACAAGATGTATCATCTACTCCAAGCGAGATTGAAAAAGAATTACTTACGCTCATAAATAAACAAAGAGCGGCATATGGACTTTCTAATTTATCATTTGACACTGCACTTCAAAAAACAGCCAGAGCAAAAGCAGAGGATTTAGTAGCAAACAATTATTTTGCACATAACTCTCCAACATATGGAACACCGTTTGAAATGATGAAATCATTCGGAGTAACATATAAAACAGCAGGCGAAAACATTGCTGGTAATTCAACATTAGAAGGGGCAGTTAATGCTTGGATGAATTCACAAGGTCATAGAGCAAACATATTAAATAATGCATATAACCTAACTGGAATAGGAGTTGTAAAATCAAACACATATGGATATGTTATGGTTCAAATGTTTGTAGGAAGATAGAAAATAAAAACGCCAGTATCGTTTTGATACTGGCATTTTCGTGTTATAAGATTTTAAATCCTAAAATTTATTTTATTAAACTACACGTTTTAAATTATGCGTTCTTATATGTTCTGCTGACATTAGATATTTGAAGAATGCAAAACAACCTTTTGAAACTTCTCTATATGTTCTTTCAAAATCATTTGTTTCAGCAGGGTCCACAATATCCATTGGTGTATCTGAGTAGTCAAGCAATTTATGAAGTTTACTTTTCACTTCTTCACCACCAATCGAAATAGCTAGATTTCCAATTGCATCATCCATGCAAATAATGTAATCTGCTTCATCGCACAACTCCTTTGTTAATCTTCTTGATACACGATTTGTATAAGGGATGTTGTGCTTTTTTAATTCTTTTTGAGTGCCATCACAAACTGGCTTTCCGACATTTTCATCTAGCACAGCTGCTGATGAAATATTAAATAAATTATCGATTTTCGCTTTTTTAACCATATCTTTAAGCAAAAATTCTGCCATAGGCGACCTACAAATGTTTCCCATACAAATAAAAATAATGTTTAAACTATGACTGGGACAGTCACTATCCATAAAAAATCTCTCCGTTTCTTTTATATATTTGGGTAGAAAACTACCAAGAACAATTATACAATAGAAATAGAATTAAAGCAAGTAGACAATGTAAAATATATCCATATTATTTCTATAAAAAATGCAAAAAGTTGCTTTTTTTATGAAAATATGATAAAATAATACTTGCGTTGGAAGAAACGCTAAAAGTAAATAATCGCTGAATCTCCTGAAAAGGAGAGCCGAGGAACCAAATTTTAGGGGTGCATCATTAAAGTGAAGGAAACCTTTTATTCCTAACCCGTCAGCTAACTTGGTAAGCAAATAAAGGGGAGAATCTTAGAAAGTCGTAGGGGTTCCCTATGATTTTTTTGCTTTTCCTTTAAGAAATTGAAAGGAGGAATGGCAACATGTCTGGAACTGTGGTTAATAAATTTTTAAGAGAAAGGATTAATTTTAAGAACAGGCAAAGATTAAAAAACAGAGAAGTTTCTTTAATAGCAAATAATTGTAATGGTGGTTTTATGTGCCATGATTTACATATGCAGTTTCGTTCACCATTCGTTAATTTATGGTTAAAACCAAAAGATTTTTTAAAGTATCTAAAAAATATTGAGCATTACATGAATGCAGAATTAACTTTTATAAAAGAAGAAGGAATCAATTATCCGGTTGGCCTTTTAGATGATGTTAAGATATATTTTATGCATTACGAAAACGAAGAAATAGCAAGAGAAAAATGGGATGAAAGAACTAAAAGAATTGATTTTAATAATTTATTCGTTTTGTTCAATGATGGTGCTGGATGTACAGATGAAGATTTAAAAGAGTTCGATGAATTGCCATACAAAAATAAAATAGCTTTTGTGCATAAAGAAAAGCCAGAGATTGCTTCAACATATTATATAAAAGGATTTGAAAACGAAGAGTCTGTTGGTATTTTGAGTAGATACTTAAACAATCATACAGGAAAAAGATATTATGATGATTTTGACTATGTAAAATGGTTTAATAATGGTAAGTAAATATTAAGAATAAAAGAAGAGTTTGTACATAAAATGTACAAGCGTATAGAGGGAGGTTACTTTTATGGAAAAAGGAAAAATAAGTATAGTAGTTCCAATGTATAATGTTGAAAAATATTTGCCAGAATGTGTGGATAAACTTTTAAATCAAACATATAAAAATTTAGAGATAATTTTAGTTGATGATGGTTCGCCAGATAATTGCGGTAAAATAGCTGATGATTATGCTAAAAAAGATGAAAGAGTAAAGGTAATACATAAGCCAAATGGCGGTCTATCAGATGCGAGAAATGTTGGAATGGATGCTGCAACAGGTGAATATTTGATGTTTGCAGATTCAGATGACTTCTTATTCCAAAATGCATGTGAAGTTCTAGTAAATAAAATAGAAAAAGAAAATGCTGACTATGTAATAGGAAATTATATAAATTGCTATGAAGATAGTACAATATGGCCAAATCCAGTATTTAATAAAGAAAAATATGGTACATTTAAACTAGAAATAGATGACTACAAAGATTCATTCTTTATAATGAATTCTGGTGTATGGAACAAAATATTTAGACATGAATTCGTAAAAAACTTAAACTTAAAATTTGAAATAGGTCTTCCTGCAGAAGATGCAATATTCACAACATATTGTTTTATGAAGTCTAGTAAAGTTTACTACATTCCTGATATTGTTTATTGTTACAGACAAAGAGGTGCAGGAACATCAATATCAATGAATTGTACAACAAAATATTTTGATGGAATAAGCAAGGCTTATAAGATTATTTATGAGAATTTTAAAGAAAATAATAAACTAGGATTTTATAGATTTTTCTATGCGAAGAGCATGACATATATGCTTTATAAATTTATTGACTCACAACTATTAACAGAAGAAGAGAAAATAGATGTACTTTCAAATATGAGATGGTTCTACAAATTAAGTAGAGAGTTAAAAGTTCCTGCATGTCAAGAATCACTAGGACTAATAATTGATAAAATAATAAATGGTGACTATAAAGATGTAATAGATATATGCAAGGTAATTGCAGAAGTTAGGACATTTATGCCACAAGAAATAAAAGAGAAAATGTCAAAACCACAACCAGAGATGTATTTAAGAATGATGAATGATGATTACGAAAATGCATAACTAAGGAGGTATTTTATGAAAAAGATATGTTTAGTATGTGATATTCCTAATTGGGCATTTGATATTATAGCTCAAAAGGTAAAGAAAAATTTAGATGACAAATTCGACATAACAGTAGATTACTATGACATGAGAGAGAAGCCAGATGAGTTTTATGAATTCTTAGAAAAACATAATGATTGTGATTTAATACATTTCTTCTGGAGAAAGGCACTAATCTTAATGGATTCAGATGCGTTTAAGCAAAAAGTAATTGCTTCTGGTAGAAATCTTGAGGAATATATTGATGAAAAAAGTAAAAAAATATCTACAGGCTGTTACGATTTCTTGTTTTTAGATGAAGAAGGAATTGAGACATATAAAGATATTTTCAATAAATTCGCATCACATTACTATGTTTCATCAAAAAAATTATTTAGAGCATATGAAAGTATTGATAAGATAAAGAAACCAACAGCAGTTGTTCATGATATATGTGATAGAGAAAAATTAAAACCAATGAATTTAGAAAGATTTGAAAATGAAAATAGAGAATTAGTCGTTGGTTGGGTTGGTAACAGTGCTACTAAAATTGGTGGAGTTGATTTAAAAGGATTCCATACAATTATAAAGCCAGTAGTAGAAGAGCTTAAAAACGAAGGATACAACATTAAAGAACATTATGCAGATAGAAATATAAAATGGAGGACATCAGATGAGATGCCACAGTATTATAGTGAAATAGATGTATGCATATGTACATCAATTCACGAGGGTACTCCAATGCCAATAATAGAATCTATGTCTTGCGGAGTTCCAGTTATAACAACAGATGTAGGAATCGTAAGAGAAGCACTTGGAACAAAACAAGAAGAATATATAATAGGCGATAGAGAAAATGGAAAGAACGATGAACAAATAAAACAAATTTTGAAAGAGAAACTTATCAAACTATATAAGAATAGAGAAATATTAAAAGAACTTTCGAAAGAAAATTTAGAGAGCATAGAAGAATACGATGGCGGAAAAATAATAAAAGAATTTGAAAATTATTTTAATGAATGTTTGAAATAATATAGCAAAAAAGCAAGGGGAAATGTAAATCACCTTGCTTTTTTATCATATAAAAAGTTACAATATTTTATGACTATGGAATGCAAAATACTATTTTACATTTTCAGCAAATGTATTGTTTACAACTTTTTCAAAAGGTGCTCTATTTGTTAATTCGCCTGCTTCTGTGATTACATCTTGTAGCAAGTTGAAAGATGCCTCACTCATATAAGGTGTGGAATTCCAAACATCTATTTCTTTGTAATTTTTAATTGCAGAAGTTAGAAGTTCTTTATCTGAATCAGGGAAAGAAGCAACCACTGCATCTGCTATTTCTTCGGCAGAATGTGTATTTACCCAAACTTGACCTTTGTAAATAGCATTTGTGAATTTTTGAATTATATCTTTATGGTTTTCAATGTAATTTTTCTTTGCAAAGTATGCAGTGTAAGGAATTTCATCTGTTGCTGCTCCGACAGATGCTACAATATATCCGGCTCCTTCTTTTTGAAGATTACTTGCAGCCGGTTCAAATGATGTAACGTAATCAGCAGTTCCGCCAACAAATGAACTATTCATTGCATCAAAACTAATTGATGTGTCTAGATTTAAATCTTTAGTTACATCCAATCCATTTTTCTTTAGTACATATTCAAGTGTCATATAAGGTACTCCACCTTTTCTTCCTGGTAGTACATGTTTGCCTTTTAAATCAGTCCAAGAAAAATTGTCTGTTTTTTCTCTAGCTACTAAAAATGAACCATCTCTTTTTGTTACTTGTGCAAAAACTTCGGCGTAATCTTCTTTGCCCTCATTATAAATATATACTGCTGCTTCTGGCCCTGCAAAGCCTATGTCGACTTGATTTGACAAAACAGCTGTCATAACTTTATCCGCTCCACCACCATTTATAAGTTCTACGTCCAATCCTTCTTCTTTAAAGAAACCTAGGTTGATTGCTACATATTGAGGAGCATAAAAAACAGAATGAGTAACTTCGCTTACTACCAATTTTTCTGATTTAACATTGTCTCCGCTTTCTAAAGCGGTGTTTGTTTTTTTTACCTCGACTGTATTTTTTGCAGTAATTGCAACGATTACAACCAAGATTATCGCAAATACAGATGCTAAAGTATAAAATAATCTTCTCATAAAAACCTCCTAAATTATATGTAAGTGCCACCTAAGGTAGCACTTTTAATATATAAGTATGCAATTTATTTAGTTTTGTGCAAAATGAATCTCAAAATTCCTTTTTCAATTAAAACGACAAATCCATACATTAAAACAGCCATAAGAGCTAGAATTATAACTGATGTCATAACTAAATCGAATTTAAAAACTTGACCACCATAAACAATTAAATATCCAAGACCTGCTTTAGAGACTAAAAATTCACCAGAAATTACACCAACTAGAGAAAGCCCAATGTTAACTTTTAATGCACTAATAAGTGTTGATATGTTAGATGGAAATACTATTTTAGAGAATATTTGCCATTTAGAAGCATTAAAAGTTTCTGCCATCTTAATCATATTTTTATCTGTTCTCATAAATCCATTTAACATTTCTAAAATTGTGACAATTAAAGAAATTGCAAGTGCCATAGTTATTATAGCTGGCATTCCTGCACCAACCCACACAATTATAATTGGACCTAACGCAACTTTTGGAAGACTGTTTAAAACAACTAAAAATGGCTCGGCAACTTTAGAAGCAAAATTAGACCACCACAAAAGTGATGCAATTATTGTGCCACATATTGTACCAAGCAAAAAGCCTACAATTGTTTCAAGGCAGGTAACACCAAGATGCATAAGTAAATTGTTAGAAGACAAATTTAAAATTGTATTTAAAACTCTAGATGGTTGGCTTGTTAAAAAACCATCGATAATATTCAAATTTGCAAGCACTTCCCAAATAATAATAAAGCCGACAAGTATAGATATTTGAGTGGCTAAAATTGCAATTTTTCTTTTTCTTTTATTAGCTAAATATTTTTTTCGCTCTTCTGAAATACATTCTTTACTCATTATCGTTCAACTCCCTCCAAATAGTATCAAAATATTTGCTAAATTTACTATCTTCACGACAGTTAAGAGGAGTACGGTTTGGTATATCAAAAGTAATATCATGTACATTTTTAAGAATAGCAGGACGCTTGCTAAGAACCACTATTTTATCTGACATACTTATACTTTCAGGGATGTCATGAGTTACCATTATAGCAGTTTTGCCTTCTTGTTTTATAATCTTATACACATCGTTTGTAACAGAAAGTCTTGTTTGATAGTCAAGAGCAGAAAAAGCTTCATCTAAAAGCAGAATGTCTGGCCTAGTTGCAAGAGTTCTAATAAGTGCTACTCTTTGTTTCATTCCACCAGAAAGTTGGGCAGGATATTTGTTTATAAAGTCGGCAAGACCATAGGTATTTAATAAATTTAAAGCATAGCTTTTTGTCTCACTATTAAGCATATTTTTTATTTCAAGTCCGAAACAAACATTATCTAAAATGCTACGCCATTCCAGCAAATAATCTTTTTGAAGCATATATCCAATGTTTGCTTTTTTGCCAGTTATATCTTCTTTATCTAAAAATATTTTTCCGAGCAGATGGAGTATCTAACCCTGCTATAATAGAAAGTAGAGTGGACTTTCCACAACCACTTGGACCAACAATACTTACAAAATCGCCCTTATTAAAATCATAGCTAAAATCTTTTATTGCTAAAACCTCACCGTTATCATCCTGATAAACTTTGCTAACATTTTGTATTGATAACACAGATTTCATTTAATCACCTCGTTTAATAAGTGTTTTCTATATATAATATACAAGTTTAATAAAATTGGTGTAATGTATGTACAACAAAATACATAAGATAAAATAGAAAAATGCTAAATGTCTTGGAGGTAGAAGAATGAAGAAATTTGTTGGTTTTGTTTTAATAATAGGAATTCTTTTTTCGAGTGTATATGCTTTTTATGATGATACTGTAGAAGAAAATGATGTGGAATTGCTCGAAACTGTTTCTAGCAATAATATGGTGCTAAACTCGAAGAATGCTATATTGTACGACAAGACATATGGTGAGATTTTATATGAAAAAGACTCATATGCTAAAGTGCCTAACGCTTCAACAACAAAAATATTGACAGCGATAGTAGCTTATGAAAATGGAAATTTAGATGATATTGTCACTGTTAGCAAGATTGCGGCAAGTATTGGGGGCTCAGGAATAAATTTGCGCTCGGGAGACAAAGTGACACTTGGAGATTTAATAAAAGGACTCCTTATACATTCTGGAAATGATGCTGCAATAGCTATAGCAGAACATGTTGGGCGGAAGTGTTCAAAATTTTTGTGATATGATGAATGAAAAAACAAAAGAAATTGGGCTTGAAAACACACATTTTACAACACCGCATGGCTTAGATGCCGAAAATCATTATTCTAGTGCATATGATTTGGCAAAATTAGCGGAATACTTGCTAAATATAGAATACTTGGCCAATATCGTAAAAGAAAGAAGTGTAAATATAAAAGTTAATGAAAATACGAAAATATTAGGTACAACAAATGAAATACTATCTTCTTATGAGGGTGCAAATGGTGTGAAAACAGGTTTTACAGGAAATGCAGGCAGATGCTTAGTTGCATCAGCAACTAGAAATGGAAGAACACTAATTTCGGTTGCTCTTGGATGTGGAAATAAGAAGCAAAGAACAGAAGACAGCGTAAAATTATTAAATTATGGTTTTAATAACCTTGAAATAGTTGATATTTGCGAAAATATGCGAAAAGAATTCTACATAAGAGTAGAAAAGAGCATTGCAACCAATTATAGAATTGTCTTAAATGGTGAAATAAAAACGCCAATTTTAAAAGAAAATAAGCAAAAAATAACATACAGATATGATGTTAAAGACTGGTTTATAGCACCAGTGAAAGAAAATACAATAATTGGAAAAATAACAATCGATTTAGATGGAAAACCAATAAAAGAAATAGATATAAAATTACCCAAAGAGATAACAAAAAAAGGTGTGATGGACTATTTGAAAAATTTAATGCAAATAAGAATGGAAAATTATGAAATTCGCCTATAAACATCGTTTTTTTCTTGATATTTTCTAAGATATGTAGTATCATATTTATGTGGAACTGTCTAAAAATAGATTTTAGGCATAAAGGAGGAAATATGAGAAAAATAATCTTTATAATATCTATGATAATATCACTTATAACATTCCCAGCAATGTCTCAAGCATCAATAAGCGAGATTTTAAGTACGAATGAAGAAAATAATGTAGAAGATACTGCAATAAATGACAACGCTCATTCAGAAAGAGAAGACATTACAGTAGGTAAAGATGAAGAAGATACACTAAAAGATGCTAACCTAAATAATTCTAGCGAAGAAGTGATGAAAAAATTTAGCAAAAAAGAAAGAAGAATTGCTGAACTATCAGATAAATACAACGACAAAGGTGTTGGCACCATAGCATATTACCTAGAGGTTGCAAGATATTATAGTACACCAATATTCTTTATTTTCTTAACGATAGGTGCATTTAATTTCTTTATTGTGGGTAATAAGAAATTAGATAAAAAAGAGCAAGGGTTTGGTTGGATTACTGCTTGTATAATTGGTTGGGTTGTTTTTCAATGCATACCACTAATATTTGCTATTTTTAACTATAAAGCATAGTTTTGTGAATATGATCTGTTGTGACATTTATATGTCGCATGTTTTAAAATGTAAGATACATAGAAATTGGAATGTTTAATAATTTAACAGGAAGGTGATAGTATGAAAGTGCTTTTTGCAATAGCTTCAGAAAATTGGTCTAAGAATATCACAGAAAGTTACTATAATAAATATGGTGAAACTTTAGAATATAAAAATGTGTTTTATTTTAAGGCACTTGTAGATGAAGTTAAGAGAGACAAAACATATAATGTTATTGTAATTCACGAAGATATGGAACAATTTAAAGCAAAAGATATAGAGCAATTAGATGCAAAATTGTTTTCATATGTAGACAGTATAACAGATGAGGTTCAAGATGCGGAAATCATATATATATGTTCAGATAGAAGAACAAAAGATGATAAATTTATTGTTAGACTTTATAGCATAGGAATATATAACATATTGATTGGAGAAGATAGAACAGTCAGCAACTTATGCGAAGTAATAAAAAGACCAAAAACTAAAAAAGAAGCAAAAGAATATTTAGATATAGACTCGGGTTCAATAAACGAAACAGGCATAATTAGAGATGATGAAGTTGATGAAATGCAAATGATGAATATTCTTAACTTTTATGACAGAATAAGAGAAGAACCAGAAAAATATGTTCCAACATTTGACCAGATAGCAAGTCAGTATAGTAGAGCACAACTTAAAGTGATAGCTTCATGGCTTCCAAAAGATATACAAGAAGTCATATATAGCGATCCAAAATATAAATTTTTATTATTGTCGGCAAATAACCAGGAAACTAAAAAAGAAAATGAGAGCAAGAATGTGCCAAATGTCAAGAAAATAGAAAGAAAGCACTCACAAGACTTTTTTGGTGTTTTTAAAAAGATGATTAACAAAGAGCCTAAAAATTCTCAAAACGAACCAAGTATCAAGAATGATACTAATGAGGAGATTAGGCGTAGACAAGCGGAGTTAAGTAAAAAAGAAGAAATATTAAAAGAGCAAGCTGAAAGCGCTAGAAAAGCAAGTGAAGAAGCAGAAGCCCAAAGACAAAGATTAGAAGAACAAGCACGAAAAGAAGAAGAGGCGAGAAGGCAACAAGAACTTGCAAAACAAGCTCAAATAGAAGAAGCAAAGAGACAACAGGAACTTGCGGAAAAAGCTAGAAAAGAGGCAGAGGCTAGAAGACAGCAAGAACTTGCAGAAAAGGCTAAAAAAGAAGAAGAAGCTAGAAAGCAAAAGGAACTAGCAGAAAGAGCCAAAAAAGAGGCAGAAGCTAGGCAAAAAGCGTTGCAATCCAATAATGATATAGTAGATCCAGTTGTAGAAAATACAGTGCCAGTTAAAGCAAATGACAGTAGTGACATACAAGTAGAAAAAATAGTTACAGAAACTCCAAAACAAAGACAAGATACAGAGATAACCGTAAAAAAAGATAGTACCGTAGAGGACAAATTAGTCAGTGTTGTTGATAGCACACCAAAAAGTAATGTGATAGAACAAAGAATAAAAGAACAAGAAGCTGCTGAAATTGCAAGAAGAGAAGCAATTTTAAAAATGCAAAGAGAGCAAGATGAAAACAAGAAAAATGGACAAGCAGAAGTAGCTAAAGCAGTATCAAAACCAGTTGAAACTGTAGTACAAAATAAAGCAGAAAATAATGTTCAAGATAGGAGTAATGCAGCTGATTTAGCTGAACAAAAGATAATAAAAGAGGAGAGAGAAAGACTTGCAATAGAACAAGAAAAAATCAGAAGAGCGCAGGCAGAAATAGAAGCAGAAAAGCAAAGATTAAAAGAAGAACAAGAAAGATTGGCAAATGAAAGAAAACAAGGAATAGGAATGCCAGTGCCAACAGAAAGAAATATCTATGAAGCAACACAAGTTGTTTCTTATGCGCAAAAGAAATTGGTCGTTTTTGTGGGTGCTAATAAAGCAGGTACAACATTTATGACAAATGCTGTAGCCAATGCACTTGCTGACCAAAAAGTGCTAACAGCAATATTAGATATGACAAGAGATAAAAGTATGTATTATATATACAATCAAAGTGATAAGACACTTAGAAAAATGGCTTCTGAATGTATGCAATGCATGTCACAAGGAGAAGATAAATACCTACCAATCTCAAAATATTTAAAGGTGTATACAACTGTTCCTGGTACTATGTCTGATATTAGAAGAAGCTACAAGCATAAAGCAATATTAGACACTGCCAAAAACAACAATAATGTAACTATAGTCGATGCAGATTTTACAACTCCTATAGATTACTTTGAATATGCATCGGATATATTTATAATTCAAGATATGGATATTTTGAAAATGCAAGAAACAACACTATTCTTAAGAGAAATGAAAAACAGAAATATAGATATGTCAAAAATAAGAATAATAATAAACAAATATACAAAGTGTATATTAACACCAAAAAAAATAATAGAGGGATTATCTTATTTCAAAGACCCAGAGATGACCTTTACAGATACATTGTTAAATAACAAAATAAAATATTCGGTTATTCCTTACAACTTGAATAACTATGTAAAATATACAGAATCATTAGCCAAAGGAACAATGAGCTTTAGAGGATACTCGGCAGACTTTTTAGAGGCAATAAATGAAGTTGTAGAACAAGTATATCCAAGAAATCTAGTAAAAAAAGGTAGAGGAGGTTTTTTTGGATAAAATAAGGAGGAAATTCAAATGGATTCAGAAAATACGATTTTTTTCAAGGTTGAAAAAGAAAAAAAAGCAAATTCAAAGCAAATACTAAAACAAGTATATGAAGCTTTGGCAGAAAAAGGTTATAATCCAATAAATCAAATAGTTGGGTATATACTATCTGGTGATCCAACATATATCACAAGTTACAAAGATTCAAGAAGTTTAATTAGACAATTAGAAAGAGATGAATTATTAGAAGAATTAGTAAAAGAATATATCGGAGTAAACGAATGAGAATACTAGGATTAGATTATGGAGAGGCAAGGACAGGAGTTGCTATATCAGATGCTCTTGGTATAACGGCACAAGGTGTTGAGTCCATAGAGCATGGCGGAAATATGAAAAGATTAATTGAAAGATTAGGCGAGCTCATAAAAGAATATAAAGCAGAAAAGATTGTTATTGGGTATCCATTAAACATGAATGCAACAAGAGGGCCACGAGCTGAAAAAACAGATCAGTTTATAACTAGACTCGAAAAAGAATTCGGACTAGAAATAATTAAAATAGACGAAAGGCTTACAACTGTTGCAGCACATAAAACAATGACAGCATTGGGAGTTGACAAAAATAAAAAGAAAAAAATAGTAGATACTATATCTGCACAATATATATTGCAGATGTATCTAGATAGAGTGTAGCACAAAATACATTGTGCACTACATAAAAAGAAAGGAGAATTAGATATGGATGAAGAAAACAAAAATTTAGAAGAGGATTTTGAATTCGATGAATTAGACAATAAAATAATATTAAATGATGAAGAAGGAAATGAGATTGAATTTGAATTCCTTGATGTTGTAACTGTAGACGACAAAGAATATGTAGTATTACTTCCAGTCGAAGATGCAGAAAAAGGAGAAGTAGTAATATTTAGAATCGAAGGAACAGAAGACGATGAAAGCTATGTTAGCTTAGATGATGAAGCAGAAGCTGAAAAGGTATTCCAAGCATTTAAAGAGAAAACAAAAGATGAGTTTGATTTTGCAGATTAATAAATAATTAGAAAAAGAGAGACGGTACGATAAAAAGTATCGTCTTTTGTTACTATTTAGTCTTCAAAAATAAAAGTATATATCAAATGTAAATGTGTGCTATAAAAATGTAGAGGAGCTTAGGTGTGCTCCATAAAAATACTACTGTTCAGGATTTTGCAGAAATGCAAGTATTCAAATAAACGATAAAAACTCATAAAACAATTTAGAAGTGGAGGGTATATTTTAACCTGCCACTTTTTGTGTCAATAACCAATGAAAAGTTCACCCCAAATAAAGCAAAATAATCAGTGAATTGTTCACCCTCCTAAATAATATTT
>CAKPEF010000014.1 GCA_934149305.1 uncultured Clostridia bacterium
ATAAATTATATCATATTCTGGTATTTCCTTTTTTATTTTATTTTGTTACTGTGTGACATATCTATGTTAAACCAACAGAAGGCGAACAATTATTTTTCTAAGCTGATGTTCATGTTACTATTTAGCTTTGATTTATGACAAATACTGAATCATACCATTTTCATGGAGCACATTTTAAAAACATATTTATGTTCTATATGCAATTTTAATGTTGAATAGCAACATTTTCATTTGAAATTATGCTTTAACTAAAAGGATGAAATAAGTAATAATATTCTTTGATTTAAGCTATAAATAATGTATCAAAAAATAAATTCATAAAACTATTGGATAAGCATACATTTTAATGGAGGTGATTTTAATGAATAAAGTAAAATCTGTTTTAGTACTTGCTATGATAATAGTATGTGTCATAGGTCTCACAATATCAAGAAATAAAAATCTTAACGATGAGATTTCAAATCAAACTACAGGATTAGAAACAAAGGTTGTTTTGTATTTTTCAAACCCAGAGAACGGAGAGCTTACGAAAGAATATAGAAATGTAGAATTGAGTAGCATAAAAAATGATTTGGCGGGAACAATCATAAACGAGCTTTTAAAAGGTCCTAACACTGAGGGACTAGTTTCACCAATACCAACTGGCACAAAGGTTAACTCATGTAAAGAAGAAAACGATAAAATAAAAATTGATTTTTCAAGTGAGTACAAAACTGAGGAGCAGAATGAACTTGAAGAACTACATAAAATATATTCTGTGGTAAATTCTTTAACAGAAATAACAGAAATAAATGAAGTTGAAATAACCGTTGATGGCAATGCTTTAACAAGCAAAATAAGGTTATAAAATGAGTGTTAGCGCTAAAGTGTAAAATGAAGTGCGCCAAAAATGTTAGACATAAATCTAATACTCTGGGTGCACTTCAAATATTCACGCTTACTTTAAATTTAACTTTCTTTGTTTTTTAAAATTTCATAAACTTCTTTTATTGGCATTTCATCTATAATTTTTCTAACTTCTAACTCATAGAAAAATTCTTCAGAATTATCAAACAGAAGAGGAATATCAATTGTTTTATTATAAATAGAAATCTTATCAGAGATTACCGATGTATCAATTAAAACGATGGGATTTTTTAAGCTTCCAAATATATAATTGTTAATTTGTGTATAGCCAAGTTGCTCTCCGTTATAATTGTTAATAAGTTCTTTATCTATAACTCTTAAATGGTCATCTAAAATATCTAATTTTAAACAAGCATAATCATTAGAATTATATTTTTCTAAATCATCTTTTGGATTCAATAAACCAATTAAAAAGGGCTTAACATAGCCGTTTATATTTAGTTCTTTATTAAAGTTTTTTGAAAGTCTTATGCCATATTTTAAAAATATAGGCAAATTCTCATTTTTCGTGTAATAGTAAATAACTGACATTTTCATCACCTAGGAAAAGTATATATTAAAGCACAAAAATATACAAGAATTTTAAGTTACAAATATTGTTGACACTACAAAAATACGGATATATACTATCATTGTAATTTTTAAATAGGAGGATGAAAATGAATAAATTAGTTGAAATAAGATGGCATGGCAGAGGCGGTCAAGGTGCTAAAACAGCCTCTTTATTACTAGCAGATGCTGCATTTAATACAGGCAAATATATTCAAGGTTTCCCTGAATATGGACCTGAAAGAATGGGCGCACCAATCACTGCTTACAATAGAATAAGCGATGAAAAAATAACAATTCACAGCAACATTTATGAACCAGACTATGTAGTTGTTGTAGACGATTCATTACTAGAAAGCGTTGATGTTACTAAAGGTTTAAAAGAAGAAGGTGCTATAGTTATAAACACAACTAAAACACCGGATGAAGTTAGACCTTTACTAAAAGGATATAAAGGAAAGGTTTGCACAATTGATGCAAAAACAATATCAATAGAAACACTTGGAAAGTATTTTCCAAACACACCAATGCTTGCAGCAATAGTAAAAGTTAGTGGAATAATGGAAGAGCAAGCTTTCTTAGATGATATGGTTGAATCTTTCAAACACAAATTTGCTAAGAAACCAGAAGTTATAGATGGTAATATGGCTGCATTAAAACGTTCTTTAAATGAAGTAAAAGGACTATAAAACATTAAAGAATAATTGAGAGGAGAGATAGAAATGTCTGAAAAAAGAACAACAATAAATCCAGATTCAACATGGGAAGAAATGACACCAGGTGGAACAATCTACACAGCTGCAAACTCAGAGGAGTTTAAGACAGGAGACTGGAGATCAAGAAGACCAGTATTCCATGAAGATAAATGTAAACAATGCGGACTATGTGTTCCAACATGTCCAGATAGTGCAATACCAGTAGTTGAAGGTGGAAAGAGAACAGACTTCAATTTTGATTATTGTAAGGGTTGCGGAGTATGTGCAAAAGCATGTCCTTTTGGCGCAATCACAATGGAATAAAAATTAAAAGAAAAGGAAGGAGAAAAATAAATGAGTATTAGAGAGAGATTAAGTGGAAACGAAGCAGTTGCAAATGCAATGCGTCAAATCAATCCAGATGTAGTTGCTGCTTTCCCTATAACACCTTCAACAGAGGTGCCACAATATTTTTCAACATTCGTAAATGATGGAAAAGTAGATACAGAATTTATCCCAGTTGAAAGTGAACACAGTGCAATGAGTGCATGTGTTGGTGCATCAGCAGCAGGAGGAAGAGTTATGACAGCAACTTCTGCAAATGGACTTTCACTTATGTGGGAAATATTATATATAGCATCAAGTTCAAGACTTCCAATAGTTATGTCTTGTGTTAATAGAACAGTTTCAGGACCATTAAACATACATAACGATCATACAGATTCAATGGGAGCTAGAGATGCAGGTTGGATTCAATTGTACTGTGAAACAAACCAAGAAGCATATGATAACGTTTTAATGGCAAATAGAATAGCAGAGCATGTCGATGTACATTTGCCATTAATGGTTTGCTATGATGGATTTATAACATCACACTCTATTGAAAACATAGAACTATTAGAAGATGATAAAGCCAAAGCATTTGTTGGAGAATATCATCCAGAACATTTCTTATTAAATGCGAAAGAGCCAATAGCTGTTGGACCACTTGATGTTCAACCATATCACTTTGAACACAAATTCCAACAAGCTGAAGCAATGAGAAATGCTAAAAAGGTTATATTAGAAGTATCAGAAGAGTTTGAAAAATTAACAGGTAGAAAATATGGTCTATTTGAGGAATATAAAACAGAAGATGCTGATAGAATAATCGTAGTATTAAACTCAACAGCTGGAACAGCTAAATATGTAGTAGATGAGCTTAGAGCTAAAGGAGAAAAAGTTGGTTTAATCAAACCAAGAGTATTCAGACCATTCCCAGGCGAAGAGCTTGCAAAAGCATTATCAAAAGCAAAAGTCGTAGCAATAATGGATAAAGCAGATAGCTTAAATGGAGCTGCAGGTCCTTTATACACAGATACAACATGCGCAATGCATTCTTTCGGAGTAACTGGAGTAAAAACAGTTAACTACATCTATGGATTAGGTGGAAGAGATGTTAAAGCAGAAGATATCGAAAAAGTATATAGCGATTTAGCAGAAATCGAAAAGACAGGAAAAGTTGAAAATCCATATAGATATTTAGGACTAAAAGGTTAGAAGGGAGGAAGAAAAATGGCATATAATTTAAAAGAAGCAATTCAAAAACCAAATAGATTAGCATCTGGCCACAGAATGTGTGCAGGATGCGGAGCCCCAGTAGTTGTAAACGCTGTACTTCGTGGATTAAAGAAAGAAGATCACGCAGTAATAGGAGCCGCTACAGGATGCCTAGAAGTATCATCATTCATTTATCCATACACAGCATGGAGAGATTCATTCATACACAATGCATTCGAAAATGCAGGAGCAACAATGTCAGGTGTTGAAGCATGCTATAAAGTAATGAAGAAAAAAGGAAAAATAGGTGAAGACGAACACTTCAAATTTATAGCATTTGGTGGAGATGGTGGAACATATGATATAGGTCTACAATCACTATCAGGAGCTATGGAAAGAGGACATGATATGGTTTATGTATGTTATGATAACGGAGCATACATGAATACAGGTATTCAACGTTCATCAGCAACACCAAGATTTGCAGACACAACAACATCACCAGCAGGAAAGGTAGTGCCAGGAAAACAACAAAAGAGAAAAGACTTAACAGAGGTACTTGCAAATCATCATTTACCATATGTTGCCCAAACAGCTGCAATTGGTAATTTTAAAGATATTACAGAAAAGGCTGAAAAAGCAATATACACAGAAGGACCATGCTTCCTAAATGTACTTGCTCCATGCCCAAGAGGATGGGGATACAACTCAGATGATTTAATGGAAATAAACAAGCTTGCTGTAGAAACATGTTACTGGCCACTATATGAAGTAATCGATGGAAGATATGTAGTAAACTACAAACCAAAGGAAAAACTTCCTGTAGCTGAGTTCCTAAAAATGCAAAAGAGATTCAAACACTTATTCAAACCAGGTAATGAGTGGATGATAGAAGAACTACAAAAAGAAGTAGATGAAAGATGGAATAGACTACTAGAACTTGAAAAATTAACCAATACAGAAGCGTAAATATAAGAGAAGGCTAGGATGCAAAATCCTGGCCTTTTTCTATGGACATATATAAAAAGTTGTGTTATTGTAGTAGTATTATATTTATTTTTTGGGGAGTGATATTTATGTCTAACAATTCGTGGTTTGAAAAGCTATTAAAACCTAAGAAAAAAGAAGCAGAAAAAATTGTTCCATGTGAAACAAAAAGAGAAGAAAAGAAGGAAAACAAAAATAAAAAAGAGAAAGGCATAGTAATCACAATCGGAAGAGAGCTTGGAAGTGGCGGAAGAAAAGTTGCTAAAGAGGTTGCAAAGAGATTAAACCTAGAATATTATGACAAAGAAATAATAACAAAAGCTGCCAAAGAAAACGGAATCGATGAAAACTTGTTTAAACAAGTAGATGAGGCAGACTTAGATAGCTTTTGGTATGAGTTTTCTGTGAACGCATATGAAAAAGAAGAAAAGACAACATCATATAAAGAGATGGCAGCAGCAGATAAATTGTTTATGGTGCAATCAGATGCAATAAGAGACATTGCCCAAAAAGGTGGTGCAGTGATTGTTGGCAGATGTGCAACATACATATTAAAGAACAATTCGAAAAAAGTTTTTATTTGTGCAAATGAAAAAGATAGAATAGAAAGAATAGAAAAATCATACAAAGTAGATCCACAAAAGGCAAAAGAAATAATGGAAATCTCAGATAAAAAAAGAGAAAATTATCACACATATTATACAAATCAAGATTGGAAAGATAAAAAGAATTATGACTTAGTAATAAACACAAGCGAAATAGGCATAGAAAAAGCGATAGAAGAAGTGATAAAACTTGCAAAATCATAGAAAGAACATTTTCGTAAAATATAAAATTTGTTTTACGAAAATGTTCTTTTTGTTAAATATGCTTTGTAACAATAATGTAACAATAGCGTAACCAAAATTTAATAATTAACAAAAAAGAGCAAACCCCACTGTTTTAGCTGTTTTTATGGGCTAAAGAGAGATAAAACCTTTGTTTAGAGAAAAATGCAAAAAATAACCTATAGACATTACAAAAAAGAAATGTTAAAAATATATTAGAGAGATTATAATCATTTTTCTTGTATAGGTAGCGTAAACTAATTTATGAAAAAATGTGGCTTAAGCTTAGGTGTGCTCTATAAAAAATTAGTGAACACCCCTTTACATGAACGGAGGTAAAATAATGATAAAAGACAAAAAGCGAAATCGGGATAACAATGATAACCGTTGTTTTAACGATTGTTGTAATTATAATACTTGCAGCCATAGGAATAGCAACTAGTTCTAGTTCACTAGATGAAGCTGTAGTTACAAAGTTTAAACATGAAATAACAGAGGTTAAGCGTGGAGTTGAAGTTGTCAAGCTTGCTAACTCAAAAACAGGAATAGATGAGGCAACAATAAATAAAAGTTTTAGAAAAGTTAAGGTAATAAACCCACCAAATAACTTTGTAAGTTTTGACAATGATGAATTAACCGCGTATCTAATTGATCTAAATACAATAGATTATGAAAAGTTAAAAACAGGTAAAAAATATAAAGAAATAAATAACGATACTGTAACTTTTGATGTTGATGATGTCTACATATACGATAAATTAGGAACGGTCTTCTATGTAAAAGGTTTGTATATAGAAGGAAATGAAAAAATATATACAGCAGATGAGAAGACATTGGAAGGACCAATTGTAACAGCAGAAAACACAGAAAACGGAATAGTAGAAGTAATAGTTACACCAACTAAAAATGGAGAAATAACATCTGTAACAGTTGGAGGCAAAACAGCTACTAAAAAAGATGGTGAAGAAAATGTATTTATAGCAGAAGTTGAAAAAAACGGAAGCTATATAGTAACTGCCACAGAGACAACTGATGAGGGTAGTGAATCATCAAAAACAACAGTCATTGTTACTAAAATAGAAGAAGCTGAAGACAGTGGCGATGTAACAGTTGCACCAACAATAGCTTCAATAAAAATAAATAATGGCGAAGCATATGTATCAAAAGAAAAAGCGACAATACACATAGAAACAGATGCAAAATATATGTATATAAAACATGTAACAGATGGAACAATGCCAACAGTACCGACAGCAACTGATTCTGGTTGGAAGAGAGCAGTTGATAGCACAGAGATATATTTAAGCGAAGGAAATAACGAAGTATTTGCATGGTTTAGGAATAGTGGAAATGACACAATAATAGAAGCTGATATGCAAAGTACAATATTAGATACAAGGGCACCAACAAGGGATGCACCAACTGTTCAAATATTTGATGAGCATTCATTTAGAATAACATGTAATCAAAGAGATCCTGCGGTTGGTTCTGGCTTAATGAGAATAGAGATAGGATATAAATTATCAGATAGCGACACATACACATGGGTAAATGTAGAAGACATAGAGAATCCTACAATAGAGGTTACAAACAATAAACCAAACAAAAATTACAAAATAATAACAAGAGCACAAGATAATGTAGGACATGTATCAGAGTCAGTTGAATATGATACAGGAAAGCTAAATAACATACCAGGTGGAATTGTGATAGAAAACAATCCAACAGAAGGTTGGACAAAACGCTCAACAGTGGTAATAACATATCCAGATGCAGCAACTGGCATATACGAGAAATGGTATAGGCTAGCAGGTGGAGAGTGGAAAGTTGCAGAAGACAAAATAGAAACAATCTATATAGAAGAAAACATGATAATAGATGCAGTAGTCGTTAAAAAAACAAACAGCGAGACATTATTTGGAGAAATGTCATCAAAAGAGATAAAAAATATAGACAACATACCTCCAGAAATAGGCAAGGTAATATTAGATTCAGAAGCAGGAGCAGTAAACGACACAGACTTTAGAGGAACAACAACAATAACAGATGAAGGTTCAGGGCTTGTAGCATATGTAGTTGGCACATTAGAAACAGAACCTACAACATGGCACTATTTGCAAGAAGTATCGAATGAAGAAACAATAAGTTTTGATGTAAATGTAGATAATCAAACATATATATGGGTAAAAGACTTAGCTGGAAATGTTGCATATACAACAGTAGAAGTAGAATATGTAGACATTACAAACGAAAAAATAACAGCTACATTAGACAAAACAGAATATATATACACATCAAAAGAAATAATACCAGAACCAAATGTAAAAGATGGTGCAAGAGTATTACAAAAGGATAAACATTATGAAGTAAAATATGAAAACAATATAAATGTTGGTACGGCAACAATTACAATAACAGGTAAAAGAGCATATAAAGGCGAAATAAAAATAACATTTGCGATAAAGCCATATACACCAACAGTCATACTAAACAATAAAACGGCAAATTACAATCGTAATCCAATATCAATAGATGCACCAACATTTATTGTTCCAACAGGAGCAGAAGCACCAACAGGAACAATAACTTACACATATTATATTGATACTGCATTAACAACAAAAACAACAAGTGTACATGGTGCAACAACTACTGGAGGTGCACCTAGTAAGGAAAACACATATTATGTAGTAGCAAATCTTGCAGCGGCAGGAAACTATACAGAAGCAACAAGTAATACAGCAACACTAATAATAAGTGATTGTCCAGTAGAGGTTACATTTAATCCTAACGGAGGAACAACAACAGAAACAAAGAGAATAATGTATTTAGACAAAACCTATGGAAACAATGGCAACTTGCCAACACTAACAAGAGCAGGATATGACTTCTTAGGATGGTATACGGCTGCAACAGGAGGAACGCAAGTTACAGAAAGTACAGTGGTGACAACTTCAACGGCACATAGCATATATGCGCATTGGAATGTAAATAGTTATACAGTAACACTAGTGGCTGGCAATTATATATCAAAAGTATTTGGCGCAGGTACATATAATTATGGTGCAACTGTAAGCATAGATGCAATGATAGAAAGTTCGACTGGTTATAGTTATTCATTTTCGAAATGGACCTCGAGCAATACAAGTTTGGTATCAGATAAAACATCACAATCAACTTCATTCAAGATGCCAGAAGGAAATATAACTTTAACAGCTTCTGCAACAAGAGTATCATCTTCATATAGTTGTAAATGTTATGGATGTAGCAATGTCGTAACAACATCAGGAACATACTGTTCAACATGTGGCTCTGAATGTTCAACACATAGTGGATATGGATATTGTCGTACACACTGTCCTTATAACCATGGCAGTAGCGGAACTACTACATACTATTGTACATGTGCGGGATGTAGTAATACAGTATCAAGTAGTGGTACAAAGTGTTCATCATGTAGTTCTTGGTGCTCAAGCCATTCAAATTATTGCACAGACCACTGTCCATATACTCATGGCAGTAGCGGAGGCGGAAGTACAACAACATATGTATGTTCATGTGCAGGATGTAGTAACAAAGTATCATATAGTGGAGCAAAATGTTCATCATGTGGTTCATGGTGTTCTTCACATAGTAGTTATTGTACAACTCATTGCCCATATAGTCACAGTAGTGGCGGAAGCAGCGGAGGTGGTAGTACTGGCGGAGGTTCAAGTTCAGTATGCTCTACTTGTGGAGGAACAGGAAAAATAAGCAAATGGCTTAATGATTATTGGAGTATTCCATGTACTCTTCCAGGTTGTGATGGCAGGGTATATAAAATTTACTATAAAAAATGTAGATTTTGTGGAATAGTAAGCTATAGTGCGTTTTATTATTGTGATAATGTTAATGATACTGATCATACTCAAGATTGTTCTTGTAGTGATGAAATTTGTCCAGATTGTAAAGGAGCATCAGCAACAACGTCTACAAGAAGAACAACAACGTCAAGCAGAACGACGACGTCAAGTAGAAAAACAACCTCAACAAGAAGAACAACCTCAACAAGAAGAACAACAACATCTGGCAATCATTACTGTAAGGACAATATAGGTAGTTGGGAATACTACACCACGAGTCTTCATTGTCAAAAATGTAAAGTATGTGGCCAAGTACAAAAAACAGAATCCCATGTTTTCAGCGGAAATACTTGTATGGTATGTTTTTATACGAAGCCTTCTTCAACAACAACATCAAGTAGAACAACAACGTCAAGCAGAACGACGACGTCAAGTAGAAAAACAACCTCAACAAGAAGAACAACAACATCTGGCAATCATTACTGTAAGGACAATATAGGTAGTTGGGAATACTACACCACGAGTCTTCATTGTCAAAAATGTAAAGTATGTGGCCAAGTACAAAAAACAGAATCCCATGTTTTCAGCGGAAATACTTGTATGGTATGTTTTTATACGAAGCCTTCTTCAACAACAACATCAAGTAGAACAACAACATCAAGTAAAAAAACAACAACCTCAAGCAAAAAGACAACAACGTCAAGTAGAAAAACAACCTCAACAAGAAGAACAACAACCTCAAGCAAAAAGACAACAACGTCAAGTAGAAAAACAACCTCAACAAGAAGAACAACAACTTCAAGCAAAAAGACAACATCACTTAGAAAACCAACAACGTCAAATAAAAGAACAATAACCTTAAAGGATTAAACTAAACCCTAATTGTTAGATTTTAGATTTAACAATTAGGGTGTTTTTATAAGAAAAAAGTAAAGAACCACTACTTTTTTTAAAATTATTGATAATAATTTCTAATATGTGTATAATAATTTAGAAAAGTAAAATGTTAGGAGGTATAATTATGGCAGAAACAAAAACAGCAGGTCAAAAACTTAAAGATGAGCTTTTGATGAATGATAAAAATGGTTGGGAGGAGCTTTCAGAAAAAGAGAAAAAAGAGATTTTATCTTTTAATGATGGCTATATAAACTTCTTAAATAAAGGTAAAACAGAAAGAGAATGTGTTAAAGAGGCTAAAGAGATTGCAGAGGCAAACGGCTTTAAAGAAATCAGCAAAGTTAAAAAACTAAAAGCTGGTGACAAAGTATATGAAATAAATCGTGGCAAAAATATCGTGCTTGCAGTAATTGGTGAAGAGCCAATTGAAAATGGAATGAAAGTTGTTGGTGCACACATTGACTCACCAAGATTAGACTTAAAACCAAATCCACTATATGAAGATAATGGATTTGCATATTTTAAAACTCACTATTATGGTGGAATTAAAAAATATCAATGGGTTACAATGCCACTAGCAATACATGGCGTTATTGCTTTGAAAAATGGAAAAAATGTTGAAGTAAACATTGGTAACGAAGAAGATGATTTAACATTTGTTATAACAGACTTACTTCCACACATGGCTAGAAAACAAATGGAGAAAAAGTTATCTGAAGGCATTGAGGGAGAAGATTTAAATCTTCTAATCGGTAGCATTCCATTTAATGATGAAAAAGTTTCAGAGAAAGTAAAATTAAATATTATGAAACTTTTAAATGAAAAATATGGAATAGTTGAAAAAGATTTTATAAGCGCAGAGCTTGAAATTGTTCCTGCATTTAATGCAAAGAGTTTAGGCTTTGATAGAAGCATGGTTGCAGGTTATGGACAAGATGATAAAGTATGTGCATATACATCTTTAAAAGCAATTTGTGAAGTTGAAAAACCAAAGAAAACAGCAGTATGTATTTTAGTAGATAAAGAAGAAATCGGAAGTGTTGGAAACACAGGAATGGAAGCAAGAGCATTCGAAAATTTCGTTCTTGAAATGATTGCTTTAAGAGGAGAAGAAAAAACACCAAACACAATAGCAAAGGCACTTGCAAATTCAAAGATGTTATCTGCAGATGTTGATGGAGCATTTGACCCAATTTATGCATCAGTAGCAGAAAAGAGAAATTCTTCATTCTTTGGAATGGGTGTAGGACTAAACAAATATACAGGAGCAAGAGGAAAATCTGGAGCAAACGATGCAAATGCTGAATATGTAGCTGAGCTTAGAAAATTGTTTGATGATAACAAAGTTAGATTCCAAATAAGTGAACTTGGAAAAGTAGATGAAGGTGGCGGTGGAACAATCGCATATATCCTAGCAAACAAAGGAATGGACGTTATAGATTGCGGAACACCAGTACTATCAATGCACTCACCATATGAAGTAACAAGCAAATTCGATGTATATATGTCTTATAGAGCATATAAAGTTTTTATGGAATAATTTAAAATATGTAGTATAATGGGGGAAAGAAAAATCTTTCTCTCATTTTTTGTGTCTAAAAACGAAAACGACAATTATCTGAGAGAAACTGAGGTGATAGAGATTGAGTATGGATATTAAATATAGAAAAGCTTTTGCAGAGGTATTAGATGTGTTAGAACACACAGATAGAATATTAGTCAGAAAAATCCCGAGAGAATTTATGGAATTTTTAAGACAAAATGCAGATATGACGCATGGAGTTATATTTGACAGTTCAAAAAAATTAAAAGAACAAGCAATTAGTAAAGAGGCAAAAGAAATTCTTGCAATGCTATATGAAGATTACATGAACAAAACAAAAATGAAAGAAGAGTCGCAAAGTAATATGCCCAAAAGTATAACAGAAAAGATTCTAAAGATATTTAAGAACAAAACGGGTGGTGAAAATTAGGTGAGATCACTAACAAATTTAGAAAAAGCATATAATGATTCATTAAGCAGAGTATCTAAAATAGACTACTATGTTCAAACAGCTTGTGATAGGAGAGATGAAAATTATTTTAATAAACTTTTATTAAATGCACTAGTAAATCAAGAAGCAGAGGCTTTAAATGAGTATTCAAAAATAAAAGAGATTAGTTTAATGACAAAAGAAGAAAGGGCTGAGCTATTAGAATACGATGAAAATGGAGAATTAAAAATACAAAGATATGGATTAAGCGAATATTCAAAAATATATGTTCTATCGAAATATTTAGATATAAGAGATCTATTAAAAATAGAGGGCAATAGAGAAATATTTGGCAAACTAAAAAAGTTTGGAGTTCCTGAAACAGAAATACTAAAAATTGTATGTGACGAAAAAAATAAGCGTTTACAAGAATTGATTTTAACCGCCAAATTAGAAGATACTAACGGAGAGCTATTACCAGTATCAAATATTATTTTTAAAGAAGAAAATGTGCAAAAATTATTATTTTTATCAGATACGTGCTCAATCGATATAATAAAAAACATAATAAATGGAAAATATGGAGATTTAAATGGAAATGAAGCCGATTTGATTGTACTAAATTCAGTAACAGATGGACTTGAAAGAGTACTAAAAGATGCAAAGTTATTTGCTCGGAAAAATGGAATTGCGTGAAGAAGTATTAAAAAAGTATGCAATAATAAGAAATTTAACGGATATAGATGGAATAATAAAGAAGCATGAACACATATATATGCCAAAACAAATGTCACTTGGCGTAGAACTAGAAGTGATTGGTGCGGCAAGCGATTATTTGTACGGTGTGATGCTTAATGGGTTCGGAGGAAAGGAAGATAATACAATACAAGATAAAAAATATCCAGGAGTTGAAATAATCTCTCCAATACTTAGAAGCAATAATGTAGATAATGTGTTAGGAGTAGCAGAGCAGTTGAAAATGATTGGTATGCAGACAAATAGAAGTTGTGGTGGACATATACACATAGGAGCAGACTATTTAGAAGTAAAAGATGATTCACAAAAAACTAATGATGAAGCCACAAAATTTGCGTGGAAATCTTTGCTAGAAATGTGGAAGAGCAGCGAAGAAATTATGTATAAAATTACAAATCGTGTTGGCGAAGAGCATAGAGGAATTGGATTTGCAAAACCAATAGCACCTAAAATAGAAGAAATGTTATCATATGATGACACATCAATGAATGTCTACAGTTATAAAGAAATGATAAAAATGGTACAAACAGAAAAAGAGCCATATGTAAGTGAACGATATTTTTCGTTAAATTTTACAAATTTAAATGATAGTAAAGATACGCTTGAGTTTAGGCTTGCAAATGGGACTATAGAACCCAAAGAGCTAAAAGCCAATATAGAACTTTTGGTGTCTTTTGTCGATATATCAAAGAAAATTGGAATAATAAGGTATAAAGAAAAAAACAATGTGGAACTTACTAAAAAAGAAGAAGAAATATTAGAAAAGTATAAAGAAATCTGTACAAATGGAGAAAAAAGTGAAGAAGAAAAGAAGGACAAGCTTTTTGAAATAATGTTTGATGATGAAAAAAGGCAAATATACGATGAAAGATATGAAAAAAGCACTTTTAATTTAGAAGAAGAAATGCAAAAAATAGAGCATAAATCTAATGATCATCCAAACGAATACGGGGAACAATTAACAAATGAAGAGTTTAAAAAATTAAGAAATTATAAGAAAAATACTAGAGAAAAAGAAGAAGTAAAATTTACACAAAATGATTTAGAAGAGTTGGCAGACGAAATACCAGAAGAAAGAACAAGCATATTTAGAATATGGTTCAACAGAATAAGAAACTGGTGGCAACATCGTAGAATAGAAATAGACGAAAAGTCAAATAAGAATGATTTAGAAAGATAGAAGGCAAAATCTTAGAATATAATAAAATTATAAAAATATTATAATTCAGATTTTGCTATAAATTCAGTTTGAACAGTAACAAACCAATTTAAAAATAGGTAAAAATGCATACAAAATGTTGATAAATGTATACAAAATGTGATATAATGATTGTGAAGGGAGTGAATGCGATGTCTACAGTAAGAATAAATGATGAGATAAAAAAAGAGGTTGTGCCGATACTAAGCGATTTAGGACTATCACTTAGTGAAGCTATAAATATATTTTTACATCAAGTAAAATTAAGCAATGGAATACCATTTGAAGTAAAGCGAAAAAACATTGTAGAGCTAAATGATGGTTATGGTTCTTATATATGCGAGTATGGCCATTTGCATGATTACAGCAAAATAGACTTTAAAGAACTAGAAGAAGATAGAATTCCAAAAGTATATAACAGTGCTGATGAATTAGCAAAAGACATAGAAGGAGAAGAATAGATGTATAAAATCGAAATTACAAATAAGTTTAAACAAAGTCTAAAAAAGGTACAAAAAAGACGGAGTAAATACAAAACTTATATATGATGTAGTTGATATATTAGCAAAAGGAGATAGTTTGCCAGAAAAATATAAAAATCATCAATTAAAAGGTAATTTGCAAGGGTATTATGATTGTCACATATTACCTGATTTGGTTTTAATATATAAAATAGAAAAAGATAAACTGATTTTATTATTATTTGATATAGATTCACATTCAAATTTATTCAAATACTAAATTAAAAGAAAATAGCGGACATATAAGTTGTCTGCTTTTTTATTGTTCTAAATTTACTCTACAAAAAAGATAAAGTGTACACAGAAAGATAAAAAACCCTATGTTAATCTTGACTTTTTAACCAATAATATATATCATAATTGTGTACGGAGGAACGGCTTTCAAGGAAGCCACTAGAATGGAGGATATTTATGGGAGAAGTAATTGTAATAACATCTGGAAAGGGTGGCGTTGGTAAAACAACAAGTGCTGCAAATTTAGGAACTGCACTTACTATGATGGGAAAAAAAGTTGCTTTAGTAGACACAGATATAGGTCTTAGAAACTTAGACGTTGTAATGGGCTTAGAAAATAGAATTGTCTATGATATCGTTGATGTTGTCGAAGAAAACTGCAAGCTAAAACAAGCACTAATAAAGGATAGAAGATATGAGGGTCTATTCTTACTTCCTGCTGCCCAAACGAGAGATAAAAATGCTGTTAATGAAGAACAAATGAAAAAAATATGCGAAGATTTAAAAATCGAGTTCGATTATGTTATTATAGACTGCCCAGCTGGAATAGAGCAAGGCTTTAAAAATGCTATTGCTGGTGCAGACAGAGCAATGGTTGTTACTACTCCAGAAGTATCAGCAGTTAGAGATGCAGACAGAATAGTTGGATTACTAGAATCAAGTAGTCTCCCAAAACCACAACTTATTTTAAATAGAATAAGAACAAAAATGGTTAGAAAAGGTGAAATGATGGACGCAAACGATATAGTTGAATTATTATCAATAAAACTAATCGGAGCGATACCTGATGATGAAAATGTTATTATTCAAACAAATAAAGGTGAGCCATCTGTAACAAATGCAAAATCGATGTCAGGAAAAGCATATATGGAAACAGCAAGAAGAATTTTAGGAGAAGATATAGAAGTAACAATACCAGGAAAAGAAGAAGGAGCTTGGAAAAAGTTTAAAGCATTTTTGGCAAAGCATTAAACCAAAAACTTACGTTGTAAAGTAGATTAGGAGGCACGAATTATGGAATTGAAAGAAGTTTTTGAGCCAGTTTTAAACTTTATTAAAAATTTTCAAAAAAAAGATAAAGAGATTGCATCAAAACAAGCAGCAAAAGATAGATTAAAATTGGTTCTTATGCAAGACAGAGCAAGTGTTTCACCAGATTTCTTTGAAATGATGAAAAAAGAAATAATCGATGTGATAAAAAAATACATAGAAATAGACGAGGAATCATTAGAAGTAGAACTTACTAGAGGGGTAGAAGTTGGGCTTGAAGGACCAGCATTGTACGCAAATATTCCAATAAAAAATGTAAAGCCAGTAGCACCAAAAAGCAAAGAAGAGGAAGAACAAGAAGAAAAAGAAACGGTAAAAATGTCTGAACAAGAGGCAGAAGAAGTTGCAGAAAAAATATTAAATCATGCAGAAGAATTGCTAAACAAAGCCAAAAACGAAGATGAAACTACTAAAGAAGCAGACTTATTAAAAGAAAATGAAGAAGAAAAAAACGAAGAAAAAACAGAAGAGATAGAAGAAGTAAGACAACCGAAAAAAGAAGAAAGCAAAATAAAAACAAAATCAGCTGCCAAAAAAACAGTGAAAAAAACTAGTACAAAACCCAAAAAAGAAACTAAAAAATCTGAAAATCATTGATTTTCAGATTTTTGTACAATAAGCAAAAAACTACTTAAAATGACGCAAAACACACTGAAAAATGTAGCTTAAGCTTAAGTGTGCTCCATAAAAAATAAAAATCAGTACAAAAATAAACATTGGCAAAAAATGTGTGCCCCAAAAAACAAGGAGGAAGATATTTGAAAAAAATTTTAAAATCATTAGATTATATGATAATAATAATTTCTCTTGCATTATTTGTAATTGGAATTATTGCACTTTATAGTGCAAATGGAGGAGTAAATGGCGACACCTCCGAAGTAACCAAGCAGTTGGTTTGGTTTCGGCGTAGGTATAATAGGAATGATAGTAGTATTATTCATAGATTACGACTTGCTTGGCAAACTGTGGATACCAACATATATATTAACAGCAATAGCGTTAGTAGCAGTATTATTCACAAAACCAATTAACCGGCGCCACAAGTTGGTTTCAAATAGGAAAAATAAGCATACAACCCAGCGAAATAGCAAAGATAACACTAATTATAGGGCTTCGGAAAGCTCTTAGAATATTTTAAAAACAAAAAAACATTAAACAAACCCTTATCAGTACTTGCAATACTTGCATATATTGCTGTGCCGTGTTTACTACTTGCAAAGCAACCAGACTACGGAACGGCTATGGTCTTTTTAGTTGTTTCAGCACTTATGATTTTTGTGGCTGGAATAAACATTTGGTATATAGTGGGCGCGGTTGTGACTGTAGTTATCAGTGTATTTTTAGCATATCAATATGTTTTGCCAGACTATGCAAAGAACAGAATTTTAGTTTTTTTAAATCCAGAAATGGATCCTAGAGGAGCAGGATACAACATAATACAATCAGAAATGGCTGTAGGCTCTGGCAAGATGTGGGGAATGGGGCTTTTCAGCGGAAATCAAACACAGCTTGGGTACTTGCCAATGAAAACAACAGACTTTATATTTGCTGTAATAAGTGAAGAAATGGGATTTGTAATTTCATGTTTAGTTGTAAGTCTATTTGTATTACTGATAGCGAAAAGTATATACATAGGAAAAACTGCAAAAGATGATTACGGTTCATTTATAGCAGTAGGAGTTGCCGGAATGTTTTTGGCACACTTTTTAGAAAATGTTGGTATGAATATAGGGCTTATGCCAATCACAGGAATACCGCTTCCATTTATAAGTTATGGCGGAAGTGCGATGCTTACAAATTTTGCAGGACTTGGATTACTACTTAGTGTAAGTGGTAGACGAAACAAAAAGATGTTTGAATAAGGGTTATAGGTGAATCCGCAAAACCTAAATAAAAACAGATTGGAAATAAAAATGATTCATAAAATAAAAATAGGAAATGTAGAAATAAATAATAATGTTTTTTTAGCACCAATGGCAGGAATAACAGATATATCATATAGAAGCATATGCAAAGAATTTGGCGTGCGGACTTACATATAGTGAAATGATAAGTGCAAAGGGAATGTACTATAACGATGAAAAAACAAAACTACTAATGCAAAAAGCAGAAAATGAAGTGCCATTTGCAATTCAAATCTTTGGCTCTGATGCAGATATAATGGCAAGCACTGTAGAAGAAGTTGGCAAACATGCAGATATTATAGACATAAACATGGGATGTCCTGCACCAAAAGTTGTGAAAAATGGCGATGGTTCAAAACTAATGCTAAGTCCAAAACTAATAGATGAAATAACAAAAAAAGTCGTAGAAAAATCAAATGTTCCAGTAACAATAAAAATCAGAAAGGGTTGGAATGGCGAGCATATAAATGCAGTGCAAATTGCCAAAATAGCCGAAAAAAATGGTATTTCTGCAATAACTGTACATGGAAGAACAAGAGAAGAATTTTATTCTGGCAAGGCTGACTGGGATATAATAAAAGAAGTAAAAGAAGCTGTATCTATACCCGTGATTGGAAATGGCGATATAACTAGCATAGAAAGCGCAAATGAGATATTTCAAAAAACAAATTGTGATGCAATAATGATAGGAAGAGCAAGTCTAGGAAATCCTTGGATTTTTAAAGAAATAATCACTGGAGAAAAAATAGAAAAATCATGTGAAGATGTTAAAAACATGATAATAAAACACTTAAATATGTTAGTTAAAGAAAAAGGCGAATACACAGCAATAAGAGAAATGAGAAAACATATTGGTTGGTATATAAAAGGTTTTGCAAATGCTTCAGAGATAAGAAAAAAAGTATGTGAGATAGAAGAAATAAGCGAGCTAAAAAATGTAATAGAAAATATATAATAACCATAAACTAAAAGAGACTAAATTTGTTTTTTACAAATACTAGTCTCTTAATTTTTAACCTTGTAGACCAAAACTAATGCCAAGAGCATTATTCACTTGCCCCATAATAGTTTCATCAACTTGACCAATTTTCTCTTTAAGTCTAGATTTATCAATAGTTCTTATTTGTTCTGCTAGAATAACAGAGTTTTTCATCAAACCATATTCTTTTGAATCTATGTTAATATGTGTAGGAAGCTTATTTTTGCTTGTTTGTGAGGTAATTGCTGCTGCGATTACAGTGGGACTAAACTTATTTCCAACATCGTTTTGAATTATTAAAACCGGCCTAACACCACCTTGTTCAGAGCCTATAACAGGGCTTAAGTCAGCATAATACATATCTCCTCTTTTAATAGTCAAATAACTCACCTCTATTTCTATGTGTAATATAATTGTTTCCGCAAAATGAGATTTTTATTCCAAAATATAGGTGGTATCAATATTATTTTATGCAAATACTAAAATTATGTTAATCAAAAATATTGATTTTAATGCCGTAATATGCTAAAATTTTAAATTAGATGAAATTATATAAAGGAGCGGAAATTATATGGATATCAAGTTTATGAACCAACCAAAAGATGTACAGATGGGAAAGATATTAAACACAAGGCTAGAAGAAAACTTTAAAGAAGCATGGATAGTATCAGGAATATCAAAAGACTCTGGCATTGAGCTATTACTTGCATCTGTTGAAAATGCTATAAAAAGAGACATGAAAGTAAATGTTATGCTTGGAGTAGACAGAAAAAACACATCAAAAGACGCACTTACAAAACTATTATCTGTTGGTGCAAATTTAAGTATCCATGTAAATGGAGATTCAAATAAAGTAGAGACAAGAATATATGCCTTTGAATCAGAAAATGATAATTCATATATTTATATATCTGGTGGAAAGCTATCAGAGGGAGGACTTACAGAAAACAATTGCATAATAACAGAGATAAAATATGAAGCTAAAGAATATGAAAACTTTAAATTGTTTAAGCAACAACTTTTACTTGGAACAGAAAATATATTTAAAACTGTTGATAAAAATGACATAGAATTGCTTGCAATGAAAGGTGAAATTGTAGCAAGAATAACAGAAAGAAAAATTCCAAGCATTAGTGAATTGTATGGTGAGAAAGAAAACATAGTAGGCGAGCAAATATATGATGAGGGCAAAAGCTTAGGATTGTTCGACAAAGATGAATTAGAAAATATAGATATAGAAATAGATGATAAAATAGACATCAAAAAAAATGTTGAAATGGAAGCTGAAAAAGAAGCGAAAGAAAATATATTCGAAAAAACAAACAAAACGCAAGAAGACCTAGATAGACTTTTAGGAATAGAAAAAGAAGAAACAACTTCACAAAAATCAAGAATAGTAAAAGATTTAAATGAAAACGATTTTAAAAACATGACAACTTTAATAATAGAGGCAGGCAAACCTCTTGCAAAAGATAAAGAAGTAAAAGAGATTAGAATTCCAAGAAGTCTTGCTATGCTTATGCCTGAATATTTAAATGTAGAAACAGAAAAACAAATAAACTTAGATATAGTAGATAATAAAACAAACAGAGAGTACAGTGAAGAAGCAAAAATATATGATAATGGAAAAGGAGTTTCAATCAGCTCACCGAAATTGTCAGAAGTAAATATAGAAGAAAATGATGTAATAAGAATAATAAAAATCGATAATGAAAAATATAAAATTGAAATAATAAGAAATAGCACAGATGAATATAATGTGTGGGAAAGATATTGCACAAACACAATAAAGGGAACAAAAAGAAGATTTGGAATAATATAAAAATAAGAGACCATAAATAGAGCAAAACTTTATTTTATGGTCTTTTGTTTTTCTAAAAACCTTACGGATACTTAGAAAAAACACTTGAAAATAACCCTATATAAATATATAATAATTTTCATAAAGGGATACAAAAGAAAAGGGTGGAAATAGATGAGCGAAAAAAGATTTTGGTTGTTTTTAATTTTTTTATTTTCAGGAATTATCGTAGGGGGATTACTTCGGAGAGTTAGCGGCTGGAGTATCTTGGCTTTCGTGGCTTGCATATGGAAAAAGTTTTGGATTAACAGAACCATTAGTGCTTGACATTTCTATAATGCAACTTACATTTAAGATAATGGTTACATTAAATGTAGCAAGTATAATAGGAATTATAATTGCAGTTATAGTGTACAAAAAGATTTAGTTTTGGGGGCCAATTTTAAAAGGAGAGATTGGCGTGAAAATTAAAGAATTACCAGTAATGGAAAGACCGTATGAAAAATTAGAAGAGCATGGAGCAGAAAGTTTATCAAATGCTGAATTACTTGCTATTATAATAAAGACAGGTACTAAAGATTACACATCAGTACAAATTGCACAAGATTTATTAAAAGAAGACATAGAGAAAAAAGGAATAACATTTTTAAACGAAATGAGTATAGAAGAATTGGTCTTAAAAAAAGGCATTGGAAGAGTTAAAGCGATACAGTTGAAGGCAATAGCAGAACTTGCATTAAGAGCAAATAAACCAATAAAAATAATAAAACAAAAAATACTAACACCAGAGGATGTTTCAAAAATACTAATGCCATCATTAAAAAATGAAAAACAAGAAATAATAAAAACAATTCTTTTAGACACACAAAATCAAATAATAAAAATTGTGACAAATGCAATCGGTGGGCTTAGTTCAAGTCAAATAGAAGCGCGTGAAATATTTAGGGAGCCAATAAAGGTAGGAGCTTCAAAAATAATATTAGTACATAATCATCCAAGTGGAAATCCATCTCCGAGTAGTGCAGACATAGATTTCACAAAAACAATCAGCAAAGTTGGACAAATTGTTGGAATACAAGTACTTGACCACATTGTAATAGGGTATGACAAAATAGCGAGTTTAAAAAGATTAAAAAAATTTTAAAGATATGTAGTCTGTATTCCATAAAAATATATTGGATAATAAGTGTAAAAAAATAGGTAATGTAAGCTAATTAAAAAAATATGCTACAAAAATGTAGCTTAAGATTAGGTGTGCTCCATAAAATTAGTGAAAACAACCAGAAAATAGATTGGAGGAAATAAAATGGGCTTTTTTGCAAAAGACATTGGAATAGATTTAGGAACGGCAAATACATTAGTACATTTAAAAGGAAGAGGAATAATAATAAGAGAACCTTCTGTTGTTGCCGTTGATAAATATACAGGACAAGTGGTGGCAGTTGGAATGGAAGCAAAAGAAATGCTTCGGAAGAACTCCCGAGAATTTAGATGCAATAAGACCACTTAAAGATGGCGTAATTGCAGATTTTACAGCAACTAGAATGATGCTAAAATACTTAATAGATAAAGCTTGTCAAAGATATGTATTTGCAAGACCTAGAGTAGTTGTATGTGTACCAACAGGAGTAACAGAAGTTGAAGAAAGAGCAGTAGAAGAAGCAACATCAGATGCTGGAGCTAGAGAAACATACCTTATGGAAGAGCCAATGGCAGCGGCTATAGGAGCAGGATTAAAAGTAGGCGATCCTAGCGGAACTATGATAGTAGATATAGGTGGAGGCACAAGTGAAATATGTGTAATATCACTAGGTGGAGTTGTAACAAGTAAATCACTAAGAATCGCTGGTGATGAATTAAATGAAGCAATAGTTGATTATGTCAAGAAGAAATTCAATGTTGCAATAGGAGAAACAACTGCAGAAGAAATAAAAATGTCAATAGGCTCTGCATATCCATCAATGACAACAGAAGAAATGGATGTAAAGGGAAGGGATTTTTCAACAGGTCTTCCAAGAACTATAACAGTAACATCGGTTCAAATAGAAGAGGCAATGAAAGAAGTAATAATGCAAATAGTAGATGGAATAAAAATGACACTTGAAAAAACACCACCTGAACTTGCAGCAGATATAATGGTAAACGGAATTACACTTTCTGGTGGAGGAGCGCTAATTAAAAACTTTGATAGGCTTCTTGCACTTGAAACAGGCATACCTGTAAATATAGCAGAAAATCCATTAGACTGCGTAGTAAAAGGCGCGGGAAAAGTATTAGATGATTTAGATAATTTAAAGAGCGTATTTATAAACTCAAAAAGAAGAAGATAAAACACACCGAGAATATGTAGCGGAGCTTAGGCATGCTCTATAAAAAAGAGGAGGACAATTTGTTGAAACAAAGCAAAGTAAAAACACTATTTAAGATTATTTTTATAATTTTAATATTTGTTTGTATAAATTATACAAATGGCACAAATAGAAAAGTTACTATCTTTGAAGAAATTGTCTCAAATCTAATCACACTTCCACAAAGACTAATAGTAAATATAAAAAATTATGTGAGTGATAATAACAATCAATACTTTAGTGATGTGAAAGCGCTAAAGGAAGAGAATGAAAAAATAAAAGAAGAAAATATCGCATTAAAAGAAAAAATGATAAATTATGAAGCAGTAGTTTCAGAAAATGAAGTATTAAAAAGCCACATAAAACTTTCAAATTTATATCCGAACTATTCAGTAATAGTTGCGGATATAATAATGGGTTCAGTAAGCAATTGGGAGTATACATATGTCATAAATAGAGGAAGTAGCGAAGGAATAGAGCCAAATATGGCAGTAATATCAGAAGATGGACTAGTTGGATATATCGAGTCAGTAACAAACCATACTGCAAAGATAGTGTCAATACTTGATGCGGGAAACGCTGTTAGCGCTAGAGTTACAAGAACTAGAGATACCGTTATATCAAAGGGAAGTATTACACTTGCTAAAGATAAGCAAATGAGAATAACAAATATTCCGATAGGTGTAACTCTTGTAGAAGGCGATAAAATAGAAACATCTGGCATGGGTGGAATATATCCAAAAGGAATATTGATTGGAAAAATAAAGACTTTTGAACAAAAAGAAAATCCAGTTGAAAATGAAGCAATAGTAGAATCATATGTTGACTTTGGAAGATTAGAAACTGTTGCAATAATAACGAATATGCAGGGGGAGTAAGAAAGATGAAAATTTGTTACTTTCCTATTGTATAAAAATCGATTTAGCGAGCATGTGCTCGCTAAACTCTTAGGAGGGAAAATGAAAAAAGTTTTAGTCGGAATAATTGTATTTTTAGTCATCATATTTTTATTATTGTTACAAATAAACCTATTGAATGTAGTAACGCTATTTGGTGCTAGTGCTAATATTGGAATCATTTTGGTATCAATAATAGGAGTAATGTGTGGCACAACTGTTGGCATAATGGTAGGTTCATCATATGGCTTAATGGTAGATATAATAGCAGGAAAATCAATAGGATTGTATATGCTTTTATATATGTTACTTGGCTATTTGTGTGGAAAAGTAGGAAAAGGATTTTCAAAAGAAAGCAAAATGACAATGACAATAATAACTGTAATAGCTACTGCATTATTTGAAATAGCAACATATGTAGTTTGCATTATGGTGTATAAATATGAAAAATCATTTATAATGCTTATCTTTACAATTTTAAAAGAGGCTATTTATAACATGATTATTGCACTTATTTTATTTAAACCCCTTAGCGTATTAGCAGAAATAATAAATAAATCAAAAGACAGTTATTATTTGCTATAAACTAAGAAAAATGAAGCAAGAGAATTTGAGGTGAAAGATGGAAAAAAGGCGTTTTAACATTTTGATAGTATTTATATGTTTAGTAGGAATTATATTTATTATAAAACTGTATAATCTGCAAATTGTAAATGGTCAAAATTACTTAGAACAATCAGAGAGAAGACTCGTAAGAGAAGTAGCAATCAATGCGCCAAGAGGTGAGATATACGATAGATATGGAAAATTATTAGTAACGAATGAAATAGGATATGACTTATGCATATATTACACAAAAATAGATAAACAAACATTGAATGAATGCTTATTAAAAGTAGCAAAAATATTAGAAAAAAACGGTGACAAACTTATAAATAATTTTCCAATAGACTTTGAAACAAAAGAATTCACCAAAAGTGAAACAACAATAAAAAACCTAAAAAAAAGTATAGGACTAAAAGAAGATGCGACTGTACAAGATGTTGTTGATTTTTATATAAAAAAATATGAGATAACACAAACAGAAAGCGGAGATGTAGAAAAAATAATTCCACTTCGATACGAAATCGCAACAAAAGGATACACAAGTTATAAAAGCGTAACTATAGCTAAAGAAATTTCTGATCAAAGCATACAAGAAATAGAAGAAAGAAATAACGAATTTTCAGGTATATATATATCAAAATATCCTGTAAGAAAATATCTAACTGGCAGTACAGCAGCACATATCTTAGGTTATACAGGTCCAATTAGCAGTGATGAATATAAAGTTAAAAAGGAAGAAAACTATTCTCAAAACGACACTATAGGAAAGAGTGGAATCGAAGCTACTTTCGAAGATCTTCTTAGAGGCAAAAATGGAAAGAACAGACTTGAAATGGATTCAAAGGGAAGAATAACCGGAGTAGAAGAAGTAGAAGAAAGTAGAATTGGTGATAGCGTAGTATTAACCATAGATATAGATCTTCAAAAAAAATCAGAAGAAGTATTAGAAAAATATATAAAAAAGATACAAACAGGAGGTTTTGCAGATAAATGTGAAGATGCAAGATCTGGCGCACTAGTAGTATTAGATGTAAAAACATCAGAAGTATTAGCAATGGCAAGCTATCCATCATATAATCCAGAAGAATTTACAGACGGAATAAGTAACAGTGAATATGCAAAATACTTTTCGAATTCAGACAAGCCAATGTTTAATAGAGCAATACAAGGCACATACTCGCCTGGTTCAACTTTTAAAATGGTAACAGCAATCGCTGCATTAGAATCCGGAGCTGTGGGAATAAATGAAACAATATATGATAAAGGAAAATATGACAAAGGTCATAAACCAGCTTGTTGGATTTGGAACGATTACAGGAGTTCGCATGGAGAGGTAAACGCAGAAAAGGCCCTAAAAGTATCATGTAACTATTTCTTCTATGAAGTGGCATACAGAATGGGAATTGATAAACTTGCTGAGTATGTTAAAAAATTTGGATTAGGTTCAAAAACACGGAATAGAACTTATAGGAGAAGTATCAGGAACTATAGCATCAAGAGAATATTTAGAGAAGTTAACAAAAAGAGATGGAAAGAATCGTGTATGGATGATAGGAGACACACTTTCTGCAGCAATAGGTCAGTCATATAATAGTTTTACACCAATACAAATGGCATACTACATAGCAACACTTGCAAATGGCGGTGTAAAAAATGAAGTGAGTCTGATAAAACAAGTAATTACATCATCTGGAGAATCGGAAAGTGGTGAAAAAGTAAAAGCAATCGTAGAGAAAAAAATAGGAAAAGTAGATGTGGAAACAGGAAATTTAGGAATAGCAGATCAAGTAATAAAAACAGTTTTTGAGGGAATGAGATCAGTTACAAGTGATAGAGGAGGCACTGCATATAGCACATTTAGTTCATTTCCTATAGAAGTCGCAGGAAAAACAGGAACAGCAACAGCAAGTAGTGGCTCACCAAATGCTTGGTTTGTCGGATTTGCACCATATGATGACCCTGAAATAGCAGTGGTATGCGTAATAGAACATGGCGGACATGGCGGATATACCGCTCCTGCAGTAAAAGAAGTAATGGAAGAATATTTTGGATATAACAATGCTAACATAGATGAAGATATGAAAATAAAAAGCATAAATGAAATGATATTAGATTAGTACATAATACTTGATAAAATATCAATAATGATTTAAAATCAAAATAGGAATTAAGTTATATACATAGCTAAATATTCATTGAAAGGAAAGAAAAAATGAATACAGATGTTTTATTTGAGACAAAAGACAAAAAACTAGTAATAACACTAAATAAAGATGCTAGTTATAAAGAAATAAAAGAAAAACTAGAACAAATATTAAATTCATCAGATACACTTTTTGATGAAGTTGATGGGCAGATTTTAGTAAAAGGCAAGCGTTTACTAGATGGTGAAGAAATAGAAATAACAAACATGATAAGAGAAAAAACACCACAAGAAGTAGAAATAGAAAGACCAAAACAAATGGGGCTTGCAACAATAAATAATATTTTTACAAAAGATACCACAATTACCCAAACAAAAGTGGTAACTGGAACAATAAGATCAGGCAAGAGAGTAGACTTTGAAGGAAGTTTAGTAATACTTGGAGATGTAAATAGCGGAGCAGAACTAATAGCGGAAGGTAATATAATAGTACTTGGAAATTTAAGAGGATTTGCGCATGCAGGAGCAAAAGGAAATAGATCAGCATTTATTGCAGCAAATGCAATAAATCCAACACAGCTTAGAATAGCAGACATAATAATGAAAAATGTTTCTGAAAAAAAAGAAATAGGAAACGCATATGAAATAGCAAGTATAAAACTTGGAGAAATAATCATAGAAAAATAAATATAATTCCCGTGGAGAGGTAAAATCGTCCAGACGGGAATTACTAGGAACCGAAAGTTACAAATCTTAACGCCGACTATATACTATAGCTACATATCTCGTATATGCCTCACAGCATATAAAAACATTTTGCAATAGCATATAATCTTTGTACGATTATTAAAAATGTCTGTACAACTCAATTTATCCGCTAGGGATAAATTAAATCGTTAGAAATATGCTTTTTTCTAGGCTATCCTTAAAAAAGAATAGCTTAGGCAAAAGTATTGAAATCCTGCGACACCTAGAATAATCTTAGCTCAAATAAATACTATATTCGCAAACCACATATAATAAAACCAAACGATGTAGCAAGCTTCACACAGCAAGTACTCTTAACTCTGGCAAACAAAACTCCAAGTCCTACTTGAAATAATGCTCACCTTTGCTCGAACATAACTAAACCATATCGATAATGGTTTAGCCACACTCTTAACTCGACTTGTATCGATCCGCTAATAATATTATGTGAAAATAAAAATTAAATATTCAAAAAAATAAAAAAATTTTTTTAATATAAACAAAAACTGTTGCAAAAAGTAGCTTAAGCTTAAGTATGCTCCACGAATAATCATATAAAAAAGGAGTAATGTTATGAAAAATAAAGGCTTTTCAATGATAACAATAGTAATAACCGTAGTTGTAATAATAATATTGACATCAATAGTCATGCAAACATCTAGTGATGTCCCGGACAAAGCAAACTATACAAAGTATGTAAATGTAGTAAAGGGCGTTCAATCTGCAATAGAAGATGCCAAACTAAAAAATTCAAGAAAAGGATCAACAGAAGAAAAATTAACAGCAGGTTTCGATAGAGTCTATCTAGAAAATGCACCAGAAAATTTTGCAAGTTTTGGAACTGTATACGAAGATACAAGAGGATACTTGGTAGACTTACAAAAAATTGATTATCTTGAAGCTGAATATGGCCAAGGATACTCAAATTTTAACTCAGGAGACAAGTTGAAATTTGGTGATAAAAACTGTGATGTATTTGTATTTGATGCTGATTGGACCGTTTATTATGTCAAAGGTTTAAAATATAATGGAAGCATGAATTATAATGTAGATGAATAACATATAAATCAATATAATAGATTAAAGCAAAAATAACTCGCTATCAAAGCGAGTTATTTTTGTAGTAAATTACATGTTTTTTAATTTCTCAAGGCAGCCTTTGCAGATGTTTTTATCATTGTATGTTATAACATCACTAGCTTCACCGCAGAAAATGCAAGTTGGTTCGTATTTCTTTAAAATGATTTTTGATTCGTCAACATATATCTCAAGAGAATCTTTGATATCAATATCTAAAGTTCTTCTTAGCTCAATTGGCAAAACAATCCTTCCTAATTCATCTACTTTTCTAACTATTCCTGTTGATTTCATTTATATACCTCCTAGATTCTTATCTTTTAACTACGAATAATATAACACAAAAATTGTAATAAGTCAATATTAAAAGTAATTTTTTGACACAATATGTAAATAAATGTTTCAATGCTAAAAATAGCCTATTTGCGGGTATAAAGTCGAAAAAAGTCGAAATGAGTCGAGCAAAAATATTTGACATTTGGGGCATACGTGATTATATTTAGCTTAGACAAAACAAAGGATGTGATAATTCAAAATGATAAACTTACTATTACAAATTTTGTTTTTAATAATCTCATATATCATATTAAAAGATATTTTGGTACAAAAACAAATAGACAATTATAAAAAGAAAAATAAGTTAAAAATAATACCAAAAGAAAAATTTTCTAAAAACATTCTGAAAAAATCAAATTTTTTAAATTCAAAAGACAAGCTTCTTTCGAAGCAAGGATACCCACTAAATTTAAATGCAGTTACTTATTACATTGCAAAAATATTGCTGGCAAGTATATTTTTTCTTTCGGCAAGTTTTAATTATAATTCAGTTTTACTTTCGATAATTTTCCCAATAATAGGATACTTTTTAATAGACATGTATATATTTATAAACAAAAAAACAAGAGAAAGCGCAATATGCGAAGACTTATTAAATGTCACTAATTCAATATCATTACAGTTATCAGCTAATATACCACTTAAAGATTCATTAAAAAGGCAATTTGAAATATGTAAAAACAAAGACTTTAAAAAAGCAATGCTAGAATTTTCTACTAACTATGAATTATCAGAGCTCAGCATAGAAAAATCACTAAAAATATTACAAGATAAATTTGACATTACAGAGATAAATATGTTTTGCAATGCATTATCAGAGTATAACAAAGTAGGTGATATAACCGAAGTTCTAGAAAATTTAACTGAAATATTAAAAACAAAATATATAGAAAAATTAAAAGAAACAACAAAAAAGAAAATTGTATATATAACATTAGGTGTAATCATAGCATTATGCAATATCGTTCTAATAATATTTTATCCATTATTCATATCTATCGGACAAGGATTTAGTACAATTTTTAGTTAATAGTAGTGTAAACTAATTTATGAGAAAATAAAAATGTCACAAAAAAGTAGCGGAGCACATTGTGCTCCATAAAAACTAATTGCTAGCAATACACTAAAATAAAATTGGAAAAATATTATAATTAGCAAATATAACTTAGTTAATAAGGAGGGAAAAAAATGAAAAATAAAAAGATAATCAAAAAAATAAAAGAAGAAAGAGGAGCAGAAATGCTTCAAGTAGTTTTAATATCAGGAGTTCTATTAGTTTTGATCATAACACTTTTTTATCCACAAATGCAGGGATTATTCACAAGCATGATGGACAAAATGACAAATTGGTTTGAACAAAGCGGAAGCAGATTATTTGTAATTTAGGTAGTATAAACTAATTTATGAGAAAATAAAAATGTCGCAAAAATGTAGCTTAAGCTTAGGTGTGCTCCATAAAAAATAATTGATAGCAGCACATCAAAATAAAATTGAAAAATATTATTAACCATAATGATAAAAGGAGAAATGTTATGAAAAATAAGGCCGTAATACTTACAGCAGCAATAGTATTAAGCATAATATTATTTACTATTTCAACATATGCACAGAAAAAATTAGTAAATTATGAACCAAAAATAGAGTGCTTATTTTTAAAAGAAGATATAAAAGCAAACGAAAAAGTAGAAAAAGAAATGTTTGTAGTAAAAGAGATACCAGTATCCTTAGTAGTAAATACAAAAATACTTATGAATTATAACGAAATAGAAAATTTATATTCAAAAGACAATATTTATAAAGGACAAATTGCGCTAGCAAAACAATTTGATACAAAAGAAAAACTATCAATATATGAAAGTGAAGAAGGTAAAGAAAGGGTATCGATAAAAATAAAATCTGCAGAAAATGGAGTGTCATATTCAATAAAAAATAATTCTTTAGTAAATGTATATGTGACATTAAGAATGGACCTAGCAAAGGACTTTTTAAAGGATAAAGAGAGATTAACAATATTTTCAGAAGATGATGGATACACAATAATAAAATTATTAGAAAATGTAAATATAATAGAAACATTTGATGTAGATGGAAACAAAACTGAAGAAACAAATTCAAATATAATAGACACAATAATAGTAGGTGTAACTAGTGAAGAAGCTAAACAAATAAATTTATTAAGAGAAATAGGAACGTTTAACATATCTGGAGTTTAAAAAGAGGTGAAACATTTGAAAATATACTTGATAGATAAATATAGGAAAAACACTAAATTGATTAAAGCATTAGAAGAAAGCGGTATCACAAATATAGAACAAAAAGAAGATATAAATTATAGAATAAACAAAACAGACATCGTGATTTCGACAGATGCAGAAGTTGACTACGATGGTTATCAAAAAATAAATAATCTAATAATACTTACTAAAACTAACGAAAAAAATCAAATTTGGAATATGGCAAATAAATTAAACACTAAAGATATAATACAAATAAAAAGTAATAATGAAGGTTACATAGCAGAAAGAATAAAAAAGTGTATAGGAGAAATAAAAAAATGAAACGAATAATAAACATAGTGCTGTTTATTTTGATACTACGGAGCAACCAAAATAAACGCCGCAAACTTAATAGATATAGAAAATAATTGGGCAAAAGAAATAATATTGGCAAATGTAGAAAATGGAGTAATATCCGGCTATCCAGATAACACATTTAGACCAAATGGCGAAGTCTCTGTAGCTGAATTTTTAAAGATGATAATAGAGTCTGCTAAATTTGAATTAGTAACAACAAGTGGTAGATTATGGCCAGATTATTACATATTAACAGCAAAAGAACACATGCTTATAAAAGATGGTGAATACGATGACTATAATGAGAAAATAAATAGAAATGAAACTGCAAGAATAATTGCAAGATACATAGATGTTACAAACATAAAAAAAGAAAAAAATAAGTTTAATGATATAGAAAGAGAATATAAAGAAGATATATTAAAACTATTAAAATTAAATATTATAACTGGGTATGATGATGGAACATATAGAGGAAACAAAAGTGTAACAAGAGCTGAGGCCATCACGCTAATAGATAGAGCAACAAAGGCAAGAAGAAAGTTAGAAAGTGAGAGAAAATATAAACCAAACGAAGTGCAAAATCAAACGAATGTGAAAATAAAAGAAACCATCGACAAATCATATAATGTAAATTATGAAATAAAAAACAATGAAATACTATTCTATGATAATGGCAGATATGCAAAATTAGATGGATATAAATTAGAATGCAAAAACAAGAATCAAATAATACAAAACATAAAATTATTGTTAAATAAGGATTCATATACAGAAGTAATGTATATACCAAGCGAAATAATAAATCAATTACAGATAGCGTATGGAGAAAATAGAATATTTGTAAGCCTTGGAATGTCGGACTTTGTACTAACATATTATACAGATAAAACATTTAATAAAAAGAAAGAATCACAAAATGATATATTCAGTGAAAATTGTTATATGAAAATAGAACTAGGTAAAATGTGGAGAGATAGTAGCGAATTTGAGAAAGAGAACTATGTAGATGAATATAAAAAATTAAAATTAAAAAAGTGTTTAGAAAATGAAATAGGAAAATCAAATTCAGAAGAAATATTAAACTACATGTTAGAAAAATACATAAAGAAGATAAGTGGCGAAACAAAAGAAAAAGAAGAAAAAGAGCAAAGAACATTTGAAAACTATATAATAAATTATCAAAAAAATGAATACGATAATCCAAAGTTTTATATAGAAAAGAAAAAATAGATTTCAACTTTGCACCAAGAATTTTAATAAATGATTGATGCTAAAATATAAATATTTAAAAAGTGCAAAAAGCCCCCTCTTGATGCACTTTTTAAATAAATGAAAGGATAAAAAATGAAAAAAATAATATTTCTATTAGTAATATTTAATATATGTTTGAAAAGTGGCATTTATGCATATTCAGAGAGTTTTGAGTACATGTTAAATGCAATGAAAATACCAGATACTAATACAAATAATTTAAAAATAAATGAAGAAGTATATAATCAATATAATTTATTGTCATATGGTGAGCCGGCAAAAATAACTAACAATCAAAGATGGAAGCCAAAGGCAAATGGTAAATGGACAAAAAACGGAGGCAAGTGGAATGGAAAGGGTGAAAGAGGAGAGTACTTTATATTAGGTGAAAACTATGCTGGAAAACAAGTGCATAATGAAGTGTTTCCAGATGATATGGTTTCGGGTACATCACCGCTAGAATGGAATTATGTTGAGATTGAAGATGCAATAGAATCATGGGCAGACATAACAAAATATCAAACAGAAGAGCAAAAAGAATATATGCTAAATAGTAAGCTTATTAGGTATGGTGTTGAATATGATTTAACACCACAAATGATAGGACAAGATAAAACGAGAGTTGAAAATTTTGCAACATGGAAAACGATGGGAAGCATACATACTAAAAAGAAAAATGATAATGGTGTATATTGGGTTGCCACATTTAATGTGCCTCCAATGGCAGCAGATGCTGACTTGATTTCAAAATTAGAACTTGAAGAAGGTACAAAATATCAAATAGCCGAAGACGAGGAGAGCATAAATATAAAAATAAAATATGGTGCTATAGTGCAAAATTTATCTGGCTATGCTAAAAAAGAAGATATAAAAAATATACAATCAGAACTTATAATAGATGGAAAAAATGTAGATAGCATTTCAAAATCTAAAGAAACAGAAATAGAAAAAGAATACATATTGAGTGTGAAAAAAGCAAAATATCAAAATCAAAGCAGTGTTGAAATATCAGTAAAATGTAATTCGATTTTAGAAACATGTTTTTTAACGGATATGCCAATGTATGCACAAAAAGAAGAAATATTGATAGTGTATTTAGATAAGCAAAAAATAGAGATGGTAATTGAAAATGAAAATAGAAGATATACGAGTGGTGAAAAGCCAAAAATAGAGACAATAGAATTAAAAAGAGTAACAACAAATAAAAACGGTGCAGAAAAACATACTGATTTAGAAATAGCAAAAAAGACAAAGGAAAAATTTATTTGCGCAGGACAAGTTTTATATATAGGTGTAACAACAAAAAATAATACTGAAAGAGTTACATTAGAAATAGAGGGCGATAAAAGTATAGCACAGCTTGATGAATTAACAAAAAAATTTGAGATAGATGAAGCAAACCAGAAAAGCATAAAAAAGAGATATAAGAGCGCATCAGAAATACAAAAAATATATAAAATGCCCACTAGATTAAAACTAAAAGAAGATTTAGGTGGCAGTGAAAAATATTACTACATAGAATATGTAATTCCGTATAAAAGTGCACAAACACTAAACTCGTGGGTCACACTTAGAGAAAAAAACAAAAACGCATTTGAAATAAATGAACAAGAATTGTTTTCGAGAATTACAAAACCATATGAAATAGTGATAAAGGCAGAATCAGAAAACGGTATAGCAACAAAACGAGAAAAGCTAGATGTGTTCGAAGCATGGAATACAATTTATAATAGAGATTTAAGAAAATATGTAAGGTAAGAAAAATGAAAAGCAAAAACGGAAACATAACGATAATAGCAATGATCTTTACTTCTGGAGTGTTAATCATAATGATGTTTGTGCTTGCGATTTTTAGAAGTAATGTAAATGGACTTTTATATGGAGTAAAGACAGATATGTATGTTGCCAATAAAGCAGCAGTAGCTTCGGTCAACAAAAATCAGGCTAACATAGATAATTTTAAATATGATGAAAAAGAATATAAAAAATACTTAAAAAAAGCGCTTATGAAAAATTATAATTTGAACGACAACTTAGAGAATCCGGATGCGCTAATAAAGAAAATAGAAATAATAGATTATAAAATATACCAAAAAGGTGAGCTTGACTCGTATACATCTGAAAAATGTGATAATGCAACTATACACACAATTTTAAAGATAGAAGTAAAACCAATAATAATGGCAAAAACATTAGAAGAAGTATTTACATTCACAATTCACGAAGATGTAAATCTAAATATGGCAAGGTTTGATAGGTAAAGGGGGAAAGACAATTGAAAAAACAAAATGGAAATGCAATATTAACAACACCACTACTTATAGCAATTGGAACAATACTAATAGCTATACTAACAGTGACAACAATAAAAATTTTAATGCCTTACATCTGGTATGAAAAACTTTCAAGCACATGCATAAAATATGTTTTTGTAATAGAGGAATATGGCTATCTAACAAAGAAAGAAACAAAATTATTAATTGATGAATTAGAAAAAGAGGGTTTTGAAAGAGAAAAAATAAAATTAGAATACACATCAAAAGCAGTAAATTACGGTGATGAAATATACCTAAAAATAAAATATGATTATAATTTAAAGATACCAATGATTGGTGAAAAAACGATACCAATGCAAATAGAGAAATACTCTATTTGCAAAAGGTAAATGTTAATGGTGATACTTTTCGTTATTTATAATTTTAAAAGAACGAAAAATTTGCTCTGCCAAAAATAAGCGTATCAATTGATGTGGAAATGTTAATTTAGAAAACGACAAAACCAAATTACTGTTAGCAACAAAATCCCTTGTAAGTCCTAATGAGCCACCGATAATAAAATCAATTGTGCTGTAACCGTTTAATGTTATATCTTGAATTTTTTTAGAAAGCTCTTCAGATGAAAGTTGCTTACCTGTCAAATCAAGAGATACAACAAAGTCATTTGGTTTTATTGCTTTTGAAATTTTTTCACATTCTACTTTTTTAATATTTTCAGCTTCTTTCAAAGAGCAAGAATCAGGTATAGGCTCATCTTGAAATTCAATGATTTCAAAATTAGCATATTTAGAAATTCTTTTTTTGTATTCATTTATTAACTCATTAAGAGAAGACTCTCTGATTTTTCCGTAGACAAATAACTTTAATATTCATAAAACACTCCTTATAATGTTATCATATCATCAACTTCATCTCTTTTTGCAACCGAAAGCGAAAAAGGAAGATCACAAGAAGAAGTTTTAAGTTCATTTAATGTGGTTTGATATGCAAGTTCAGGGAAGTTATTTTCTTTACTAAGATGTCCTAAAATAATATTGCTAACACCATTTTCATATAATTCTTTTACAGCCTTTCCAGTCATTTCGTTTGAAAGATGACCAACATCACTTTGAATTCTCTTTTTAAGCATGTAAGGATAAGGCCCGCAAAGCAAAGTATCTCTGTCATAGTTAGATTCAATAAGAAGTATATCGCTTGCATACATTTTCTTTATTAACTCTTCATCAAGATGACCAATGTCGGTAGCAATAGTGATTTTTTTAGTTCCATTAAATAAGCTAAAACCGCAAGGGTCAGCAGCATCGTGAGGTATTGAAAAAGCTAAAACTTTAATATCTCCAATCATAAAATCTTCTTTTGGAACAAAAAATCTTTTTAGATCATCAGCAACTTTTAAATTCTGCATAGCCTCCCAAGTTTTTTTAGTTGCATAAATAGGAATTCCAAATTTTTTAGAAATTACTTCAATCCCTTTTATATGATCTGAATGTTCATGAGATATAAGAATTCCATTTATTGAACTTAAAGAACTTCCTAACTCATCTAATGCTTTAGATATCTTTTGACATGAGACACCAGCATCTACTAATAATTTTGTAGAGGAAGATTCAATATAAGTTGAATTTCCACTACTTCCACTATATAAATTACAAAATTTAATCATATGTATCTCCTTAAAAAAGGTTATTTAAAAGGCTAATGAACTAACCTCATAAATAACCTAAAATGCAAAATTATTTAAAACTATTCATGAATTCTCGTTATATCAGCGCCTAAAGATTTGAATTTTTCTTCAATGTTTTCATAACCTCTATCAACATATTCAATACCAGAAACTTCGGTTGTACCAGTAGCGGCAATGCCTGCTATAATAAGTGCTGCACCAGCTCTTAAATCGCATGCAGAAACAGGACATCCAACTAATTTTTCAACTCCTTCGAAGACAGCGGTTTTGCCATTGACATTTATTTTTGCGCCAAGCTTGTTTAGCTCTTCTGTGTATTGAAATCTAGATTCCCAAATACCCTCATGAATATAGCTTGTACCTTCTGCAAGAGAAAGTAAAACACCGGCTTGTGGCTGCATATCTGTTGGAAAACCTGGGTAAGGCATAGTCTTAATTGATGTTTTAGTAGGTCTTTTAGTATAATAAACTCTTATCTCATCGCCATCATCATTTTCTTCAACACCAATACCTATCTCTACTAATTTGGCAGAAATAGAATCAAGGTGTTTTGTAATACAGTTAGTGATAGTAACATCACCTTTTGAAGCTGCAGCAGCTATCATAAATGTTCCTGCTTCAATTTGGTCTGGAACGATAGAATAAGGTGCACCACCAACTAGTTCAGAAACACCAGTAATCTTAATAACATCAGTACCAGCGCCTCTTATATTAGCTCCCATTGTATTTAAAAAGTTTGCAACGTCAACAACATGAGGCTCTTTTGCAGCATTTTCTATAACAGTAGTACCCTCAACTAAAACGGCGGCAAGCATTGCGTTAATTGTCGCGCCAACACTTACAATATCAAAATAAATATCATTGCCTTTTAGTTCGTCTGCGCTAACATGAATATTAACACCCTCACAATCAACCTTTGCACCTAAAAGCTCAAAAGCTTTAATATGTTGGTCAATTGGTCTTGCACCAATGTTGCAGCCACCAGAAGAGCCAACATCACATTTTTTAAACCTACTAAGAAGAGAGCCGATAAAATAATAAGATGCTCTACATTTTTTTGTCATCTCGTAAGGGATATCAGTCTTGTTGATATTGGAGCAATCAATTTCTACTTCATTTGGTGAAAGATGAGAAACCTTTGCACCAATACTCTCTAAAATTTCTAAGCATAGTTTAACATCACTAATGTTTGGTAAATTATCTATTATACATTTTCCATTTATTAGAATAGTTGCAGGTATAATCGCAACTGCCGCATTCTTTGCTCCATTTACAGAAACAGTACCTCTTAAAGGTGTTCCTCCTTTGATTAACAATTTATCCATAGTAAAACCCCGTTTCTAAAATATTTATATAAATTTTAAGTAATTACATCAAATAATAAGGACAAAAGTGGTTAGTCCCACCAAAACTATACCATATGTTTTAAAGTATGACAAGAAAACAATTATAAAAAATCAAAAAGCCTAAATGTTAATATTTTATTATTTATCATAATGGCTGGTGAATCGATTACTGTTTTGTTAGAGCAAATATAAGAATCACTAGGAAACATCAAACACCACCAGAATAAAAAAAAGATAAAAAATAATACTTTCTTCATATATAAATCCTTTCTATAGGAATGGCTAAAACTTTAATTCATGCGCTTAAGCTGTCAAAATCCTATTTAACATATTTATTAAGAAACATGTTTAAATTTTGTTACACATATTCGTAATATTTATCTAGTATAGAAATGATTAACCAAAATGAAAAAAGTATACCAAAAAATGGTAAAACAATTGACATGTTTTCCAATATATGGTAATATAATTTTAGACAAAAACAAAGGAGGAAAAATAATGCAAAAAATGATTAAAGCTTGTAATTTTTATGTAAGTGAATGGCATTTGTTTGCAGCGCTGTTACCATATATTAGAGAAGAGTTGAAAAACGGAAACAAAATAATGGTAATATCCCAAGATAAATTAGAAAAGGGGATGAAGCATTTAGTAAAAAAATTAAATCTAAGATTCGAAAATGAAAAAGGATTAGATGATATAAAATGGCTTAGTGATGAGTTTGTACTAGAAATAAGCGAAGAAACAAAACCTGTAACAATAGTAGTTCAGGGAACACTTGAATTTATAAATGAAATAAACACATATATAGAAGAAAAATTAGCACCACTATACGACAATTTAAAAATAATAAATTGTTATGAGGTCTATAACACAAATACAATGTTATACAACATATTAGATGAACATGATTATGTATTTAATACTGCAGGAATGAACGAGAAAAGCGAAATATTTTCTGGTTACATAGATAAAAAGAAAACATTACATGAAGCAGCAAGCAGCATACATATAACAGATTAGTCAATCGATATTATACTAGATGAAGACATGACCTATGCAATAAAAACTAGAAATAAAGCAATATATGTAGTCATGTCTTCAACCCCCTCTTTATATAAAAATAGGGCAATAGTTAATATTAAAATATTATCAAAATCAGCCGGAAGGTTCATTTTAAGTCGCCTCCCGGCTTATTCATTTCAGAAATAACGGAAGACATTTTTAAAAATTTAATATATTGATCAACTTTTTCCTTTTTTGAATCTCTAAGAAAAGGTTTTAAAGAATAAAGCAAATCAGCACTTGGATTGTTAGTATTTGAATTCATAGCCTTCATAATCTTAGCGATTTTCATCATCGTTTCCATATCGGGCATTCCGCCGTCGTTACTACTAAAAGAACCACTTGGAGTAGAAACAGTATTTCCTGAATATGTAGAAGAATTATCACAAGAGTTTTGAGTAGAATTGTTGTTGCCACAATTAGAACCATTATTTGATAGATTTTTCATAAGCTCACTTCCGTTAATTCCTTTAGAATTTAACATCTCAAAAAGAGCAGATAAATCTGGCATATCACTCATGAACAATCCCCCCTAAAGATAAAACTTAGTTATTTTGCCTTCTTTTTTCCATATTGATAAATTCCACAAGTTTAGAAAAATCATCCTCGCTAAGCATAAGTTTGGCCTTTTCTAAACTCTTTGCAAGCTCATCATCATTCATTTTGCTAAGACTGTTTGAAAATAATTTATAAAGCATTTCATTATTCATAAAGAACACCTCCTAACAAACTATATGCAAAGCATACGATATAATATGCTAGAAAATAAAAAATGTGTGGAGAAAGTGATTTTATAATATTCATAAATCAAATTTTAAATATGATCATTTTTGATGTAGAATATTTTTAGCAGTTAGTGTTTTTTAAAAATTTTTTGTTTTCTTTTTCTAACTGTTTTAAACTTTTTTTCGGGGTCGGCAATTTTTCTGGCATTGTTCCACCATTCTTAGCAATTACTTCTCTTATATTTTTCCCAACTTCAAAATGAGCATTGGTAGCATCTCTTTCAGTTTGAATATTATCCTTTTTTAATTTTTGTTCTGTTTGAGATACTCTAAATAAATTAGCTATAAGTTCATCACTACCCATATTATCTAAAATATCTTCTCGATACCTTAAGCCTTTTCTTTTTGCAATGTCATCTGCGGTTTCTCCGTTGTATAAACCTTTATAACCAGCATTGTGAAATTTATCAAAATTTTTAACACCCGAATTTTTAGCAGTTTGATTTAATGAATAATTGCCTTTTCTAGTTAAATCTCTTTGATAAAATCTTTTTTCATCTTCTGTAAGTGTATTATATTCTATTTCGTTAAGTTCTTGTTTTCTAGTTTGTATGGCGAAATATGTTTGTGCCATGGCAATAACTTTTTTACGTGAGTCTCCATTTTGAGCAATAAGGTAACAAGCGTAACGAGAAAGTTTATAGTCGTTAATCATAACTTCAGCATTGTTAGCACGCCTAGACAACTTGCCAATGTCGGCAAAATGTACAGAAACATTGATATCACTGTTTTCACAAGCCCTTTTTGCTCTTTCAATAGCTTGCTCAAATCTACGCCATTGTTTGTATTCAAGTACTAATTGTAGTTCTCTTGCATACCAGTACTCATTGTTAAATTCATCAATATGTCTTATATCTTCAAATGTTTTAGTGTAATCAATAATTTTATTCAACTTAATCACATCCTTTGCAAATATTATAGAACCAATGTTCTTATTTGTCAATAATGTTTATAAAATTTATCAAAGTGCAACTATGGATTTTCAAATTGTCAGATAAAACATTATAAATGTTTACTATAAGGATATTAAATGCCAAAGAGTACGCATGAAAATAGCTAGACTTTTAGCTAAAAAGATGATAAAATGTAAACTTGAAAAGACATGAAGGGAGGTAAATATGGCTGTTTTTTGTGGAAACGATATAATAAAAATATCAAGGGTAAAAGATACAATAGAAAAATTGGGTGAGACATTCACTAAAAGAGTGTATACGGAGCAAGAAATTAACTACTGTGAGTCACGTCGAATGTGCAAATATCAAAGCTATGCAGCAAGATTTGCTGCCAAAGAAGCTGTGTACAAAGCCATATCTCCGGAAACATCAGAGGATATAACATGGCAAGACATAGAAATTAAAAGAATGGAAAATGGAAAACCAATAATAAAGTTAAATGGAAAAATAAAAGATTGCGCAAACAAAATAGGTATATCAGACGAAAAAATAGATGTAAGCCTATCGCATGATGAGGATTATGCGATAGCAACAGTTGTAATTGAAAAATAGAAATGGCAGTGTAAATAAGGTTATGAAAAAAAACAAAATGCACTGCGTCAAAGGATAGCTTAATATAACTAAAAAGAAAGAAGGAATATAAATGAAAATTTTAATAGGAGGAGCATGGCCATACGCAAACTATAAATTGCACTTGGGTCATATAGCTGGATTAGTTGGGGGAGACGTATTAGCAAGGTATCATAGAGCAAAGGGTGATGATGTAATATATGTTTCAGGTTCAGATTGTCATGGAACACCAATAATAGAGAGGGCTAAAAAAGAAGGAATAACACCAAAAGATGTATGCGAAAAATATCATGCAAACTTTGTAAAAGCATTTAATGGGTTAAACTTTTCTTACGATTTATACACATTAACAAATACACCATATCATCATGAAAAAGTAAAAGAGATAATAAGAAAAATATACGATAACGGTATGATATATGAGAAAATAGAGCCACAAGCATATTGTGAAAAATGCGGAAAATTCATGGCAGATAGAGAGCTTCAATTTGTATGCCCAGTATGCGGAAACTTAGCAAAAGGAGATTCATGTGACTGTGGATATGTTCCAACAGAAAAAGACTTATTAAATGCAACGTGTAGAGAATGCGGCGAAAAGGTAGTACAAAGAGACAACAAGAATTTATACATAGCACTATCAAAAATGCAACCAGAAATTGAGGAATACGTAAAAGAAAACAAAGACAAATGGAGATTAAATGCGCAAAATGAAACATTAAAATATCTAAGAGAAGGTCTTAGAGATAGAGCAATCACAAGAGATTTGACATGGGGAATCGATGTGCCAGTTGATGGCTATGAAAACAAAAAATTATACGTATGGATAGATGCTGTACTTGGATATGTAACGGCTTGCATGAAAATATGTGAAGAGAGAGGATTAAACTGGGAAGATTATTGGAAAAAAGGTGACAAAATATACATGGTGCATGGAAAAGATAATATCGTGTTCCATAGCATAATATTCCCAGGGTTACTACTTGCAATAAACGAAGGATACAAATTGCCAGATATAATGGTTTCATCAGAATACTTAAATTTCAACAACGAAAAAGCATCAAAGAGCAAAGGAAACGCAATATCAGCAGAAGAAGCCTTTGAAAAATACAATTCAGACACAATAAGATTCCACTTGATAAACAATGGACCAGAAAGAAAAGATACAAACTTCAGTGTAATGGATTATGTAACAACACATAACAACGAAATAACTAACAAATATGGAAACTTTGTTAATAGAACATTAAAATTCAAAGGCATTTCTGAAATACCAGAAGGAAAAATGGATGAAGAAATGCAAAAACTTATAGATGATGCATATGTTGAAATAGGAGCAGCAATTGAAAAGCTAGAATTTAAAGATGCAACAGAAAAGGCAATAAGACTAATAGAAGAAGCAAACAAATATTATGATGAGAGAAAACCATGGATACAATTCAAAGAAGACATAAACGCATTCAATGATACAATTTATACATGTGCTAATCTAATAGCAAATATATCAAACATAATGGAACCATTTATGCCTGCATCATCAGAAAAAATAAGAAAGATATTAAACATAGAAAAGGCAACATGGAATAGCATAAAAGTAGAACCACACATAAAATTAGATGATGTAGGAATCTTATTTACAAAATTTGATGAAAAAGAAATTGCGAAAGAATTAGAGGCAGAGGCAAAAGAAAGAGCAAAGAAAGAAAAAGAACTAGCTAAAGAAGAAGAGAAAAAGAAAAAAGAAAATGAAAAGAAAGAAGAAATAACAATTGATTATTTAGACAAAATAAGTCTAAAGGTTGCAAAAATATTAGAAGCTGAAAGAGTTGAAGGATCTGAAAAATTGTTAAAATTACAAGTTTCATTAGGAGACGAAAAGAGACAAGTTGTAGCAGGACTACAAAAATACTATAAGCCAGAAGAGCTAATAGGCAAAAAAGTTGTAATGGTTGCAAACTTGAAAAAAGCAAAATTAAAAGGAATTGAATCAGAAGGAATGCTACTTGCAGCTGGAGATGGCGAAACAGTAAAAGTACTAATTGTAGATGACTTGGTAAAAGAAGGAGAAGATATACATTAAACCACTGTCAATAACCAATGAAAAGTTCACCCCAAATAAAGCAAAATAATCAGTGAATTGTTCACCCTCCTAAATAATATT
>CAKPEF010000015.1 GCA_934149305.1 uncultured Clostridia bacterium
GAATCAGTATGAAACATACTTGGTACTCGAAATATTTAATTTTAAATATTTTGTGACATATGATTGACTAACCTACAGAATCTTTGGCACAAAATAACGGTTTTGTTTGACTTGCATACCATTTTATGTTATCATAGTAATGGCGTTACCCAATTTTTTATATTTACAGGAGGCTAATATGGCACCTACTATCCGGCTAAAGCAGATTGACCCATCGAGCTACAAAAAGCTCCGAACAAGACGGGATGAATTGCGAGAAAGATTGCATACAATACGTCAGCGTAAAGTTCTCTGCCGTACAACTGAAAAAGTCTACTCTCTTGAAGATACATCTTCAGAGTGGTTCTATTTGGTTGACGAAGAAGCAAGATTACTAAAAGAGATTGAAAGTATTGAGTCTGATCTCTTTCAGTTCACTGTTGTTGAAGAGACCGCAACTGATTCAAACACTGTTGGGATTGGAACAAAAGTCACATTATCTATCATCTACAATAAAGATGATGTTGAAGACAATGTTACATATGTGCTCGTGAGCTTGTATCCCGATATTAACAAGAATGAGATCTCAAAAAGTAGCCCTATTGGAGCTGCGATTTTGGGAAAACATGTTGGAGATCAAGTATCTTTTACCGTCCCTGCAACTGGATCTACTGCTGTAATCAAAATTCTTAGCATTCATAATGACTAATTCCCCTCGGCTTTAAAAGGAGCACACCATCTCTAGGTATGCTCCTTTTAAATGCTTCATTTCTCAGTATTTTGGTTGTATATATTTACTTTTTATGCAAAGTATGGTATACTACTTTATGTTAACAACTATTATGTATAAGGAGATTTATTATGCCCACCATTAAACAATACGAAGCTGATCTTATGGAAGCAAATGAAATTATCTCTGAGTGGTCAGATGCTGTTTTTGAGCTTAAGGATTCCTACCAAAAGGCATGTGCTAATGCTCAAAAAAGAGTTGAACGTTTCATGCTAGAACAGCAGCTTTCAAACACCCTGGATGAAATACTAAATGGTCTTACTATACTTTGCAAACGGTTGCACGATTTTTACATTGAAGAAAACGATCATCTTGAGGCATCAATTGCAAGAAAGGAAAAGATTTCTCATTGTTTCGAAATCTTTAAGGTGATTTCTCTACTCTTTAGAAATAATGAACCGCTTGAGAAAATACGGTATGATTTGTACATGGAATTTGGTGACAAAGTTGAAGATTCCTTGCCGCCTGAACTTCAGGAGATGATCTTTGACTCTGAAAGCGATGAAGACTACCAGAATGCAAAAAAGACTTTTTCACAGGTATCCTACAATCTTACTTTCAAGGGAGAATATTCTACTCTTCAAGAAGATATCAATCACATTTCGGCCCGGCTTTGTAACATAAAAAAAGCCAGAAATCTTCTGCTTCTTTGCATTAAGGAGGCAAAAAAACTCAAAGCAGAACTTTGTGACTAAAAAATTTTTCAAAATAGAACCTAGAAATCATTTTATATGAATTCTAGGTTTCATTTTATTTCACTCCAAAATAATCTCATGCTTTCCTTGAAAGTTTTATGTTACCTATCTTTATAATTGACTTTCACATATTTTTATTATATAATTGCCTCATAGTTTGGCGATGATAGAGACCAGTAGTAATTTGGTATTTTTTAAGAGAGCTAATGGTTGGTGTGAATTAGTACAATACATTTTATGAATCTACTCTTGAGCTTTTAGCGAAAGCTAAACCTGTCACATAGGTTAAAGTGTGCTTAAAAGAAGTAATTAAGGTGGTACCACGACTCTCCCTCGTCCTTTGGATTTGGGAGAGTCTTTATTTTTAAGGAGGTAAATTTATGTTAGATATTAAGTTTGTAAGAGAAAATCCAGATTTAGTTAAAGAAAACATTAAGAAAAAATTTCAAGATGCTAAACTTCCACTTGTTGATGAAGTTTTAGAACTTGACAAGGCTTTAAGAGATGCTCGTGTTAAAGGTGATGAGCTTAGAGCTGAAAGAAATTCTAAGAGCCAAGAAGTTGGTAATCTTATGAGAGAGAAAAAAATTGATGAAGCAAATGCCATAAAAGCTAAAGTTTCTGAAATTAACAAAGAATTAGAAGATATTGAAGCTAAAGAAGCTGATTTATCTGTAAAGATTAAAGAAAAAATGATGGTTATTCCAAATATAATTGATGCATCTGTTCCAATAGGAAGAGATGATAGCGAAAATGTTGAAAACGAAAAATTTGGTGAACCGGTTGTACCTAATTTTGAAGTTCCTTATCATGCTGACATAATGGCAAGATTAAATGGACTTGATAAAGACAGTGCTGGTAGAACTAGTGGAAATGGTTTTTATTATTTAATTGGGGATGTTGCTAGACTTCATTCTGCAATGATTTCTTATGCAAGAGACTTTATGATTGACAAAGGCTTTACATATTGTATTCCTCCTTTTATGATTAGAAGCGATGTTGTAAACGGAGTTATGAGCTTTGCAGAAATGGAAGCTATGATGTACAAAATCGAGGGTGAAGATCTATTTTTAATTGGTACTAGCGAGCACTCTATGATTGGTAAATTTAAAGGACAAATCGTAAAAGAAGAAGAACTACCACTTACCCTTACCTCTTATTCTCCATGCTTTAGAAAAGAGGTTGGTTCTCACGGCATCGAAGAAAGAGGTGTTTATAGAGTTCATCAATTCGAAAAACAAGAAATGGTTGTTCTTTGTAAGCCTGAAGATTCTATGGAATGGTACAATAAAATGTGGAGCTACACAGTTGAATTCTTTAGAAGCCTAGATGTACCAGTTAGAACCCTTGAATGCTGCAGTGGTGATTTAGCAGATTTAAAGGTTAAATCTTGTGATGTTGAAGCTTGGAGTCCAAGACAAAAGAAATATTTTGAAGTTGGAAGCTGTTCAACTCTTGGAGATGCTCAAGCAAGACGTCTTGGTATTAGAGCAAAAGGTAAAAATGGAAACTATTTAGTTCACACTCTTAACAATACTGTTCTTGCTACTCCTCGTGGTTTAATTGCATTTTTAGAGAACAACGTTAATGAAGATGGCAGTGTTAATATTCCAATTGCTTTAAGACCTTATATGGGTGGTAAAGATAAAATATTCCCTAAAAAATAATTAAAAAAATGTCGGTAGTTTTTAAAAGACTGCCGACATTTTCAAAGAACAAGCCCCAAGGCAAATTCCTTGGGGCTCATTTCATTGGTCAGTTGCACTCGCAATTGCCGGAGTCACAGTCACAGTGGCAATTATTATCGCACGCTGTGTTCTGGCTTTCTTCATTGCCGACTACGCACACGAAGAACTCAGACATAGTAAACTTCTCCTTTCTTAGGTTTTTATAACAATATCACTAGCAAGTAAGGTGCCAATGACATTACTACCAAGTGATGCATCGACTTTGAAAAAGTCCAAAAATTCCTCGAAAGAAAAATGATGGAATTCTCTTAAAAAGTCATACAACTTTTGAGTTAAGAAAACATACTTGCGACCTACTGATACTCTGACTGTCTCTTTATCAAACACAAAAATAGCCGTTTGATTAACCTCAAACAACTCAGAATTCGTGAAAGAACGAGTTGTTATAGAACGTTCGAATTTAATTGGAATACTGTCAAAATTTGAAACATCATCAATTCCATTCATGGAACCAGTCATCGTAAAAGCAGAAACTCTGCACCCACCAAGACATTCATTTAATTTATTGCATTCCTTACATTTCGGTGGCAGAAAAGTTCCATCACGCCACACATGTATCCGTTCCCAAATAGCGTCAAAATCATCATTGAAAATATTTCCATACATATGACTATCTCTAGGGCATGCCTTGACATTTCCATCAACATCTACAGCATATGTCGTTTTGCCAGCTGTACAGATATTTTTTTCGCCAAAGAGATCATATACTTCCTGAGAAATAATACTACATGGTGTGTACGGACAAGAAGTTGCAACATGAATATTAAATTCTTTACATAGTGCCACAGAAACAGTCTGGAGCTGCGCCAATCCCTTTCTATCCAATAAAAAAGTATCAAATGTCTCATCTGAGTTTGCAGGTTTTGCTGCACGAGTAATAGAAACATTTTTTATATTGTATCTTGTTTTTAGAAAAAGTACGGTATCTCTAACATATGGCAAATTAAGATTAGTAACGACTACGTTAATTGTAAATTTGACTTTTGAGTCTTTTAGCAAATCAAGCTTTGAAATAATCTTTTCAAAGGAATTCACACGGTTTGTGATGGCGTCACAAACCTTTCCCACGCCACAAGGAAACGATATAAACAATGTAATATCATTTTTTTCAAAAAACTCAAGTACATCCGAGGTAAGGAGAGTAGCGTTTGTATTGAATGTAACCTTAATCCCTGCAGACAACAGTTTTTCAACCGCAGGTTTGATTTTTTCAAATACTAACAAAGGCTCACCACCTGTGATCGTAACAATAACCGGTTTCTGTTCGATTATCTTTTGAGCAAGATCCACATAATATTCCTTTGAAAAATTCTTACTCATTGAAGATGCTTTTTCTTTGTCTTTTCTCCAATAGTTATAGCAATGAATACAGTCGTGGTTACATTCCGAAGTTACCTCCCACTGCACTCTTGCGGGATACCGAAGCACGGCCATAATAGCACTTCCTTTCAAATTTTTTATTTGCCGTTATAATATCATGTTTTCCTAATTTTGTCAATAAAATCTTGATATTTTTAGCATATAATGATATTATTTAGTTGCTATTTAAACTTTTATACTATATATATTTGCGATATTAATTTTTTCATAATTCTAAATAGTAATAATTCTTTCGAAAGGTAAAAAATATATGAACGAATTGCCACACATAAAAGTTATAGATAATAATTATTTTGTCGTATTTGCGAATAAACAATATTCTAAAGAATTCTTATGTAGACTTTGTGATAAGTTTCTTAAACAGCGAATGGTAATATTGAATTTTTTTCATTTATCGAATTATTTCAAAGTAAGAATTAATCTTTTTGACAATATAAATCAATTAAACCTTTTTTCATCAAAATATATTGAAATTTCACCATATCACAAAGGGGACTGCTGTGGTAGCATGATAAATTATTTTTGTGATGATGCTGCATTAAAAGATAATGCTCAAGCCGGATATATTATCGCTAGTTTAGCTCATGAATTTGTTCATATGGTCTATCATGATACAATTCATGGAACTAATTGTGTCTGGCTAGAAGAAGGTTTAGCTACATACTTGTCAGAACAAAAAGGTTTTATAGAAAGAAATTTCGAAATGTATAAAAAATTTTTAAAAAAGCTCATTTATGAAAAAGAAATTCCAAAACTAAAATTCCTTCATAAACGCGGAGGAAAATATGGAGAATTTGTTGATACAGAAAACAATAAATATGATGGATATAATTTTTCATACGCATTAGTAAGATTTTTGTTAGAAACCAAAGGAAAGGAATATGTTAATCAAATAATATATTCAAAAGCTTTGCTAGAAAAAGAAGAAAAAATACTAATAAATGAATTTTTAATATATGCAGAAGATATTTTGAAAAACTAGCTATTCTCATTTAAAGATAAAATATTATACTAAAATGTCGGTAGTTTTTAAAAGACTACCGATATTTTTCGTACAACAAATTTTAGTCAAGTTCAATTTATTAGCTCTTTACGCTTACAACTACAATTTCAAAATTATTTTTAAAACCTATGACCTCCACCGCCACCAGAGCTACTAGAGCTACTAGAACTTCTAGAGCTACCGGAACTGCTGGAGCTACTAGATGAACTCGAGGAAGTATGTGGATTATAAATTTTTCTAACTCCTGTCAAATGCGCATTAATATTCTTTATTTTTATAAAATGGCGTGCCTTATCTATTATTTCTTTATCTTTTTCTTCTTTAATTCTGTATTTCCCAAAAACAACTAGAAAACAGATGAAAGAAGAAATAAGAACTGCAAAAATAGCATTGCACACTATTTTCATTGGCTCTTGAAACTTTAAATATGCTATAAATCTCAACAACATATTTTCATTTTCGTTAGCAGAAAGTAAGATAAACATTTGTGCATAAGCTTTAGAAGCACATTTGTAGTAGTCACCCTTAGAAGCATCTCTATAAACGTTATCTGTTATACTAAGGGCCTTACCGGTATTTATTATTTCGTAATTGTAACCATCAGAAAAGACATATATTTCTCTATTATACATATCTATATAAAACACCGTCCCGCTATTTGTTCCAAAACGGTTATGGTAGTAACTCCTCGCAAGATCAGTTGTAGATGAATTTGAAAAATCACTCGATTTAAAAATTATATTTCCATACTTTACAAGAGGTGCCATATCTTTTTTTAATTCATCTTTCTGCTCGATAGTAAGTAAGTTTGCAGCATCTTCAATCAGGAGTTCATATATATTATTACTTGCATTTTGAACACAAAAAAACATTTGACAAATAACTACAAACAACAATGTTAAAAATATTTTTAGTAGCTTATTATTCAACATCATCACCACCTCTTTTTTCAAGTTGTCTTGGCTTTCGAGTAGACAATGTATTATGTTGTTCTACAAGATTGAAAATTGACCATAATGTGATTACTAAAGGTAAAGATGGAAACTATTTAGTTCACACTCTTGACAATACTGTTCTTGCTACTCCTCGTGGTTTAATTGCATTTTTAGAGAATAACGTTAATGAAGATGGCAGTGTTAATATTCCAGTTGCTTTAAGACCTTATATGGGTGGTAAAGATAAAATATTACCTAAAAAATAATTTTTCAGCATATTACTCCTATGAACTAATTAGGAGTGCATTCAATATGTTAAATGTTAACATATTGAATGCACTCCATTTTTACATTTTATTTATAAGCAGTTCTAATATTTGAACTGCGTTGCTAGCAGCTCCTTTTCTTATATTATCCGCTACTACCCACATATTTATTCCAGATTCAATACTATCGTCTCTTCTAATTCTACCAACATACACTTCGTCTTTTCCAGTTGTCGCAACTGCAAGTGGATAAACTTCTTTTGATATGTCATCTTGAAGTACTATAGATGGGCTATTAGATAATAATGTTTTTAATTCTTCAATTTCAAAGTCTTTTTCAAACTCAACATTTATTGATTCTGAATGTGAATTTAAAATAGGTACTCTAACTGTTGTTGCTGTTATTTTCATTTGAGGGTTATTCAAAATCTTTCTTGTTTCATTTATCATTTTCATCTCTTCTTTTGTGTATCCATTCGCAGTAAAAGAATCTATCTGTGGTATACAATTATTTGCAATTGGATAAGGAAATTTTTCATTTTTCAATCCTTTTAACGTATTCTCTAAATCTTTTATTCCTTTGCTACCTGCACCGGACACTGCCTGATATGTAGAATAAACAATTCTTTTTATCTTATATTTATCATCTAGTGGTTTTAATGCAACTACTGCTTGAATTGTAGAACAGTTTGGATTTGCTATAATCCCTCTGTGCCTTTTTATATCTTCAGGATTTACTTCTGGTACTACAAGCGGTACATCTTCATCCATTCTAAAATAGCTACTGTTATCTATTACAATAGTTCCTTTTTGTACTGCAAGTCTTGCATATTCTTTTGATATTTCGCTACCAGCTACAAATATTGCATAATCTATTTTTTTATCAAAAGTATTTTTGGTCAATTCTTCCACTTCGTACTCTTTATTCATGAATCTTATTTTTTTACCTTGTGACCTCTTAGATGCTAATAATTCATATTTAAAATCAGTAAGATTTTTCTCTTCTAACACTTGTAAAACAGTTTGACCTACCAATCCTGTAGCACCAACTATCGCTATTATTTTATTATCCATATTATTTTTCTTCCTTTAACAAATCTTTCATATCATAAAGTCCTGCTTTTTGATTTATTACATATTTAGTTGCTTTTAAAGCCCCTTTTGCAAATATTTTTCTTGATGATACACTATGAGTTATTTCTAAAGTTTCATCTTCACCTAAAAATATCACACTATGCTTACCTGCTTCTGTACCACCTCTTACTGAATGAATACCTATTTCATCACTACTACGTTCTTTTCGTTTTGAATGTCTTTCATAAACATACTCAAACTTATCTTCACGGGCACGATTTATTGAATCAGCTAACATCAAAGCAGTTCCACTTGGGCTATCTATCTTGTTTCGATGGTGTGTTTCAACTATTTCAATATCAGCATCCTTGAGCTTAACTGCCAATTTTGACACAATCTCACCCATAAGACTAATCTCATAAGACATATTATTTGACTTGAAAATCGGGATTACTTTTGCACTTTCTTTTATAAGTTTAATTTCATTTTCCGTAAAACCTGTAGTAGCTATCACTATTGGTATTAACTTTTGTTTTGCATATTCTAACACATCTAATGTTGCCTTTGGATTAGAAAAATCTATTATCACATCTGGTTGTTCTTTAATACTTTCTATATCATTATATATTGGAATTTCGTTATTAGATGATACTTTATCAAATCCTGCACATACAATAAATTCTTTATCTTTTTCTATTTCTTTTAAAAGTTCTTGCCCCATTCTTCCAGCTATACCACTAATTAAGATTTTTATCATGGCCATTCTCCTTTATAATAATCCATAATTTTTTATCTCTTGTTTTAATTTTTCTTTTGCTTCTACACTCATCTCTATCAAAGGTAATCTTGGAATTCCAACATCATATCCCAACATGTTGCATGCTGCTTTTATTGGTATTGGATTTACTTCAGAAAACAAGCTTGCTGTTAGATTTAAAGTATCTAGTTGTAACTTTATTGCATTTTTTATATTGCCATCTAAAAAGCTATATACCATATTGTGTACATCTTTGGGAATTATATTAGAAAGCACTGATATAACTCCACTTCCCCCCACTGAAAGTACTGGCAATATTTGATCGTCATTTCCAGAATATATTGCTAAGTTTTCCCTACATAAATTAGCTATTTCTGCTACTTGAGATATATTTCCACTTGCCTCTTTCACTGCAACTATATTTTCTATCTTTGAAAGTTCAAAACAAGTTTTTGGCAATATGTTGACTCCCGTTCTTGATGGTACATTATACATTATTATCGGAATTTTTACTTCATGTGCTATTGTTTTATAATGTTCAATTAATCCTTGTTGGGTTGTTTTATTATAATATGGTGTAACAATCAAAAGTGCGTCTACTCCCACGCTTTCTGCATATTTTGACATTTCTATAGCATTTTTCGTACAATTGCTTCCTGTTCCTGCAATTACCGGAATTCTTTTATTTACTACATCTACAGCAAATTTAATTGTCTCCTTTTTTTCTTTTTCTGTCATTGTTGAAGATTCTCCCGTGGTTCCACAAACAATTATTGCATCTGCCCCTTCTTTAATTTGAAATTCCAACATTTTTTTAAATTCTTCAAAATTAACTCCATTAGTTGTAAACGGGGTTATTATCGCTGTACCACAGCCTTTAAAAACCTCTTTTTTCAAGCTAATCCCTCCTCCTACCTAACTTACAAAATTTCTTTTAATAATTCTTCTCTTGATTTATTAGAAAGTAATACTGGTGGTATATCCAAAACTGTAATAGCTCCGTATTCTCCTTTTTTATTTAATCTGTAAACAGCTCTCGCATATGCTATAAGTATGCTAGATGTGAACTCTGGGTTAGAATCTAATTTTAATGAATATTCTATTACTTGATTAGATTCATTATTTATTCCCGTTTTTCCACTTCTTATAACAAATCCTCCGTGTGGCATTGCGGCATGATTTTCTTTCAATTCTTTTTCAGATACAAAATTTACCGTTGTATCATAATCTGCAAAATAATTCGGCATATTTATTATCTCGTCTTTTATTCTTTCTTTATTGGCGCCTTCCTCTAAAACAACATAGCATTCTCTTTTATGTTTTTCTCTTGTTGTTAATTGGACATTTTGACCATTTCTTATTTTTTCTATTGCTTCATGTATTGGAATTGTATATTGTTTCGCATCTTTCACACCTTTTATTCGCCTTATTGCATCCGAATGTCCTTGGCTAACTCCTTTTCCCCAAAAAGTATATGTTTCTCCTTTAGGCAAATAACACTCACCTAACAATCTATTTAACGAAAACACTCCTGGATCCCATCCACATGAAATTAAGGCTATCTTTTTTGAAACTTGTGCACTCTCATTTACATTTTTAAAATGTTCTGGTATCTTTGCATGTGTATCGAAACTATCTATTACATTAAACATAGATGCATACTTTGGTGTTTGATATGGCAAATCTGTTGCGGAACCTCCACACAAAATCATTACATCTATCTCTTCTTGCCAATTCTCTACTTCTTCTACTGAAACGACTTTTGCTTTTGTCAATGTCTCTATATCTTCTGGTTTTCTTCTTGTGAATATTGCTTTAAGTTCCATATCACTATTATTTAAAATAGCAAGCTCTACACCTTTTCCTAGATTTCCATATCCAATTATTCCTATTCTAATACTCATACACTCTTTCCCTCCTCACATATTATTGTTCCTTTACTATTAAAATCAAAAGTGGATTTAACTACTATTTTTATATTTTTTTCCTTTGCCATCTCCACACATTTATACTGTAGCACTTCAGCTCCACTTTTCGCCATTTCTATCATCTTATCATATGATAGCATCTCATATTTTATAGCATTCTTGTTTTGGTTTGGATCTTCAGAATATACTCCATCCACATCCTTGTATACTTCACATTCATGCAATCCTAGTGCTTCAGCTACAGCTATTGCAGTGATATCAGAGCCTCCGTCTTCCAAGTGTTGTTATATTATTTTCACTAGTAATTCCTTGAAACCCAGCAATTACCACAATCTTTCCTTCTTTTAATTCTTTTTGCATTCTTGTAGTTTTTACTTTAATAATATTAGCCTCACCATAATTTGAATCAGTTAGAATTGGAACTTGCCATCCTAAAAGAGAAATCGCATCGTGTCCCAAAAATTTTAAGCACATTGCAAGTTTTGTTGCTGTTATTTGTTCTCCAACTGCCAACAAAACATCTTGCTCTCTCAAATCTCCTTTGTAAGAGATCTCTTCTTTTTCTTTTAACAATTCGTCTGTCATATCTCCTTGAGCTGAAACAACTGCAACTACTGAGTTGCCTTTTTCTTTTGCTCCGTATTATGTGTTTACAAACATTAAATAACTTTTGATTATCTGCCACAGAACTGCCACCATATTTTTGAACTACTACTTTCATATTTATGACCTCTTGATAAAAATTTTCATGACATTTAAATTTAAATATTCATTTAAAAAATATACAAATTATATATCTACATATATAACCCAGCAAAGACAAACTGATTTCAGTCTGTCTTTGCTCATTATTTTTATGAATTCATTATTGCTTCAAATTCTTCTGCTTCGATCTTTTCTTTTTCTAATAATACGCTAGCTACTCTATGAAGTTTATCTATGTGTTCTTCTAGTATTCTCTTTGCTCTGTTGTAGCCTGTATCTATTATTTTCTTGACCTCGACATCGATTACAGCAGCAATTTCATCACTATAGTTTTTAACATTGTTAATGTCTCTTCCTAAGAATACTTCTTCTTGATCATTTCCAAATGTTATTGTTCCTAGTTTGTCACTCATACCATACTTCATTACCATGCTTCTAGCAATTTTACTTGCTCTTTCTATATCATTTGAAGCACCTGTACTTATATCATTTAGTACTAGTTGCTCTGCAACTCTACCACCAAGAAGTGATACTATTTTATCTTCCATTTCTGATTTTGACATGAAAGATTTGTCCTCTGTATTTTTATACATTGTGTATCCGCCAGCCATACCTCTTGGTATTATTGATACCTGATGTACTGGTTCTGCATGCTCTAAGAATCTACTTACAACTGCGTGACCGCCCTCATGATATGCTACTAGCTTCTTGTCTTTTTCTGATATAACTTTACTTCTCTTTTCTGGTCCCATTAAAACTTTAACCATTGCATCTTCTAAATCTTTCATAGTTATTGTTGTTTGGTCTTTTCTAGCTGCTAAAAGAGCTGCCTCATTCATCATGTTTTCTAGATCTGCACCTGTGAATCCTGCTGTATTTTTAGCAAGGACTCCTAAGTCAATCTCACCGGACAATTTTTTCTTCTTTGCATACAATGCAAGAATTTCTTCTCTTGCTTTTACATCTGGTGCTGGTACAACTATTTGTCTATCAAATCTACCAGGTCTTTGAAGCGCTGGATCTAAGATATCTGGTCTATTGGTTGCTGCTAAAACTATTACACCACTATTTGTTCCAAATCCGTCCATTTCAACTAGTAATTGGTTTAATGTTTGCTCTCTTTCATCATGTCCGCCACCAAGGCCTGCACCTCTTTGACGACCAACAGCATCAATTTCATCTATAAATACTATACATGGTGCTTTTGCTTTTGCTTCACCAAACAAATCTCTTACTCTTGACGCACCAACACCAACATACATTTCAACAAAATCTGAACCACTTATTGAAAAGAATGGAACTCCTGCTTCACCCGCAACGGCTTTAGCAAGTAATGTTTTACCTGTACCTGGTTGACCAACAAGTAATATTCCTTTTGGTATTCTTGCGCCCATATCAATAAACTTCTTTGGATATTTTAAGAATTCTACTATTTCTTGTAGTTCTTCTCTTTCTTCTGGTAAACCTGCCACATCTTTAAATGTTACTTTGTTTTTGTCATCTGGATTAGAAAGTTTTGCTCTGTTTCTTGTAAAAGACATTGCTCCCTTTCCCCCACCAAGATTTTGCATCATAAATACCCAGAATAATATAAATATTACAACCATGCCTATTGGTGTTATATAGTCAATTAAAGTAAGTGCTATTGATGGTGCATTTTCTTTTAGTTTAAAATCTGCTCCATCTTCTATAATCGCTCTTTGTGCATATTCTACGAATGCTCCTCTATCTGGTATATTTACTTTCTTTTCTGCCTTTTCATTTTTTAGTTGTATTACAGCATAAGAGCCATCACTTGCCAGTTCTATTGATGCTACGTTTTGATTATTTATTTGAGTTAATAATTCATTATAAGTTAATTCTTTGACACTATTTGAATCTGTAACTATAGATATAATAAATAATGATATTATTACAAATATAAGTAATGATGATATTCCTCTAAATGGTTTTTTCATTTGCTCCTCCTTTATATAAATTAAATTAACACTATTTTAAATAGTATCACATCTAAAATTTATTGTCTAGTAATTTAGTTAAAACTTGGTTACTACTGCAAAAACTTTGCTACTATTTAGGTTTAATTTATGACAAGTGCTAACCAATAGTATTTTTATGGAGCACACTGTGCTCCGCTACAATTTCATAGCACACATTTACATTTAATATATACTTTTTATTTTGAATACTGAATAGTAACAAAACTTTTGTTTTAAGTTATTTTATATTTTCAAACTCAATTTTGCCTTTTATAACAGTTATTTTAAGGTTTTTATTTGGCATTAAAAATTTACCTCCAATATTATTATTACATAATTTTATAATATCATCTATATGTACCTTCTCTATATCTTTTGCATTTCCAAACAAATTTATTATAATTTTTTTGATTATTCTTTTTCTTATAACGATATCCAAACTGTTAAATTTTTTTAAATTGCAAATTATCTTGCTTTTTTCTACTGCTATAATTATGTCTTCATACGCTTTTTTCATTTCTATATCAATATATTTTTCTTCTTCTAAAACTATTTCCGAAAGTCTATTTATATTTTTTATAACATTTGAATTTATATTTTCTTCAATGTATGGAATTAGTTTTAGCCTAATTTTATTTCTGGTGTAAACATCTTCATCATTTGTTTCATCGTGCCTTGGATTTAGTTTGTTTTCTAAGCAATATTCTTCTATTTCTTTTCTCGTTACTTCTATAAGAGGTCTTATTACATTATCTCTTATTGGTTCGATACCCTTTAATCCAGATACACCACTTCCTCTTATTATATTCATAATAACTGTTTCTGCATTATCATTACTATTATGAGCCGTTGCAATTTTTGTACATTTTTCTTTTTCCATTATTTCATAAAAGAATTTATATCTTTCATTTCTTCCTGCTTCTTCAAGCGTCATTTTGTCTTTAAGCTCTTTTAGTTTTATTTGTTTTACAAAGCATGGAATGTTTCTTTCACTACAAAAATCTTCAACAAATTTTTGATCAATAATAGCATTCTCTCTAAGTCCATGATTTATGTGTGCAACGCATATATTATACTTTAATTTATAAAGTGCATCTAATAGAGTTATTGAATCTGGTCCACCAGAAACTGCAACTACTATTTTGTCGCTTTCATTTATTAGATTATATTTTCGTATTGTCTCTTTTATTTTATTTAGCATAAGTTTTATTCTCCATATCAATGATATTTATCTAAGTTAACAAACTTTGTATATTGTCCAAGCCATAAAAGCTCTGCTGTGCCTGTTGAGCCTGCTCTATTTTTAGCAAGGATTACTTCTGCCACATTTTTCTTATCTGTATCAGGATTATAATAGTCATCTCTATATAAAAACATAACCATATCCGCATCTTGCTCTATAGATCCTGATTCTCTTAAGTCACTTAACATTGGTCTATGGTCTGGTCTTTGCTCTGGAGCACGGCTAAGCTGTGATAATGCTATTATTGGCACTCCAATCTCTCTCGCAAGCACTTTTAAAGATCTACTTATTTCTGATATATCTGCCTGCCTACTTGTATTATTTTTGCTCGCATCCATAAGTTGTAAGTAGTCTATTACAATAAGGCCTATATCATATTCCATTTTTAATTTTCTACATCTTGCTCTAAGCTCGATTGGTGAGAAACCTGCTGAGTCATCTAATATTATTTTTGCCTCAGAAAGCGTGCCTGATGCATTTGTAAGACTAATCCAATCTTCATCTTCTAGTTTTCCACTTCTAATTTTACTGCTATCAACCATTGCTTCTGCCGCCAATATTCTGTTTACCAATTCTTCTTTTCCCATCTCTAAGCTAAAGTATACGACTGACTTATTTGACTTTATAGCCGCATTTGTCAAAATATTAAGTGCAAATGCTGATTTTCCCATAGCAGGTCTTGCTGCCACTATTACAAGTTGCCCTGGCATAAAGCCAAGTGTTTTATTATCTAAGTCTGCAAATCCACTAGGTATACCTATTACCCCTTCTTCTTGTGATGCTAGTCTCTCTAAGTTATCGAATGTATCTACTAATACATCTTTTATTAAAGAATATGAATTATCTTTATGCTGTATTATATTGAAAATTTCTTTTTCTGCTCTTTCGGTAATTAGTATTGCATCTTCTTTAGCTTCATAACTGTCTTTTGATATTTTATTTGCAGATTTTATTAGCTTTCTAAGCACAGATTTTTCTCTAACTATTTCTGCATAGTATTCTACATTAGAAACAGAATACATCGGGCTCGTAAGCGATACTAGATATTCAAATCCGTTTATAACATCGTATTTTCCTCTAAGCCTTAATTGTTCTTTTAATGTAAGTAGGTCTATCGCCTTGCTAGCCTCATATAAATCTAAAATCGCGCCGTATATTTCTTCGTGTTCAGTTTTATAAAAGTCATCTGGTTTTAAGATTTCTATTACTGTGAGCACCGCATCTTTGTCTACGAGCATAAGTCCGAAGTACTGCTTGTTCTGCTTGAATATCATTCGGTGGAATTCTCGCAATTATCTCTTCCATTATTATTTTTTCCTTTCAATTTTATTCTGCTATTACATTAACTTTAAGCTTTCCTACTATTCCTTCAAATAACTTTATATCTATTGTATACACACCTATTGTTTTTATTGCATCAGCTAAATCTACTTTCTTTTTGTCAACTTCAACAAAGTATTTTTTGTTAAGTTCATCTGCTATGTCTTTTGCTGTTACGCTTCCAAATGTTTTTCCATTTTCACCTGCTTTGATTTTAAATCTTAATTCAAATGTTTTCATTTTTTCTACTAGTTCTTTTGCATTTGCCATTGTCATGTCTCTTTTATATTTGTTGGCATCTTGTTTTGTTTTTAATTCATTTAAGTTTGTAGCATCTGCTAACACTGCCAATTTTTTAGGCAATAAGTAATTTCTTGCGTATCCATCTGATGCATCTAATATTTGACCCTTTTTACCTACTGATTTAATGTCTTGTAATAAAATAACTTTCATAATTTTTACCTCCTTTATTTTTACGGTTGTGCTTACTAATTATAATATTTTTCAAAATTTATTGTACTGCTGGCAATTAGTTTTTATGGAGCACACTGTGCTCCGCTACATTTTTTGTAGTTGTTTCATGTTTTTTTCATAAATCAGTTTGCACCACCTTTTTATGGTTTCGCTTACTAATCTTTTGTGGAGTAAACTGTACTCCGCTACATTTTTTGTAGTTGTTTCATGTTTTTTTCATAAATTAGTTTGCACCACCTTTTTATGGTTTCGCTTACTAATCTTTTGTGGAGTAAACTGTACTCCGCTACTTTTTTGTCAATGTTTTATTTTTTAATAAATTAGTTTACACTACCACTTTAAAAAGGCGGAGGAAGTAAATCTCTTCGTTCCGCCATGTAAAGCTATTCTTTTGTGTTTACTGTTTCTTTTATGACTTCTATTAGCATTTCTTTTACTTCTTCAATAGTTTTTCCTTCTACTTGCGCACCAGCAATCATCATATGACCGCCACCGCCAAATTTTTCTAATATAATTTGAACATTTAGATTTCCATTTGATCTTCCGCTAATGTGTACCTTATTCTCGTACTCGCAAAGAACGAAAGATGATTCTATACCATTCAAATTTAAAAGCTCATCTGCGGCTTGTGCTGTTATTTGAACTTGATTTTCTAATCCTTTAGGACACACTGCTATTGCTACTTTATTAGAGATCAATTCACAATTTCTTATAACATCTGCTATTGCCACATATGTATCAACATCATTTTGGAATGCTTTATTTATTCCTGCAACATCTATACCTGTTTTCTTTAAATATGCTGCCGCTTCAAATGTTCTAACTCCTGTTTTTTGTGTAAAGTTCTTAGTATCTGTTAAAATACCGGCATACAAACACTCAGCCTCTTCTTTTGTTAATGTAACTTTTTCTTCTGAATATTGTATTATCTCTGTTACTAATTCACTTGCTGAAGAAGCGTATACCTCATGAAATGTAAGTACTGGGTTTGCTATTATATCATCTGTGCTTCTTCTGTGATGATCTATAATAACGATTTTATTTGCTTTTTCAACAATACTTTGTGCATCTACTAACTCCATCTTGTGAGTATCAACAACAACCAATAGCGTTTGATCGTTCACCTTTGGCATAATTTCATCTTCTGGTAATAGTGCATTTTTATATTCATCTATCTTTGACAATCTTTCATATAATTCTTTAAGTGCAATACCAAAATTATTAAATACAACATATGCTTCTTTACCATTGTATTTTGCCAAGCGATATATTCCCATCGCCGCACCTAAGCAATCTGCATCTGCATTTTTATGTCCAACTATAACAACATTTTTAGATTCTATAATTAACTCTTTTAGCGCTTGTGCAACAACTCTTGATTTAACTCTTGTTGTCTTTTCTATTTCTTTAGATTTTCCTCCAAAGAATTCATATTTGCCATCTTTTTTTATGACTGCCTGGTCTCCGCCTCTTCCTAGTGCAACATCAATTGTTGAAATCGCATTTTGAAACTTTTCGTTTTTGGTGCCATCTTCAACAACTATTGCTATACTAAGTGTTACTGGTATTTTATTGCTAAAAGATATGTCTTTTATTGTATCTAATATTTCAAATTTTGCATTACTAAATACTTTTATATATTTCTTTTCAAACAATATCAAAAATCGATTTCTATCTAGCTTTACAAGTATTCCACCTGTGAACGCAAACCACTCTCTAAGCTTCATTTCGATGCTAGCCAAAAGTTGTGGTTTGTCTGTATCGTTTGTGCCTTGCATAAGTTCATCATAGTTATCTATCATTATGATTCCAATAGTATCTTTTGCATCATCGTACATTCTAAATAATCTATAATATTCTGTCCTATCTATAAAATATAACATTAGCGCTTGTTCTCTTTCGTTGCCACGCTTTTTTAAATTAACTAAATTTCCAAGGACCCTAAAATGTTTGTCATGTATACTAAGTTCTTTATCTATTGCTCTAAACTTAGTATCATATTCAGCATCTAGCTCTTTAATTAGATTTTCCATATAGCGTTGTTTATTTATTCCTTTAAACAACATTTCTAACTCATTATTATTCCATAATATCTCACCGTTTTTAGTGATAATTACTGCTGGTAATGGAAAGTCTAGAATGGTTTCATCTGTCTTTAATTTAAACATTAAGTTGTCCATGTTTTTTATAACACGCTCAACCATACTCAAGTGTTTTCGATATGTAAAGAAAAGCACCGAAAAATAAACAAATATCGCAAGTGGTATGGCTCTAACTTCTAACACACACATAAAAGTCAAAATCAAAAAAATGATTATAAGATACGTCCTACTATTTGGTACAAATACATCTTTAAATTTTACTTTTCGCATAAATGCCTCCTTATGCCATATATTTTATACTTAGAGAGCATTTTTGTCAACTTTACCTTTTATTGATTTTAGGGCTTTTTCCCTCTCTATCATTATAATATGCCCGCACCCTTTGCATTTTAATTTAAAGTCAACTCCAACCCTTGTAACCTCCCAATATTTACTACCACAAGGATGCTTTTTTTTAGTTTCTACTATATCTCCTATTTCATATGTATTCATTATATTCACTCCATTTACACAAAATTAGGGTAGTATAAATTCTACTACCCTAAAAATTTAAGAAGCTGTTTCTATTGTTTTTGCTGTTGCTCTTTTTGTAGTCTTTTTAGGACTAGAAACTCTCTTTACCTCGTTCATTATAAGCTTTGGTGCCTCTCCATTAAGCACTGTCGCCTTAGTAATCGTACAAGATTCTATGTTTTTATTTGATGGTATTTCGTACATTATATCTCTCATTGTCTCTTCAAGTATAGCACGAAGTCCTCTTGCACCAGTCTTTCTCTCTATCGCTTTATCTACGATAGCTTCTAATGCATCATCATCAAATTCTAGCTTTACTCCATCTATCTCAAACAACTTTTTATATTGTTTGATAAGTGCATTCTTTGGTTTTGTTAAAATGTCTATATATGCACTTCTTGATAATGGTTGAACTGTAGTTATTACAGGTAATCTTCCTACAAATTCAGGTATTAGGCCAAATTTAACCAAATCTTGTGGCAATAATTTTTCTAATAAATCTTTGTCCTCTAATTCATCTGTTTTTGTTATATCTGCACCAAATCCTATATTTTTCTTTCCTACTCTCGCATTGATTATCTTATCTAATCCCTCAAATGCTCCTGCGCAAATAAACAATATATTAGTCGTATCAATTTGTATAAATTCTTGTTGAGGATGCTTACGACCGCCTTGTGGTGGAACAGAAGCAACTGTTCCTTCAATTATTTTTAATAATGCTTGTTGTACGCCTTCTCCACTAACATCTCTTGTTATTGAAACATTCTCTGATTTTCTAGAAATTTTGTCGATTTCATCTATATATATGATGCCTTTTTCAGCCTTTTCCACATCGTAGTTTGCAGCTTGGATTAACTTAAGCAATATATTCTCTACATCTTCTCCCACATATCCTGCTTCTGTAAGTGCTGTTGCATCTGCAATAGCAAAAGGAACATTTAATATTTTAGCCATTGTTTGTGCTAAATATGTTTTTCCACAACCAGTAGGTCCAAGCATTAAAATATTACTTTTTTGAATATCCACTTCATTTTCAGAGTCTATATTATTTATTCTCTTATAATGATTATATACTGCTACTGCAAGAGACTTTTTGGCTGCCTCTTGACCTATAACATATTCATCTAATTTTTCTTTCATTTCTTTTGGAGTAAGTTCCGTATTTTCAGCCATATTTTCTTCTAATTCTAATGCATCTTCCTCTTCTTCTATGATGTTTGCGCAAAGTCCAACGCATTCATCACATATATATACACCTGGTCCTGCTATTATTCTTTTTACTGTTTCTTGTGGTTTTCCACAAAAAGAACACCTTACTGTTTTGTTATCTTCTAATTTTGCCATCCGTTCACCTTCCTCACAACATAAGATTTTAATATAATACTTCACAACGCACAAAAAGTAGTATTATTTTGCAAATTTAAAATATCTTAGATTTGCCACATAATTGCTACTTTTCTCTAGTGCTTTATTTTCTTTCCATTACTTTATCTATAAGCCCATATTCTACAGCTTCTGAAGCAAGCATAAAATTGTCTCTGTCTGTATCTTTTTCTATTTGCTCCAAAGGTTTTCCTGTATTTTCGCTTAAAATTTTGTTTAACTTATCTCTTGTTTTAAGTAAAAATTCTGCATGTATTTTTACATCTGAGGCTTGACCTTTTGCACCACCTAAAGGTTGATGTATCATTATTTCAGCATTTGGAAGTGCATATCTCTTGCCTTTTGTACCAGCAGCCAAAAGAAATGCCCCCATGCTTGCAGCCAAACCAACACAGATTGTTGATACATCTGGCTTTATATATCTCATAGTATCATAAATAGCCATTCCTGCTGTAACACTACCACCAGGACTATTTATATAGATATGAATATCCTTGTCTGGATCTTCTGATTCAAGAAATAGTAGTTGCGCAACAACAACACTTGCTGTCGCATCTGTTATTTCATCGCCTATAAATATAATTCTGTCTTTCAAAAGTCTTGAAAAAATATCGTATGATCTTTCACCGCTACTTGTTTTTTCTACAACATATGGTACTAAATCGTTTGTAATCATTCTTTATCCTCCTTTTTCGTGTTACCTAAAAAAGATTATTCACAGAAATTTTATTTTTAAACACCTATTATATGCTTATTTAATATTATCCATGATGAATTTTACAGCTTTGTCATACTTTAATTCTTCTTTTGCATATTCTCTTAATTGTGGTGTAGCTTTCTTTACAAAATCTTCTGCATCTTTTCTTCCATAGCTCTCTGCTACCTCTTTTAATTTTGCATCTATATCTTCATCTGTAACTTCGATTTTTTCTGCTTTAAATACTGCTTCAAGAGTTAATTTTGTCTTAATGTTTTCTGTTGCTTTTTCTCTATAATCTTCTTCTAACTCTTCAATTGTTTGACCTATCATCTGTAAGTATTGTTCAAGTTTTAAACCTTGATATGCAAGTCTTGATTCCATCTCATGTATATACTCATGAATCTCATTATGTATCATAACTTCTGGAATATCTATTTCTGTAGCATCAACGATTTGTTTGATTGCATCTTCTTCCATTTCATATTTTGCTTTTTTAGCATTTTCTTCTTCTAATTTCTTTTCAATGTCTGCTTTTAATTCTTTTAATGTATCGAATTCACTAACATCTTTTGCGAATTCATCATCAATTTTTGGTAGTTCTTTCTTTTTAATATCATTAACTTTTACTTTAAAAGTAGCTGGCTTTCCTGCTAGTTCTTTTGAAAAATAATTTTCTGGGAAGTTAACATTTACATCTGTTTCTTCGCCCATTTTTAGTCCTACTAATTGATCTTCAAAACCAGGAATGAATGAATTGCTACCAAGCTCTAGTGGATAATTTTCTCCTTTACCACCTTCGAATGCTTTTCCACCTACAAATCCTTCAAAATCTATAACAGCAGTATCTCCGTTTTCTAAAACTGAGTTCTCATCTCCTGATATAACTCTAGCATTTTTAGCTGCCATTTCATTTATTTCTTTATCTATATCTTCTTTTGTTACTTTATATTCTTTCTTTTCTACTTTTACGCCTTTATACTTTCCAAGTTTAACTTCTGGTTTAACTGTTACTGTTGCTGTAAATATCAAATCTTTTCCTTTTCCAATTTGGATGATATCAATATCTGGATGAGAAACAACTTCTAATGCATTCTCTGCAACTACTTCATCGTATACTTCTGGAACTACTATATTAAATGCATCTTCATATAATACTCCTTCGCCATAATGTTTTTCAACTATATTTCTTGGAGCTTTACCTTTTCTAAAGCCAGGTACATTGAAATATTTTGCATTTTTAAAGAATGCCTTTTGAAGACCTTCTTCAAACTTATCAGCTCCAATTGTTATTTCTAATTTTACCTTATTATTATCTAATTTTTCTACCTTTGCGTTCATTTTCAAAATCCTTTCTTTTTTAGTGTTCAATTCGATATTATATCATAGTATATTTTATTTTCCAAGCATTTTTAAAAAATACCTTAAAACATTTATGTATCAAGCTTTAATGGGTCAAATTCTAAATAATCTGCTGATGTTAAATATGTTTTTATGCCATCTATTTTTACTAAATTTTCTTCATAATTGCTATGAATATGTCCATATATCCAGTATTTTACATTGTATTTCTTTACAAGATCTATTATATTTTCATCTGGCGGATAATGTGTCACAAAAATTATGCTTTTTTCAGAATCTAATTCTTTTGCAGCATCTAAAGATATTTTGGCTCTTGCAAGTTCTCTATTAAATATTTTGTTATTATCATCTGCCTTTTCGTCGTATGACCAGTATCTAGTACCACAAATTATGTATTCTTCAGCCAAATAGCAATTATTGTGTAAAAAATTTATGTTCTCTAATTTATTTTCTTGTATAAAATTATTTAATTTATTTAATGTTGTCCACCAATAGTCATGGTTTCCTTTTAATATTATCTTTTTCCCATTTAATGATGAGATATATTCAAAATCTTCTAAAGAATCTTCTAAATACATTGCCCAAGATATGTCGCCAGCAATTATTACTATATCTTCTTCATTTATTTTTTGATTCCAATTTTTCTTTATTTTCGCTTCGTAATCATTCCATTTATCGCCAAAAACATTCATCGGTTTATCCTTTACGCCAAGCGATAAATGCAAATCCGAAAGTGCATAAATTGCCATTTATTTATTCTCCTATTTTTAAATTTGGTACCGCATTTAAATCTAAGCCTGATATTTTTCCATCTAAATAATTGTAATATGCAGCTGCGCCAATCATTGCGGCATTATCGGTACATAGCACAAGCTCTGGATAATACACCTTAAGATTATGCATTGAGCCTATTTTTTGCATTCTTTCTCTTAAATAACTATTTGCAGAGACACCACCCGCTATTGCTATCTTACTAACATTTAGCTTTTCTACTGCTCTTAGCACATTCTCGACCAATACATCGGTTACAGCTTCTTCAAAACTTGCACACAAATCATTTATATTTAACTCTTTTTCTTTGTTTATTAGGTTAAGTACTGCTGTTTTTACTCCGCTAAAACTAAAATCTAGATTTTCGAAATGTGTTCTTGGAAGCTTATATATAGGTTTGCCTTCTTTTGCTTTTTGATCTATTATTGGTCCACCAGGGTAGCCAAGTCCGATTGCTCTTGATACTTTATCGAATGCTTCTCCAACAGCATCATCTCTCGTTTTTCCTAGCACCTCAAATTTAGTATAATCTTCAACATATACTAAATGTGAGTGACCACCTGAAACGACTAAACAGAGGTATGGTGGTGTGAGCTCTTTGTGAGTTATATAATTTGCTGCTATATGTCCCTCTATGTGATGAACACCAACTAGCGGTTTTTTTAGTGCATATGCTAATGCTTTTGCTGTAGAAAGTCCTACTAATAGTGCTCCTACCAAACCTGGTCCATATGTACATCCTATTATATCTACATCTTCTAATTTTACATTTGCTTTTTCTAATGCTTCTTCTATTACAAAAGTTATATTTTCAACATGGTTTCTTGAAGCAATTTCTGGCACTACGCCTCCATATTTTTTATGAATTTCTATTTGTGTCGATATTATATTTGATAATACTTCTCTTCCATTTTTCACTATGGCAACTGAAGTTTCATCACAACTGCTTTCTATTGCCAAGCATAGTATATCTTTTAACATTATTTTTCCTCCTGCTTTCTATGTAAAGCACATTTTGTGCTCCACCAATTATTTTTAGATAGCGTTAATTCACACTTCTTTTATAAGAGTGGAAATAAGATTTGAGTAATAATCCATGTCATTCCGCTTGCAATACCATTTACAACAGGCGTTATTATAATACTAGGTATTTCTGTTATATATAGTATTACAAGGATTATTGTTGAATATCTTTCTAAATTCCATAAAAATGCTTTTGCTTTTCCTTTTAAAAAGTATCCCCATATCTTTGAACCATCAAGTGGTGGAAATGGTAGTAAATTAAATACTCCTAAAGACAAATTTATATATGCACCTAATAGAGTGCATAAAAGCACTTTATTTATAAAGTTACTTTCTGGAACAAGAACAGTTACTAATGCATATATAAAGAAAAGTATAAATGCTAATATAAAATTGCTAACTGGTCCTGCTAGCGCAACTTTCATACTATCTTTTGCTGGATTTCTATAATATGTAGGATCTATTACAACTGGTTTACCCCATCCAAAGCCTGCAAATAATAAGCACAAAGTTCCAACAGGATCTAAATGATGTAACGGATTTAATGTTAATCTTCCTTGACTCTCAGGTGTAGGATCGCCAAGTTTGTCCGACATTCTTGCATGAGAATATTCATGAACTGTAATTCCTAAAATTAGCCCTGGTAGCGTTAATAGTGTACTTATAAGTTCTGCATCGCTAAAGGAAATCATGCCCCTAACTAGCATTATTGCAATAAATATCCAAAACAATTTTCTAACATCTAATCCATCAAACATATATCACTCTCTCCTTTTTCAAAAATTTAGGTCGCTTTTTAAAGCGACCACTATACTTTGCACAAGTAGCCTTATAACTTATGCGGCTTATTTAGTTAATCTAAAGGTTTCATTGTTGGGAATAAAAGCACATCTCTTATAGAATAGCTGTTTGTTAATAACATAACCATTCTATCTATACCTATTCCAAGTCCTCCTGTAGGTGGCATTCCATATTCTAGTGCTTGAACAAAATCATCATCTATCATGTTGGCTTCTTCGTTTCCTGCTTCTCTTTCTGCCATTTGTGCCATAAATCTTTCTTTTTGATCTATTGGATCGTTAAGCTCTGAATATGCATTGGCATACTCTCTACCGCCTATAAATAATTCAAATCTTTCTACTAATCTTGGATCTGATGGCTTTTTCTTTGTAAGCGGAGAAACTTCAACTGGATAATCAATTATAAATGTAGGTTGCATCAATGTTTCTTCTACTTTGGCCTCAAATACTGCATTTATAACGTGTCCTCTTACCATATTGTCGTTTTCTAACTCTACACCGATGCTCTTTGCAAGCTCTCTTGCTTCTTCATCAGTATTGGCCTTATTGAAATCAGCGCCTGTAACTTCTTTTATTGCTTCTATCATAGGTATTCTCTTCCAACCGGGTGCTAAGTCTAAATCTAAACCTTGATAATTTATTTTTGTATCTCCCGTTAACTTTTTAGCAAGTGTTGAAAAGATTCCTTCTGTAATGTCCATCATATCGTTATAATCTTCATATGCTGCATATAATTCAACTGTTGTGAATTCTGGATTATGTTTAATATCCATTCCTTCATTTCTAAATAATCTACCTATTTCATATACCTTGTCAAATCCACCAACTATAAGTCTCTTTAGATATAACTCTGGTGCAATTCTTAGGTACATATCTATATCTAATGTGTTGTGATGAGTTATAAATGGTCTAGCTGCAGCTCCACCAGGAATTGTATTTAAAACTGGTGTTTCAACTTCTAAGTAGCCTTTTTCATCTAAAAATCTTCTTAATTCTCTTATAATTAAGCTTCTTGCCGCAAATGTATTTTTTACATCACCATTCATTATTAAATCAACATATCTTTGTCTATATCTAAGCTCTGTATCTTTTAATCCATGATATTTTTCTGGAAGTGGTCTAAGTGACTTAGAAAGTAATGTAATTTCTTTAACTCTTATAGAGATTTCTCCCATATGTGTTTTAAATACGACACCTTTTATACCTATAATGTCACCTATATCAAATTTTTTGAATTCTTCATAACTTTCTGCCCCAACTTCATCTAATTTAACATATATTTGAATTCTTCCATACATATCTTGTAAATCACAGAATGTAGCTTTTCCGTGGCCTCTTTTGCTCATAAGTCTACCAGCTATGCTAACTTCTACTTCTGGTGCTTCTTCTCCCTCTACCGGGTCAACGAATTTTTCTTTTATATCTTTACTATTATCCTTATTGTCGAATTTAACAATTTGGAATGGGTCTTTTCCTTTCTCTTGTAAATCCTTTAGTTTTTCAATTCTTATTTTAATTAGTTCGTTAATATCTTGCTCTTGTTGTTCTTCAGAAACATTGTTTCTTTCTTCACTCATATAAAATTCCCCTTTCTTCTAGTAAAGTTACGAGTGTATTTTATCATACAAGTAACTATTTAGCAATGATTAGACTTAAAAAAAGACGAAATCAAAATATAATTTCGCCTTTTGGTTGTTATTTAGTTATTTTTAATACTTTTAGCTTTACAATTCCACCAGGTGTCTCAACATCGACTTCTTCATTCTTCTTTTTACCAAGTAATGCTTTTCCTATTGGTGATTCGTTAGAAATTTTATTTTCCGCTAAATCTGCCTCTGTTGATCCTACTATTTTGTATTCTAGCTTTTCATCATATTCAATGTCTAATACTTGCACTACGTTTCCGACTTGAACTGTCTTTGTTTCTATTTCATCTTCATCTATTATTTTTACATTTCTTAATTTGTTTTCTAATTCTGCTATTCTCATTTCTACTTGCGCTTGTTCGTTTTTAGCTTCATCATATTCTGAGTTTTCTGATAAATCTCCAAAACCAAGTGCTACTTTTATTCTTTCTGCAATTTCTCTTCTTTTTACAGTTTTTAAATATTCAACTTCTTCTTCTAATTTTTTTAATCCTTCATATGTTAATAATGTTTCATTTTGTGCCATACTATATCATTCTCCTTTTTTATCATGAGTCAAATGTTTTATACTTTTGCGCTCAAATTAAAATGTTACACTAGAATATATTAACCATTTGTTCTTTTTTTGTCAAGTATAATTTTTCCCTATTTTTTCAAAATCTTCCCCTGTTATTTTTCCACTTCTTCCTATATAACCATTTATCTTATATTTTTCTCTAAAAAACACTTTTTCGTTATCTTCAACCTTTCTAAGTGGTCTATAAAGTTTCGCCTCACATACAGCTAGCTTTCTAAAATTTTTTTTTGGAATACCTTCTCCTAATATGTCTATATCGTTTATTATTATGCCTTCAAAACTCTTTCTTAAATTGGTAATTTTATCATTTAGTGATATTATTATTCCATATTTGTTAAAATACATATTTTTCAGTGTTTCAGAATTAAAATCTAAATTTATTATTACATTGTCTCTTTTAAATTCTTTTACTTCATCTCCATATAGCTTGATACTATAACCATATCGTTCAAAAAGTTTGTTAGCTGTTTTTTCAAACTTGGTATGATTTTTTGATACAATACTTAACTGCTTTACTTCTTTTGAAATACATTCAATTAGATTCAGATTTTCTATGCTATATTCATCCATAAGTAAAACAACTTTTAATTTTTGAATATTATATTTGGTATATATTGATATATCATTTAGTATCTTTAAAAGCAATGCCTTTCCTAGTCTTCTGCCAGTAACTATATATTTTTTATGTTCCATAAGCATCTCACAAAAATTTTCGTTTTGAACTAATTCATTGTTAAGTACAACATTTTGAACATTGTATTTTTCTATATTTTTTAGGACTTTTTTAGGATTCATTAAAGTATCACCCTTATTAGATTTTGGGGCTAAAATCTTAACCTCGCCCAATATTTCTTCTGCGAAGTACCTTTTTATGAATCCCTTTTTATTTGAATAATCAACAAGTGCATAGAGCATTATAAAAACACCTCCCTATCTCTTACATCATATTCCCTTGTCCTAAAAATATTACTTAGCGTTTTAATTCTTTATTTATTACCTGCCATGCTTCTGGCGTTTCAAATCCCCAACGCCATGATGCGACACCTGCTAAATCATATTCGTTTACTAAGTTTATCTTTTCTTTCAATGCTTCTTCATCTTCTATCCACATTCTCTCTAGTATATTTTGATTTCTGTATTCCACATAATATTGGCCCAATTCGTCATCCCAAGTTATACTACCTTTAAATTTAGGATTCGCCAAATAATTTTTCACGCTTTTCATATATAATGTTGATGTAGAAATTCCTTTTAATATTTCTTCATCGCCACTCATCGTAATTTTGTCTTTTCTATATTTTGAATAAAAAGGAACGCATAGTACTAGCTTTTGTCTATCTACTTTTTCTCTTTCTATAACTTTATTAATATTATTTTCAACCCATGTAAGAGATGCAACTGGTCCTGCCTTTGTTCTACCATATTGATCATATGCCATAAGCATCATATAATCACATGCGTCAGATATTGGTTTGTGATCATAACATAATGACCATGTTTCACTACCATCTGGCACATTTACATCAACTGATGATATAAGTCCATTTCTTCTAAGTGTTGCCGAAAACTCTCTGACAAATTGTGAAAATTCATCTTTATCTTTCATCTTCATATTTTCAAAGTCTAAATTTATTCCATCGAAATCGTAACTCAATGCTATTTCTACCGCATTATTTATTAAATTTTCTCTTGCCTTCATGTCGGTCATGATAGCTGATGTTTTTTCTAATCCTATATCATCATTTTTCAAAATCGGCCATAACTTATAACCTTTTGATTTTGCCCAAGCAATATAATCTTTGCTTATTGTATTTGACTTTATGTCTCCACTTGTATTTTTTACATATAGCCATGTTGGTGAAATAATATCTAGTCCATCAATTTTGTTTTGATCTAATCTGTTGGGCGTATAATTTGCTGCATATTCCCATGTTAGGTTAAGTTTTCGTTTAGTAGTATTTTCTTCTTTCAAAATTATTTTTTGAGAAACAACATCACCTTCTATTTTTGATTTTTTTATATATCCCAAATCTCCGTTTGCCGTTCTTACTTTGGTGTATTCATTATTTTCGTCACCACTAAACAATATGAATTCTTCACCTTTTTTTAATTTTCCTGTAGTTAGAGAAAATTCTTTTTTATATAATTTTACTTTTTGATTTTTATTGCTCTTAATCTTTTTGTATTCTGCTTTTGGACTTGTTATTATTATTTTTTCATTTTGTTCTACATCTATGTCATATATTTCTTGCAAATCCTCTATTGGCAAATATATTTCGCCACTAACTTTTTGAGCCGAGACATTTATAGTTTTTTCTTTTCCATTTAAATTTATATTTTTTTGATTTAATTTCATCTTTAATATATCAACATCATTTGTGATAATTACTGTTTCATATTTTTCATCAAAATATATATATTGGTCAAAATACTTCTTTATTGTATCAAAAGACAACATTGGTGCATCATCTATAATAACTGCTGTATCTGGCAAGTTTTTAGTGATTTCTTTATCATCTAAAACAACTCTTACTTCATCTTTTCCATAACTTACAGGTGCTATATAATATCTTGTTAAATCGCAAATCATATATGCTACAAAAATGAATATACATACTACTAATAGTTTTACTACTATAAATTTTTTCATTTGATTTTTCCTCTCTTAAAATTATTACATAAATATATAATATACAAATTGCAAAATAAAATCAATAATATTATTTCTTGTCGAAATTACTTTATTTTTTATGTATTATAGGTTATAATTTATTTGTAAGTTTGACTTTTTGCGAAAGGGGGATTTATATAACATGGAAATGTGGGTAATCTGGCTTATTTTTTCAGGCATTTGTTTTTTAGCAGAGATTGCTACTGAAGGTTTCTTGATATGCTGGCTTGGTGTTGGCGGCCTTTGCGCCATGGGACTAAGTTTTTTATGGCCAGCAAATTATTTAGCGCAAATCATTATTATGACAGTAGTTTCAACAATCTTAATTTTATCTACTAAAAAACTTACAAGTAAAATGACTAAAAAAGATGATGTGCCAACTAATGTTTATTCTATTCTTGGAAAGAAAGCCGTTGTTTCTCAAGCAATTGATAATGTTAAAGGACAAGGCCAAATTAAGATAGATGGCGATATTTGGTCTGCAAGAAATGAAGATGATGATGATGTAATTTCAGAGGGTGATACCGTTGAAATTATTCGTATCGATGGCGTAAAAGCTATGGTTAGAAAAATTTAATTTTAGGAGGTTATTATATGTTAGGACTTATAATTTTATTAGTATTCGTCGTGATAATTGCTGCAAAATCTATTAAGGTTGTACAACAATCTGAAGTTTATATTATTGAACGTTTAGGAAGATACCATGGAACACTTGGAGCTGGTCCACAATTTATTGCTCCTTTTGTTGATAGAATTAGAGCTAAAGTTGATTTAAGAGAACAAATCATGGATGTTCCTCCTCAAAATGTTATTACCAATGATAACGTTACTATTAGAATTGATACTGTTGTATTCTATCAAATAACAGATGCAAGAAAAGCTGTTTATGAAATTCAAAATCTTAGAGTTGCTGTTCAAAACTTAACAACAACTACAATGCGTGATATAGTTGGTAAAATGGATTTAGATAGTACATTTAGTTCAAGAGAGCAAATTAATATTCAACTTCGTCAAATACTTGATGAAGGTACAGATAAATGGGGATGCAAAGTCAATAGAGTTGAAATAAAGGATATAGATCCTCCAAAGGATATAAGAGATGCAATGGAAAAACAAATGAATGCTGAAAGAAATAAAAGAGCTTCTATTCTTGAAGCTGAAGGTCAAAAGCAATCAGCTATAACTATTGCAGAGGGTCAAAAAGAATCTAGTATTCTTCAAGCAGATGCCGCAAAAGAGGCAAACATTAGAAGAGCTGAAGGTGTTAAACAAGCTAGAATTCTTGAAGCTGCCGGTGAAGCAGAAGCTATTCGTTCTATTGCAGAAGCTAAAGCAAAAGAAATCGAAGTTGTTTATGGCGCAATAAAGAATTCGCAACCTGATGACAAACTAGTTGCATTGAAAACATTAGAGTCACTTGAAAAAGTGGCTGATGGTCAAGCAAATAAAATATTTATACCATTTGAAGCTACAAAAGCTTTAGCTGGACTTGGTTCATTAAAAGAAATAACAAAAGAATAATTGAGTTCTAGGCCAGTCGATTTAGGCTGGTCTTTTTAATTTTAAATTTATACTTCAAGAAACATACACTTTTTCAAAAGAAAGGAATTTATTATGGAAAAGAATGATATTCTATGGACAGATAAAAAAAGACCTTTTTTCGGTCTTCCACTTTCGTTCACAAGATACACCTTAACTAAAGATAAACTTATAATAACTGTACAATTTCTTTCTCTTCATGAAGAAGAAATTAGGTTATATAGAATAATGGACGTAACATTAAAACAAAGTCTACTTCAAAGATTATTTGGTGTTGGTACAATTCACTGCTGTTCAGTTGACGTGTCTTCTCCGGAATTTGATATTTCATCAGTAAGAATGCCTAGAAAAGTAAGAGACATACTTTCAGAAGCAGTTGATACACAAAGAAAAGAAAGAAATGTCACAAGTTCAGAATTCATAAAAATGGACTTAAATGACTAAAATAATAATAAAAGGGTTGCACCCCTATATTAGTGAAGACTAATTTGGAGTACAACTCTTTTAATTTTGTTTTTAATTTGGACGTGTGTAGAAATACTTTTCTTTTCCAGTTTTAGGATCTACAACACGCATAACAGTAGATGTATAGTAGCCTGTTTCTACACTTTGCCGGAACCTGTCGGTTGCATCCATTAGTGAACCAATTTGCCCACAAGCTCTACAACATCTGCAGTTCTTGTCTGGACAATCTTTACCGAGACAATACACCTGCTCTTCTTTTTCTTCGATAGCCATTAGAATATACCTCCTAGCCTTGTTATAATATTTTTAGTTGGGAGATAATTTTATCATGTTTTTATATAAAAATCAATTAAAAATTAGTACATTCCTTCCATTCCGCCTGCCATAGCTGCTCCGTGGTCACATCCACATTTTTCTTCTTTTTTATCTGCAACTAAACTTTCTGTTGTAAGTACCATTGAAGCTACACTAGCTGCATTTTGAAGAGCTGTTCTTGTTACTTTAGTTGGGTCGATTATTCCCTCTTTCTTCATGTCTACATATTTTTCATTTAAAGCATCAAATCCTATACCAACATTGCTTTGTCTTACCTTATCTAATATTACACTTCCCTCTAAGCCTGCATTAAATGCAATTTGTTTTACTGGTTCTTCTAAAGACATTAAAACTGTCTTTACACCAGTCTTTTCATCGCCTTCTGTTTCATTTAATAATTTTTCAACAGCTGGCATTGCATTTACATATGCTGTTCCACCACCGGCTACAATACCTTCTTCTACTGCAGCTCTTGTTGCAGAAAGTGCATCTTCTATTCTTAGTTTCTTCTCTTTCATTTCTATTTCTGTTGCAGCACCAACTTCAATTACAGCTACGCCACCAACTAATTTAGCAAGTCTTTCTTGTAATTTTTCTTTATCATAGTTTGACTCTGTTCTTTCAAGTTCACTTCTTATATGTTGTACTCTTTCTTCAAGAGCTTTTTTATCGCCAGCACCGTCAACTATTATAGTTGTATCCTTTTGAACTTTTACTTGTCTTGCTCTACCTAATTGGGTTAATTCAACATCTTTTAATTCAAGACCTAATTCTTCTGTTATAACTTCGCCACCAGTTAAAATTGCAATATCTTGTAGCATTTCTTTCCTTCTATCGCCAAATGCTGGAGCCTTTACCGCAACACATCCAAATGTGCCTCTTAATTTGTTTAATACTAATGTTGTTAGTGCGTCGCCTTCAACATCTTCTGCTATTATTACTAGTTTTTTACCTTGTTGAACTATCTTTTCAAGTATTGGCAATATTTCTTGAATGTTTGTAATCTTTTTATCTGTAATCAAGATATATGGATCTTCCATAACGGCTTCCATCTTATCTGTATCTGTTACCATGTATGGTGAAATATAACCTTTGTCAAATTGCATACCCTCTACGACTGTTAAGTTTGTTCCCATTGTTTTTGATTCTTCTATTGTAATTACACCATCATTTGAAACCTTTTCCATGGCATCTGCAATTAGTCCCCCAATTGTTTCATCATTAGCAGATATTGCTGCTACCTTTGCTATATCTTCCTTTCCGTTTACTTTTGTGCTGTTTGCCTTTATAGCTTCAACGGCTGTATCAATAGCCTTTTGCATACCTCTTCTCATTACCATTGGATTTGCTCCAGCAGCAACATTTTTAATTCCCTCTCTAATCATTGCTTGTGCAAGAACAGTAGCTGTTGTAGTACCATCACCAGCTACATCATTTGTTTTTGTAGATACTTCTTTTACAAGTTGCGCACCCATATTTTCGAATGGATCATCTAACTCTATTTCTTTTGCTATTGTAACACCATCATTTGTAATTAGTGGTGCACCAAACTTTTTATCTAATACTACATTTCTACCCTTTGGTCCAAGTGTAACTTTAACAGTGTTTGCTAATGCGTTAACACCTCTCTCTAAAGCCTTTCTTGCATCCTCACCATATATAATTTCTTTACTCATATAAAACACCTCCTAAATTAGTCTTCAATAATTGCTAATATATCATCTTGTTTTACTATTATGTATTCATCATCATTATATTTTAATGTTGTTCCTGCATATTTTGAATACACTACTTTATCTCCTACTACAAGTTGCATTTTTACTTCTTTGCCATCTACCATTCCACCAGGTCCAACAGCAACTACCTCAGCAATTTGTGGCTTTTCTTTACTTGTTTGTGCAAGAACAATCCCGCTTTTGGTTGTTTCTTCATTCTCTACAGCCTTTAATACTACTCTATCCAATAATGGTTTTATCATTTTTAAGACCTCCTATATAAAATGATTAGCACTCTCTACTTTCAAGTGCTAATTTATAATATACTTTTCTATTTTTTTTGTCAATAGACTAAAATTATTTTTCACAATAAATTCATCGACAAAAGATTATGTTTGTTATATTTTACACACACATTTTTCGACTTCTCATATTATGTAATGTGGAGGTGAATTAGTTTGGATTGGTTTGAAAAATTAAATCCATTACTTCAAGCATTTATTGCTACAATATTTACTTGGGGAGTCACAGCACTTCGGTGCACTTACCGTGTGCTTTTTTAAAGAATTAAATAGAAAAGTTTTGGATACTATATTAGGATTTAGTGCTGGCGTAATGCTTGCTGCTGCATTTTGGTCTCTTCTTATACCTTCTATTGAATTATCTGCTGAACTTCGGCTACATAACTTGGATTTTTCCAACTTTAGGTTTTGTGGCTGGAGGTCTATTTGTACTCTTTTCAGATAAATTTTTAGATAAGGCATTAAGAAACAGAAAAAATATAGAAGAGGCCTCTTCGCTTAAAAGATGTGTTCTTTTAATTGCTGCTATTACTATTCATAATATTCCAGAGGGAATGGCCGTTGGTGTAGCTTTTGGTGGAATTGCAAGCGGAATACCTGGAGTTACGCTAGTTGGTGCTATTATGCTTGCACTTGGTATTGGTATTCAAAATTTTCCCGAAGGCGCAGCAGTTTCTTTGCCACTTAGAAGTGAAGGATTCTCAAGATTTAAAAGTTTCATGTATGGTCAATCATCAGCCCTTGTAGAACCAATTTCTGCAGTTATAGGTGTCTTACTCGTTTTAAAGATAAGAAATATTCTTCCGTTTTTACTTTCTTTTGCTGCAGGTGCAATGATAATCGTTGTTGCAAGAGAATTATTACCAGAGTCAGTTAAGGAAAATAAAAATTTGTCAACGCTTGGACTTATATGTGGATTTATTTTAATGATGATATTAGATGTTGCTTTAGGATAAAAAAATGAAAGTAGACCAAAAATCTACTTTCATTTTTTTATATTCTCTGGTATGTGAAGTCCTTTTGCTGTTATTTGAATATCTAACACATTTATCGCCGTCAATCTATCTATGTCTTTTTTAGTTTTTGCTTTTAGTTGTTGCATTATGTCCATTAAATTATACCCATATTCAAGAGTGGCTTCTATATATATTACCAAACCATCTGGGTAAGTATCTATTTTTATTCTTTGTATTTTATATATTCCATCTATATCTTTGCTAGCATATTCTATTATTGCTCTTAATACATTATCTGATATTGTATAATTTCCTAAATAGCTAAATGTTGGTCTAATTATGGATTTCTCGGTCATAAATGGAGCTGTCCCTTTGCCTTTCCACTTAAATATTTGAAGTGGGTCAACAAGATAACCTGAAAAATCTTTTTTTATTTCAAACGTTGGTACAGGTATTACATGTTTTCCTTCTCCCATTCTAATACTTCTTGCCATTGCTATTTCTTGTGGTGTTGATACATCTTCAATGTATATTGTTTTTGATATTTCAGGTAGTCCAATATTTTTCACTATCTTTTGAACCATTTCATCAGAAGTTCCAAGTACGAGTATACTCTTAGGCTTATTTTCTTCTATTGCTTTTTTTACTTCATCTACTTGACCGGGCATTGAAAACAATGCTCTTTTTACAGATTCAATTTTGGTATCAGCTTTCTTTGCAGATGTACCCGCTATTATTCTGTTATCTTTTATCAGAATTGCATCATCTATTATGCAATCTATATTATTATCTTTTGCAACCATTTGGGCTCTATGACTTTTGCCTGTACCACTAGGGCCTACAAATGCAACTACTCTTATATCTTCCAAAAAACTCACCGCCTTTATCTTATGTCTGTTATTCAAGCTTTTGCTCGACATATAAAATTTTAAAAGGCACACTAGGCAAAGGTTAAAGTGCTTAGTGTTTCAAGCATTTAAAAATTACCACATGTGCCATTTAAAATTTATTCAACTATTCTCATCATGTTTACTCTATTTTGTGAATCTATTTCTATAACCTTAACTTTTATAGTATCACCAACAGATACAACATCTTCAACCTTTTCAACTCTTTCTTTTGCAAGTTTTGAAATATGAACCATACCTTCTTTTCCTGGTGCGACTTCAACAAAAGCACCAAAACTCATAATTCTAACTACTTTTCCTTCATATATTTTTCCAACTTCTAAATCCATTGTAATTGCTTCAATTATTGATTTAGCTTTATTGGCCATTGTGGCATCGTTTCCGGCAATAAACACTTGACCATCATCGTTTATATCGATTTTAACGCCTGTATCAGCTATTATCTTATTTATTGTCTTTCCGCCACTACCAATTACATCTTTTATTTTATCTGGATCTATGCTCATTGTAATAATTTTTGGAGCATACTTTGAAAGTTCTTTTCTAGGCTCTGATATTACTTTTAGCATAACTTCGTTTAAAATATACATTCTTGCTTTTCTTGTTCTCTCAAATGCTTGTCTGATTATGTCTTCTGTTAATCCATCTATTTTTATATCAACTTGGATTGCTGTGATACCATTTTTAGTACCAGCAACTTTAAAGTCCATATCGCCAAAGAAATCTTCAATTCCTTGAATGTCTGTCATTAAAACATATCTATTTCTATCATTTTCATCTGTAACAAGTCCTGATGAAATACCTGCAACTGGCTCTTTTATTGGGACACCAGCAGCCATAAGTGCAAGTGTGCTTCCACATATGCTACCTTGTGATGTAGAACCATTTGAAGACAATACTTCTGATACAACTCTTATAGTGTATGGGAACTCTTCTTGAGACGGTATAACTGGTGCTAATGCTCTTTCTGCAAGTGCTCCGTGACCAATCTCTCTTCTTCCTGGACCTCTAGAAGGTCTTGCTTCACCTACACTATATGGTGGGAAGTTATAGTGATGAATATATCTCTTTGACTCTTCTTCATCTAATCCATCTAATTCTTGTTCATCTCCAATTGTTCCAAGAGTAGCAACTGATAAAACTTGAGTTTGTCCTCTTGAAAATAATGCACTACCATGAGTTCTAGGTAATATATCTATCTCAGCAGACAATGGTCTTATATCATCCAATGTTCTGCCATCAACTCTCTTGTGCTCTTCTAATATCATATGTCTAACTGTCTTTTTCTCTAATTTATACATTGCCTCGCCGATTGAACCTTTATATTTTTCAAAGTTCTCTTCAGACATTTCATTTTGTAAAAATTCTTCAACTTCTTTTTGTAAGTTTGCTATGTTATTTTCTCTTGTCTCTTTGTCTGGCTCTTGAAGTGCGTTATACATCTTCTCTTTAGCATATTTTTCTACTATTTCATAAAAATCATGGTCAACCTCGCAAGATTCATATGTGAATTTTGGCTTACCAATCTCTTTTTGGATTCCTTCTATAAATTCTGCAATTTTTTTGATTTCTTCATGACCTTTCATGATTGCTTCTAGCATTAAATCATCTGGAATCTCATCAGCACCAGCCTCTATCATAGACACCTTTTCCTTGGTTCCCGCAACTGTTAGGTTTAATCTATTTCTTTCTCTTTGCTCAAGTGTTGGATTTATAACGATTTTTCCATCTACATAACCTACACTTACTGCTGCTGTTGGACCATTAAATGGTATATCTGATATTGAAAGTGCTGCAGATGTACCGATTTGAGCTGCAACTTCTGGTGAACAATCTAAGTCAACGCAAAGTACCATTGCATTTACGCATACATCATTTCTTAAATCTTTTGGAAATAATGGTCTAATTGGTCTGTCTATTGCTCTAGATACAAGTATTGCCTTGTCTGATGGTTTTCCCTCTCTTTTTGTAAAACTACCTGGTATTTTACCAGCAGCATACATTCTCTCTTCATAATCTACTGAAAGTGGGAAGAAATCAACTCCCTCTCTTGGTTCTTTAGATGCTGTTACATTTACTATTACTACTGTGTCGCCATATCTAACCAAAACGCTTCCATTAGCAAGTCCTGCCATTTTTCCTGTTTCAAGTGTTAGCATTCTTCCTGCAAGTTCCATAGAATAACTTTTAAACATTTTTTACTCCTCCCGAAAGCATCAATTGCTCTCTTTTTAATTTATTTTAACATAAAGGAACTCTTATGTAGCTGTAATATCTACCATTTTGCTAAATAGCACATATTACACCTACATCACAAAAATTCCTTTTGCTGTTAACCATATTACACAAAAAATTAGGGATAAATATACATTATAATATATTTATCCCCTTTTAATTACTTTCTTAAACCTAGTTTTTCAACTATAGCACGATATCTTTCAATATCAATTTTTTCTAAGTATTTAAGTAATCCTCTTCTTTGTCCAACCATTTTTAATAAACCTCTTCTTGAGTGATCATCTTTTTGATGAACTTTTAAGTGATCTGTTAAATGATTGATTCTTTCTGTTAATAAAGCAATTTGCACTTCTGGTGAACCTGTGTCTCCATCATGTGTTTGGTATGCTTTAATGATTTCGCTTTTTTCCATGTTTCATTCCTCCATTTCTATTAAAATCGCCTATAACTTAGAATAAGTGGAGATAATTAACCTAAATCCAAGTCAAGGTTCGCATTTATTATATAACATTTATTTCTAAAAAGCAACATAAATTATTGGTTTGTTTGACCATTTTGGAAATTTCTGATACTTGTTCAGCCTTAAGGTAAATACGTATTAACTAGTAATGTTTTTATGGAGCACACCTAAGCTTAAGCTACTTTTTATAGCACACATTTTCATTTGATATATACTTTTTATTTTGAAGACTGAATAGTAACAATTTCTTAAATAGCTACTACTCCTTCCTCTTTGCTTTCTAAATTGTCTTTTGCAACTGTCATCATTAGCTTTATTCTATTAGTTTGGTTTGTTTCACTTGCTCCTGGATCATAGTCGATTGGTACTATATTTGCTTTTGGGTATTTTGTTCTTATCTTTTTTATCATTCCTTTACCTACTACATGGTTTGGAAGACACGCAAATGGCTGAACACAAACTATGTTATCAATTCCATGTTCTATATACTCTATCATTTCTGCTGTTAAGAACCAGCCTTCTCCTGTTTGATTTCCAAGCGATAATATTTTGTCGACTTTTTCTGATAACTTCCATATATCTATTGGTAATAAATAATCTCTATTTGACATTTGAAGTGCTCTACGAGAGTCTTTTTCAAATGAATTTATTATTTTTAAAGCAAATTTAAATATTTCTGATTTGTTTTTGTCTAAATTCATTAGTTTATGCCATGTTATGCTTGGTGTTGCTGCATATTTTACAAATCCCATGAAGTCTGGCATTGTAACTTCTGCACCCTCTGCTTCTAGCTTTTCTATTATGTTGTTATTTCCAAATGGATGATATTTTATTAAAATCTCTCCAACTATTCCTACTTTTGGCTTTCTTTGATGCAAATTAACCTCTATCTTTTCAAAATCTTCAACCATTTCATAAATACTTTTTCTGAAATCTTTTATACTTCCGTTTTCTAGGATATCTTTGCATTTTGCCATCCATTTTTCGTATGTTTCTTCTGTATCACCTTTGTGCACTTCATAAGCTCTATTTTTTAGCAATAGTTTTTGCAATAAATCACCATATACAACTGCTTTTAATAGTTTATCTATCATCTTTGGTGTAAACTTGAAACCTGGCATTTTCTCCATACCACTAAAATTAAATGATATTACAGGTACATTTGCGAATCCAGCATCTTTTAAAGCTTTTCTAATGAAAGCTATATAATTTGTTGCTCTACAGCCTCCACCAGTTTGTGACATCATAAGCGCTGTCTTTTCTACATCATATTCACCAGATTCAAGCGCTTCTATCATCTGTCCTGTTGTTAATATTGATGGATAGCAAGCATCATTATTAACATACTTTAAACCAACTTCTACAGTATGTGCTGTGCACTCACGAAGTAGTTTAACATTATATCCATATTTTCTAAGTACTGTTTGCAATAACTCGAAATGTATTGGTGCCATTTGCGGTATCAATATTGTATAATCTTTTTTCATTTCTTTATCAAATATCTTTTTTTCTATTTCATATTCGCCAACTTGAGTTTCTTTTGGCACTACGCAAGTTTCACGCTTATTCATACTTGCTAATAGTGATCTTATTCTAATTCTTATTGCACCTAGATTGTTCACTTCGTCTATTTTTATCAAAGTATACATCTTTCCAAAGCTTTTTAATATTTCTTCAACTTGGTCAGTTGTTACTGCATCAACGCCACAGCCAAATGAGTTTAATTGAACTAGCTCTATGTTTTCATGTTTACCAACAAAATCTGCTGCAGCATATAGTCTTGCATGATATGTCCACTGGTCTACAACTCTAAGTGGTCTCTTTGGCTGGACTAGTCCTGCAACGCTATCTTCTGTTAAAACACAAAGTCCTAAACTTGTAATCATTTTATCTATTCCATGATTTATTTCCGGATCTATATGATATGGTCTTCCTGCAAGCACGATTCCTTTTAAATTATTATCATTTATATATTTTAATGTTTCTTTTCCTTTTTCTAAAATATCTTTTTTACATTTTTGATATTCTTTTTCTGCTTCTTCGGCCGCTTCTGTAAGTTCACTCTTACTAAACCTATATTCACTAAACTCAGGTAGCTCTAAAATTGTCTTTACAAGTTTTTTAGTGTCGAATGGTAAGAAACTGTTTATAAATTTAATTTCATTTAATTCTTCCACATTGTTTTTCAAAACTTCAGGATACGAAATTACAATCGGGCAATTATAATGATTATCCGAATCTTTGAACTCTTTTCTAGAATATGGTACGCATGGATAAAATATTGTTTTTATTCCTTGTTCTATAAGGCTCATAACATGTCCATGGCTTAGTTTTGCCGGATAGCACACGGATTCAGAAGGCATTGATTCCATGCCTTTTTCATAAGTTTTTCTATTACTCTTTTCAGATATTAGAACTCTAAAGCCAAGTTTTGTTAAAAATGTAAACCAGAAAGGATAATCTTCGTACATGTTCAAAACTCTTGGTATTCCTATCGTTCCTCTATAAGCCTTTTCTTCGCTAAGTGGCTCATAATCAAAAATTCTTTTGTATTTGTATGCATACATATTAGGCAAATTCAAATTAGCTTTATCTTTTCCAGCACCTTTTTCGCATCTGTTTCCAGATATAAATTTCTTCCCGTTTGAAAATTCATTTATCGTAAGAAAACAACTATTTTCACAGCCTTTACATCTTGTATGAGAAACATTTATTTTAAAATTTTTTAGTTCATCATCTTTAAATATTTTTGAAACATAATTTTTATCTTTTAGTGTCTCAAATTTTTCTTTTGCAAGTATTGCAACTCCATAGGCTCCCATAAGTCCCGCTATATCTGGTCTTGTTACATTTTTGCCAACTATAATTTCAAAAGCTCTTAATACGGCATCATTGTAAAAAGTTCCGCCTTGCACAACTATATTGTCTCCAAGAGTCGCAACATCTCTTACTTTCATAACTTTTTGTATTGCATTTTTTATTACAGAATATGAAAGACCTGCTGAAATATCGCCAACGGTGTATCCCTCTTTTTGTGCTTGCTTAATTTTAGAATTCATAAATACGGTGCATCTTGAGCCTAAATCTATTGGCTTTCTCGCTTTTATTGCTTCATCAACAAATTCTTGTATGCTTAGATTTAAACTTTTAGCGAATGTTTCTATAAAAGATCCACATCCTGATGAACAGGCCTCATTTAGCATTATGTTGTCAACCGTTCCATTTTTTATACTAATATATTTCATATCTTGGCCACCTATGTCTACAATGCTTGTAACATTAGGCATAAACTTTTTGGCTGCAGTGTAATGTGCTATCGTTTCTATTTCATTTAGTTCAACATTTATAGCTGCTTGTATAAGTTTTTCTCCATAGCCTGTAACTCCTGAATATCTGATAGATATCTTTGATGGCAATACCTTATATAAATCCTCCATCATTTTTATTACACTTTGAATAGGGCTTCCCTCATTACTTTTGTAACTTTCATATAGTAAACTTCCATCTGTTGATATTAGCACAAGTTTACATGTTGTAGAACCCGCATCTATTCCAAGAAACGCATCACCTTTATATGTGCTAAGTTGCTTTCTTTTTAGTTTTGCACTATCATGTCTTTTTTTAAATTCATCATATTCCGCATCTACTTTGAAAAGTGGACTAAGTGGCATTGTTGTATCATCGTGAGCATATTTTAACATATGGATTTTCGCCTTTAATTTTTCAGCATTTATTTCATTATAATTTACCGCATCAAGAGCAGCACCTTTGGCAACAAAAAGGTGTGCATCCTCTGGTATTATTATCTCATCATCTGATAATTTTAAAGTTTCTATAAATCTTTTTCTAAGTTCAGGCAAATAGTTAAGTGGTCCTCCTAAAAACGCTACATTGCCCTTTATTGGTCTGCCACAAGCCAAACCACTTATAGTTTGATTAACTACAGCTTGAAAAATAGAAGCCGCTATGTCCTCCTTTGCAGCACCTTCATTTAAAAGTGGTTGAATGTCTGACTTAGCAAACACTCCACAACGAGAAGCAATTGGATAAATAGTATTGTGTTTTTTAGCAAGTTCATTTAAACCTTGTGTATCCGTATCCAATAGTAATGCCATTTGGTCTAAAAAAGCACCTGTTCCACCAGCACAAGTACCATTCATTCTTTGTTCTATTGATTTATCAAAATATATAATTTTTGCATCTTCTCCACCTAGTTCTATCACCACATCAGTAGTTGGTATATATTTTTCTACTGCTCTTTTACAAGAAATTACTTCTTGTATAAATGGTAGGTCAAGTAAGTTCGAAACAAACATGGCTCCTGAACCAGTTAATGCAATCTTAAAGTTACATTCTGGAAATTTTTCTATTAAATTTTCAAGGCATGTGCATACTGTATTTTTGGTGTCTGAAAAATGCCTTTCGTATGAATTATAAATAACATCTAAATTTTTATTCATCACTACAACCTTTACAGTTGTAGAGCCAACATCTAATCCTATATACAATATATTATTCATAATGTTATCACCCCTAAAACACTTATAATTATACAAAACCGTGCCGAATTTTGCAATAACATTGTAGGAAACCACAGAAATTACACAATTTAGAGTTTATTGGAAATGAATACTTTAACTCAAAAAGTTAAATATTATAGGTTTAAAATAGATATGTCACAAAAATAAATATTGAAAGAGAGTACCGAAAATGTTAAGGTTTAAATAT
>CAKPEF010000016.1 GCA_934149305.1 uncultured Clostridia bacterium
TTTTCTAAAATATTATTACATTCAATACATTTTTTATTTGTCACATCTAGTATTTAATTGCTTAAAAGCAATACAATACAAGAAATATATAATTGGGTATGACTATTTGACCTTAATTTATAATAAATACTAAACCGCAATATTTTATGGAGCACACTGTGCTCCGCTACATTTTTCTAAAATATTATTACATTCAATACATTTTTTATTTGTCACATCTAGTATTTAATTGCTTAAAAGCAATACAATGCATGAAATAAATAATTGGGTATGATTTTTATTTTTCATACCCAATATTTTTGTGACATCTTAAACAAAATCTTACTGTCGTTTATATGTTTTTCGGTTTATCTGGCAATGAGATTTCAGCAATAGCTTCACTTATTTCTACATCATAATCTGCACGCACGGCTATATCACCAATTGAAAGCATACCAACTAATTTTTCGTTTTCTATTACTGGAAGTCTTCTAATTTGTTGCTTTTTCATTAAAGCGATTGCACTACTTATATCTGCCTCTGGTTTAACACTATACACTTTATTTGACATTAAGGTTAGTGCCTTGGTGTTAGCAGGATCAAAATTATAGTCTGCCATATTTAAGACTATGTCTCTATCTGTTACCATACCAAGAACCTTTTCTGCATTTTCAACAACTGGTACTGTGCCAATATTGTGATGTTTCATTAGTTTTGCTACTGTTAAAACAGTATCATCTTTGTCTGCAATAACTACATCTCTGGTCATAATATCTTTAACTTTCATTTCTGCTTCCTCCTTTAAAGCTATTTTTTCCACAAATGTAGTTTTTATACTTTTGTATTATTTTATTTTTAGCATTATATTACACATTAAATCTAAATAATACTACATCTCCATCTTGCATTATATAATCTTTTCCTTCAAATCTTACTAGACCTTTTTCTTTTGCTTTTGCAATTGAGCCACATTCTAATAATTCTTTATAGTTTATAACTTCTGCCTTAATAAAACCTCTTTCGATATCAGAGTGAATCTTACCTGCTGCTTCTGGTGCTTTTGTTCCTATTTTTATTGTCCATGCTCTAACTTCTGGTTCACCCGCTGTTAAGAAAGACATTAGTCCTAATAATTTATAGCTAACTCTTATTAGTTTATCTAGTCCTGATTCTTCTATTCCAAGTAGACCTAGCATTTCATTTTTTTCTTCATCATCTAATGTTGCAAGTTCTTCTTCTATTTTTACGCATAGAGGAATAACTTCGCTTCCCTCTTTTTGTGCATATTCTTTTAGCTCCTTGAATTTTGCATCATTATCTATGTTTTTTAATTGGTCCTCCGAAACATTTGCGACATACATCATTGGCTTAGATGTTAATAGATAAAAATCAACTAGCATTTCTTTCTCTTCATCTGTTAAAATAACACTGCTTGCCAACTTTCCAGCTTCTAACGCTACTTTTATTTTGTTTAATGCATCAACTTCTATTTGATGTTTTTTATCTGCTCTCGCCATTTTTATGGCTTTGTCTAATCTTTTTTCCACAGCTTCTAAATCTGCTAATATTAATTCCATGTTTATTGTTTCTATGTCACGAACAGGGTTAATACTTCCATCTACATGAACTATATTGCTATCTTCGAAGCATCTTACAACTTGTACTATAGCATCTACTTCTCTAATATGTGATAAGAATTTATTTCCTAAACCTTCACCTTTTGAAGCTCCTTTTACAAGTCCAGCTATATCAACAAATTTTATAATTGCATGAGTTACCTTCTCTGGATTATATAATTTTGCAAGTTCATCTAGTCTTTCATCTGGCACTGGAACTATACCTACATTTGGTTCTATTGTACAAAATGGATAATTTGCACATTCTGCACCAGCTTTTGTTATTGCATTAAACATTGTACTTTTGCCTACGTTTGGCAATCCAACTATTCCTATTTCCATCTTTTAATCTTCCTCTCAGTTTTATTTTTAAACAGTTACGCTTTTATTCTTCTTATTATGTATCCTGGTTTTACATCTACAGGTATTCTTAATTTTACCTTTTGTTCTTTTATGCCTGGATTTATTGTTGCAATCTCTTCACCAGTTTCTGCATCATATAATTTCTCGATTGTCATCTCATAAGGCTCTAATATGTTTGGTACCATAACTTCTAATTTGTCGCCAACTGATAATTTATTTCTTATCTCAATTGTTGTGATACCTTCTATTCCTGTGCTTATTACAATGCCAGCAAATTCATAATCAGGATTTATTTGTTTTCCGTCATAATCTTGTATGTCTTTATTGTATTTATCATTAAAATAGAATGATGTAAGTCCTCTTGTTCTAGCTTTATCCAGTTGTTTCATATATTTCTCATAATTCCAACTTTCTTTATCATTATAATAATCATCAATTGCGTGTCTGTATGCATTTATAACAGTTGCCAAATAATATTCTGTTTTTAATCTACCTTCTATTTTTAAGCTATCTACACCTATATCAAATAGTGTTGGAATATCTTTCATAAGGCACATATCTTTTGATGAAAATATGTATGTTCCTTTTTCATCATAATCTATTGGAAGAAACTCACCTGGTGTATTTTTTTCTTCAACATATAGATTGTATGACCATCTGCATGGTTGTGCACAATCACCATGATTTGCACTTCTGCCAGCCATATAATCGCTCATATAACATCTACCTGAATAACTATAGCAGATTGCTCCATGTGCAAACATTTCTATTTCCATTCCATTAGGTTTATTTTGTGTGATGTACTTTATTTCATCTTTATTTAATTCTCTTGCCAAAATAATTCTTTTTGCTCCATTTTTATACCAGAAGTTGCATGTATGTAAGCTTACTACATTTGCTTGCGTACTTATATGTACATCTGTATTAGGTGCATACTCTTTTACAACATCAACGATTCCGCCGTCTGATATTATTATTCCATCAACGCCCATTTCATCTAATCTTTTTGCTTCTTCTTTTATTAGCTCGTATTCTTCATCTCTAGCGTAAATATTCATTGCTACATATACTTTTTTATTTAGTGAATGTGCAAGTTTAACTGTTTCTAGCAAATCATCAAATTGCATCTCTGTTCTAGTTCTAAGTGATAATTTTGATGTGCCTGCATATACAGCATCTGCACCATACATAAAAGCAACCTTTGCTTTTTCAAATGTTCCTGCCGGAGCAAGTAATTCTGGTTTATTCATTTTTATTTCTCCTAACTATATGATTTTTTCTTCACGAAGCTCCATCTATGCTTCACTATTTTACTCTTGCTAAAATTAGTCCATCGCCAATATCTAAAAGTTTTGCATCTAATCTTTCATCATTTAAAACTGTGTCAATAAATGTTCTAAGTTTAGTTACAGCTGTTCTTTGTTTATGCTTGTTATAATCACTTTGTACCATTCCTTTGTACAAAACATTATCTGCTATTATATATCCACCCTTTTTGCAAAGCCTCATTGCATGTTCAAAAAATTCGTTATATTTTCCCTTAGCAGCATCTATAAATATTACGTCATACTTTTCTGTAAGATAAGGAAGTACTTCTAATGCATCCCCCTCAATGACTCTTATCTTATCCTCAACTCCAACTTTTTCTATATTTTCTAAAGCCTGCTCTACTCTTAGGCTTTCTATTTCTATAGTATCTATCCTTCCACCATTTGCTAAATATTTTGAAAAGCAAATAGCAGAAAATCCTATAGCTGTACCTATTTCAAGTAATCTATATGGCTTTATTTCGTTTAATTTTTGTGTTATAAAATCTAAAGATTCATCTAATAATATGGGTATTTTGTTTTCTCTACCATATTTTTCTATTTCAGACAATAATTCATAATTCGCCATAAATTAACCTCCATGCGTATTATATCACAAAAAAACATAAAGACCAATCTTTTATGGTTAATTTGCATAAGATTTACTTGTTTGGTCAAACTATTATTAGTTTTATTTGGAATTGGCATGGGAAAGGATTGATTTTTATGGATATAATGAAGTATGTTTGGTGTTTTGTTATTGGCGGACTGATTTGTGTTGTTGGTCAAATTTTGATAGATAAAACGAAATTAACTTCTGCAAGAATTTTAGTACTTTTCGTTACCTTAGGTGCGATTTTAACTGGTCTTGGACTTTATCAATATGTTGTTGACTTAGGAGGTAGTGGAGCTACTGTTCCTCTTACAGGTTTTGGATATTCTCTAGCCAAAGGCACTATGAAAGCTGTCGATGAAAACGGATTTATTGGGATTTTTACTGGTGGCATTAAAGCAACCGCTGGAGGCGTTGGCGCAGCAATTTTATTCGGTTTCATTGCAGCATTAGTATCAAAACCTAAAATTAAAGGATAACAAAATAAAGGAATTTTTCGTTTTTGAAAAATTCCTCTTTTCTTTATTTATTCACTAAATAGTTTACTTTTTTTTATCTTTTTTTACCCAATTTTTATAATCAACAATTACACCAAGCGCATTTACTATTTCATTTGCTTTTGTTATTCCTATGTGTTTACCCATTCCTTTTCCGAAGTACTGTACACGCAGTCACAGTCGCTGTTAGTAGCATTGTAATTATAGTTATATCCTCTAGTTTTAATGTCGCACCTATGTTTACTGCTATAAGTGCACTTGTCGCACCACTTAGCACTCCGCAAATATCTCCTATAACATCTCCACACACATTCGATACTTTATCTGCATTTTTTATAAGCTTTACAGCTTGCTTGGCTCCTCTTTTTTTATCTGCAGCTTTTGCATGAAAAGGTGCTTCTTCAGCAGCTGTCACCGCTGTTGCTATTAAGTCAGAAATTATACCTGTTAATATAACAATTATAAGTACTATAACAGAAATCACTGTGCTTAATCTTTCTACTATTTCAGATGACAAATAGTTAAATACAATTGAAAGTACAAAAGTTATAATAAATATTTTTATTAACCAGTTTTGATGGCTCTTTTGCACATTACTTGTTTCCTTTTTTGACATTTCTTTATATAGTGATTTACACTATATCCTCCTTCTTAATATAATAGGCATGCTTTGCAACATGCCACTTCTTCTTTTATATAGGTGATAATATTTTGAATAAATTTTATGGCTTAGGTCTAGAAGGATTTCCCAGCTATCTACTAAGATATCGCCATCTTAGCCGTTTCCATTTAAAGATAACTTTTTATTGTTACCAAATAAAAGTCTAGATTGCCACTTAGTCCACACTTCAATCTTCAAAATATCTCTTTGTAGAATGTTCTAGAGTATTTCACAAATACCACCCCAAAATTGCTTATCTTCTTTTGCAATATAGATTTCAACTTATTTTGTAAGTATCCGCCAATATCACTCAAAGAAAGCTACTCTGTGTACCACGACTTTTCATACTCGCAGCCTCGCAGGTTTATCATGCATTATGTTTTATACATAAATACATGTCTCCACGGTGAAAGGGTAATCATCTATATGCCATTACAGCGTTCCCTTAAACCTTACTCACTAGACAAGCCCACGACTGGGCGTCACAAGCCAAATCTAATGAACTTCATCGATATGCTCTTTCAACGGATTTTTAGCCCCGTCCTCACAATTTTTAGTGATAACTAGAATAACACATCACCTAGTTTTTGTACTCTTTATATTATATATGTTAGCAAATGTTCTTTTATTTATCAAGTTTTATTTTTTGCCATTTTAGACATATATCCAATTATATAGTAATATTGATACAAATACTCCAACTATTGCTCCAACAAAAACTTCTTTTGGAGTATGTCCAAGTAGCTCTATTAGCTTTTCTTGAACATTTATATCTCCTTCATTTTCTATAATTTGATTTAATACTCTAGCTTGTTTGCCAGCAGCTCTTCTGACACCTGCTGCATCATACATTACTACTGCTGCAAGAACAACTGATATTGCAAAACTACTCGATGCCACTCCCTCTCTTATTGCTACTACTGTTGCTAACGAACAAACAAGTGCCGTATGAGAACTAGGCATTCCGCCACTTCCCCATATACGCCTTATATTTATTTTTTTGTTTTTTACAAGTTCAAAAATCACCTTAAATGATTGGACCATAAACCAAATTATTACTGGAATCCATATAGATGAATTTTGCCATATGTCATTCATTTTTTTGCCTCCTTATGTTTTATTCATTTGTATCAAAATTTTCTTCTACCATTTCTCCATTTTCATCTTCTAAAAGAATGGATATTTGTTTTTCTGCTTGCTCTAGTGTTTCATTACAATATTTTGCTAGCTCTATTCCATTTTTGAATTTTTTCACAGATTCATCTAATGATAGCTTTCCATTTTCTAATTCTTCAACTATTTTTTCTAAGTTTTGAATTGCTTCTTCAAATGTTAATTTTTCCATACTTTCCTCCTATAATATTTGAGCATTTTTTTCGCCATCATGCATTATCAATTTTACTACTTCTCCAGTATTTAAATCTTGTGCTGATGTTATAACATTTTTATTTTCATCTTCTAGCACTAAAAAGCCCCTGCTTAATGTTTTTAGTGGACTTAAAGAATCTAGCGTAGCTGTAAGCTTTGAAAGTTTAGCCCCACTATCTTTTAATAATATTTTAGCACAATTTCTTAAATCCTTATCATAGTTATTTACTGTAAGGATTTTATCTCTTAATATTACAGTTGGCTCTTTAAATATTCTCCTGTCTATTATCTTTTTGTAATAATTTTTTGAAAGTTCTAACTTCTTTTTTAATCCTACGCCTAATGCTCTCTTTATATTGTTTAATTTCCATTTAACATCATTTATATCTGGCACAGCAAGTTCACCTGCTGCAGATGGTGTAGGTGCTCTCAAATCTGCTACAAAATCCGCTATGGTGAAGTCTGTTTCATGCCCAACGGCAGAAATAATTGGTATTTCAGACTCAAATATTGCTCTTGCTGTTATTTCTTCATTAAACGGCCATAAGTCCTCTAAAGAACCGCCGCCTCTTGCTACAATTATCACATCAACATTTTTTGCCTCGTTAAAATATTTTATTGCTCTAACTATAGTTTCTGCTGCACCTTTTCCTTGAACGCTTGCTGGATAAAGCTTTATATGCACATTTGGTAGTCTTCTCGTCGTAACATTTATTATATCTCTTATTACAGCTCCTGTTTTAGATGTTACTACTCCAATTTCTTTTGGCATGTATGGTATTTTCTTTTTGTATTTTGCATCAAAAAGTCCCTCACCATCTAGCTTTTGTTTTAGCTTTTCATAAGCTTCATACAAAGCTCCTACACCATCTAATTCCATACCTTTGGCATATATTTGATAAACTCCATCTCTTTCATATACAGCAACCGTACCGGAATATTACCACATTCATTCCATCTTCTACATCAAAGTTTAGATATGATGTATAACTTTTAAACATTACACATTTTATTAGTGACTCTTTATCTTTAAGTGTGAAATAATAATGACCTGTGTAATGTTTCTTTAGATTTGAAATTTCACCTTTTATATACACATTATTTAATAGTTCATCATTATCTACTAATGCTTTTATATATGCATTAAGTTTTGACACTGTTATTGGCTCTGGTCTTTCCATTTAATCCTCCCGTAACGAACCTATGGGCAAGGAAATATATTGCCTTGCCCATAGATTTATCCTATAATTCGCTTATTACCCCAGCTAATACACCATTTATAAATGCTGGTGATTGTTCATCGCTAAATAGTTTAGCAAGTTCAATCGCTTCATTTATTGATACCTTATATGGTATATCTTCTCTATATAGAATTTCATAGATTGCAACTCTTAAAATTGCAAGATCTGTTTTACTAATTCTATCCATTGTCCAGCCTTTTAGATATTTTTTAATTTTATTATCTAATTCTTCTTTTTTGCTTACAATTCCTTTAACTATTTCTTTTATATATTCTTCATCTTCTTTAGTTATTTCTTTTGAATCGCTTTCTAGTCCTTTTATTAGTTCTTCGATTTTTTCTTCTTCGTTTTGAAAGTCTGATGAAAAGATTACTTTAAAAGATATTTCTCTTGCAATTTTTCTGCTCATATTTCCTCCTACCATCTATCTAGCAAATTTTTTAATACTTCTTTTATTCTATACTTATTTTTTTGTATGTATTTGCCTATAAGGCCAAAACCAATCATTATTGTAAGGTTAATAAAAAATTCTGTTATTCCAAGGATTACTATGATAGCACCTATTATTATACCAATTATAAGTCCTAGGTTGTCCCTTAGAGAATTAACAAATTTATTTTCCATAAACTACTCCTCCTTTATCTCTTGTTCGTTTGATTCTTCTTGATTTTCTACAGTAGCATTTTCTTCTATGTTTTCTTGAGGAATAAGCACATTTGGTTCTTCAACAACATTTTCTTCTTTATTAGGTGTTTCCTCTTTTACTTTTGGTTTATTTTGACGTCCTTCTGAGATATTTTTTATTTTTATATCTACATTATTTACTTTAACGCCAGTAGTATCTTCTATTGCTTCTTTAACTGCATCTTGTACGCTTGCACTTAATTCTATTACATTTGTATTTGGCATAACCATTAGCGCCATATATACATTTATTCCTCTTTTTTCTTTAAGCATTCTAACTTGTACATCTTTTATTTCTTCGTATTTCTTTGTTGCACCTTTTGCTGTATTTTCTATTGTTTCTTGTGCTATTTGAACTTTTCCGTGATTTGTATCAACTAATATTGCCGATTTTTTCTTTCCATTTGTTCTTGATAAAAATATAGTAGTTTTAAGTGCTGCTAAGAATACTACTATTGACACGATGCATGTTACTGTATTGTTTGCTGTACTAAATAGCGTTGTCTTTATCCATGCATCGACACTTTCATATCCTATAAATCCTGCAGAAATCATTATTACTACTATTGATACCAATAATATTGCCAAAGAAAATATAAAATTTATTAGTCTATCTAAATATTTCATTTTACCAAATCCTCTCTACTTAAATATTATTTATTCTTCTGTATTTTTTTCTTGCTCTTCTTCCTCTTTTACTTCTTTAGGATCTTTTGGCAAGTTAACACCTTGAACATGTATATTTACCTCTAATACTTTAAGACCTGTCATATTTTCAACAGCTGTTTTTACTTTATTTTGTATCTCGAAAGCTATATCTGGTATTCTACTTCCGTATTCAACTATTATATATAGGTCAAGTACTGCATCTTTTTCTGTAACTTGAGCTTTTACACCCTTTGAAAAACTTTTCTTTCCAAACATTTCAGAGATACCGCCTGCAATTCCGCCGTTCATACTAAATACACCTTTCACCTCTGAAGCAGCAATTCCTGCAATTTTAGCTACAACATCTTCAGCAATTTTTATTCCATTTACTTCTGTTTCTTTTGCATCTGAATTTTGCTCTACTTTTTCAATTTCTTTGTTTTCTTGTTCTTCCATAATAACCTACCTCCTTAATAGTTTATGTTGTGTCCACTAATTATAATATTTTTTCAACCTTATTTTAGTGTGCTACTATCGATTGTTTTTATGGAGCACACTGTGCTTAAGCTACATTTTCACAGTTGTTTTATATTTTTTCATAAATTAGTTTACACTACCATATTTTATAATTTAATCTTGCATATAGCAAGTTGTTCCTATACTAATAGTATGCCCGTTAAAGTATTCTTTAGCAAGCATTTTTTTTGAATTTGGTATTTGAATTTCTGTTATCTCTAATGCGCCATCCTTAGTAGCTATTACTAAGCCATCTTTTCTATTTGCTTTTATTACTGTTCCTGGCAATACTTCATCTTCATTTTTTATTTCTGTATATTCTGCCATATAGATTTTCATCTTCTGGCCTTCGATACTTGTATATGCACAAGGAATTGGATTCAAGCCTCTAATCAAATTTCTAATTTCTTTTGATGTTTTATTCCAATCTATATTTCCTAATGTTTTTTCTATTATTGGTGCTATTGTGTATTCTTCTGGTTGCTTTGTTCTAGGAGCCATACCATCTGCAATTTTTTCAAGAGTATTTATTATAAGTTCCCCTCCTGCAATTTTCATTTTTTCATAAAGCGTTCCAAAAGTATCATTTGGCTCTATTTTTACTTCTATTTTTAGTATCATGTCTCCTGTATCCATCCCAGCGTCCATATACATTGTAGTGATTCCTGTTACTTCATCACCATTTATTATAGACCATTGAATAGGTGCTGCACCTCTATATTTTGGAAGCAAAGAGCCGTGTACATTTACACTGCCATACTTAGGTATGTCTAATATTTTTTGTGGTAATATTTGACCAAAAGCCACAACAACTATTACATCTGGTTTAAGTGATTTTAGTGTCTCATATAGCTCCACATCTTTTCTTATTTTTTCTGGTTGATAAACCTTTATTCCTTTGCTTTCTGCATATTCTTTCACCTTTGTTGGCATCAACTTCATATTTCTGCCAGCTGGTCTATCTGGTTGCGAAACAACCGCCATCACATTATGCCCATTTTCATAAATTTTTTTTAGCGATTCCACTGCAAAATCTGGTGTTCCCATAAAAACGATATTCATTATTTTTATCCTTCCTCTTCATCTGTATTATCAAATAATTCTGTTGCCTTGTCTGTAAATAATATTCCATCAAGATGATCTATTTCGTGGCATAAAACTATTGCAAGTAAATCTTGTGCCTTTATTTTTATTTTTTGACCATTTTCATTTAGTGCTTCTACCACTACCTCTTTTGGTCTAATAACATCTCCTAATACACCAGGTACACTTAAGCAACCTTCTCTGCATACCTGTTCTCCTTTACTTTTTACTATTACTGGATTTACTAGCTTATATATCTCTTTACTATCTTCTTCAGATAAGTCTATTACTATTACTCTTTTTAAAACACCAACTTGAGGCGCCGCTAAACCTATTCCATCTTCTGATGCTTTTAATGTTTCATACATATCATCTATTAGTTGTTTTGTTCTTTCGTCAACGACTTCTACTGGTCTTGATTTTTTTCTAAGTATATCATCGCCGACTTCTCTTATTTGCCTTAAGGCCATATTTTTTTATCATTCCTTCCATGTTTATGACATATTATTTGGATTTACATCTATGCTTATTTTGATGTCACTTTTTGTTTTTAAGAAACTTTCAAGGTAATCACTTAAAATTTTATTTTTGTCATCTGATAACTTTTCTTTTATAAGTACCCTCCACCTGTACTCTCCGTTTATTTTAGAAATCGGAGCAGGTGCTGGTTGATACACTTCAAAGTATTCTTTTACTTTTGTATAAAAGTCATCTGATGCAAGTTTTACCTTTTCTTCTTCTGTACCACTAAATACAGCTATAATTATATCGCAAAAAGGTGGATAATTCAACTTTTCTCGCATATTTATTTCAGTATCATAGAAGTTTTTGTAGTTTTGCTCTTTTACAGCCTTTATGCTAAATTCATCAGGTAAATATGTTTGAATTATAGCTTTGCCTTTTTTGGAGCCTCTACCAGCTCTACCAGCGACTTGAGTAAGTAACTGATATGTTCTTTCGTTTGCCTTATAGTCCCCTATATTTAGTGAACTATCTGCAGCAAGTACTCCTACAAGAGTTACATTTTCAAAATCGTGACCTTTTGCTATCATTTGAGTTCCAAGTAATATATTTATATTTTCGTCTTTAAACTTGTTTAAGATTATCTCATGAGCGTTTTTTCCTTTTGTTGTATCTACATCCATTCTAATTACTGACGCATTTGGCAAGTATTTTTTTAATTCTTGTTCTATTTTTTGTGTCCCCGAGCCAAAATATCTTATTTTTGTACTTCCACATTCTGGACATATTGTTGGTGGAGTCATTGTCTTTCCACAATAATGGCAAATAAGCTTGTTTTCTGCCATGTGATAAGTCATCGAAACATCGCACTCTTTACATTTTACCACATGCCCACATTCTCTGCACATTATAAATGTTGAATAACCTCTTCTGTTTAGAAATAGCATTATTTGCTCGCCTTTTTTTATTGTTTCTACCATATCGTAATATAGTTTTCTGCTAAATGCTGTTTTGTTTCCCGTAGCTAGTTCATTTCTCATGTCTACTACCGAAATTTCAGGCATTCCTTGAGTTGATATTCTGTTTTTTAACTCTAATAACTCTATATTGCCATTTAAAGCTTTATAATATGTTCTAACATCTGGCGTTGCAGAACCTAACACTAACGGCACATTGTAAAGCTCTGACATCTTTTTAGCCACATCTCTAACATCATATTTGGGAATTGTTTCTGATTTATATGATGAATCATGTTCTTCATCTATTATTATTACTCCTAAATTTTTAATTGGTGCAAATATAGCTGACCTTGCGCCAATAACAATCTTGCTTTTTCCACTTTTTATTTTTTGCCATTCATCATATCTTTCACCTTTTGATAATCTACTGTGTAATATTGCAACTATATCACCAAATCTTGATAAAAATCTGTCTGTTATCTGTGGTGTAAGTGATATTTCTGGAACTAAAACGATTGCCGTTTTTCCGTTTTTTATTACCTTATCAATTAGCTGAAGATATATTTCTGTTTTTCCACTTCCTGTGACACCATATAGCAAATATTCTTTGCTCTTTTCTATATCAATACTCTCTAAAGCTCGTTTTTGTTCATCATTTAATTTATAAGGAATCGTTTTTTTTATGTTTTTACTTTTGAATGGATCTCTGTAAATTCTATTTTCTTTAAATTCTATTATTTTGTTTTTTTCTAATGTTTTTAGTACATTTACCGATACATCTACATATTCCATAATCTCATAAATCGGCGCTTCTATATTGTCTAGCAAAAAATCAACTGCTCGCTTTTGCTTTTCATTTTTTATTAGAGCTAAATCAGCACCCTGAATTATAGATACCCATTTTTCTGTTTTTGCCTTAACTGCATCTACATCATTTGTTGTTCCTGGTGGCACTAATAATTTTATTGCATCTGATAAATTACAAAAATATTTTTTACTCATCCATTTAGCTATTTCTAACTTCTCTTCATCAAAGACTATTTCATCTGCTTTTATTATATCTTTGCACTTATATGGTGAGCTTTCTTTTAGTTTTACTATGTACCCAATTTCATTTTGTTTTCTATATCCAAATGGCACAAGTACCCTCATGCCAACTACGACGTCCAAATTATTTGGTACGCCGTAGTCAAATACTCTATTTAATTCTTTTGCTGTTGAATTTACCACAACTTCTGCAATCATTATTTTTCCTTTCAATATTTAAAACAATTTAGCTACATCGAATACTGTAACGACTATTGCAAAAATTATTATTACTGCAAAACCTGCTAATATAATTGCTTGTTCCATATTTTCTTTAAGTGGCTTTCTTCTTATTGCTTCGATTATAAGAATTAGAATTCTTCCTCCATCTAATGCCGGTATAGGTAATAAGTTAAATACACCTAAGCTCAAGCTTATTGCACACATCATATAAAAGAATTCTACCCATGCTGATGTTTTGGTTATTTCATTTGCAATTCCAACTACACCCATTACTTCTATATTTTCGGTCTTTCCCGTAAATAGTTTTGCATAAGCTTCCATATTAGCTCCAAAATACCAATTTGTTTCATTTAAAGCATACCTTATGCCTTTCCAAAAGCCAGGAGATATATAGGTATAACTAAAATCTGTATATCTTTCTCTAGTTGCTTTTGGTGTTATATTTATTGTCTCTTCTTTATTATCTCTTAATACAGTAAGAGTAATGTTTTGCTCAGGTAAGTTTCTTATTGTCTCTATTATTTCGTCGACTGAATGCATCTTTTCATTATTTATAGAAATTAAGATGTCTCCCTCTTTTAGTCCACTTTCGCTTGCTGCAGTGCCTTGATATACCATTGCAACTAATCCACCATTTTCACCACTTTGCCCGCTTTCTGGAAGTGTTTCTATATTTTTAGAAAAACCTACTCCTATAATTCCTCTTGTTGAATAAGGAATTTCGGCTACGATTTCTTTAATTTGACCATCCCTCTTTACCTTAAATGTCATCTTATCATCTTTAGCTTTTTCTATTATTTCATCGACTTTTGTACCTGTAATAGTTTTCTTGTTATTTACTCTTACTATTTCATCGCCACTTCTAAGTCCTATCGAATATGCAAAACTATCAGGTTCTACATTTGTCAAAATCGATGACTGATATAAGTTTGTGTTTGAAACAATCACAAAATATATAATAAGGGCAAACACTATGTTTACTGTAGCACCAGCTGCAACAATTAGTATCCTTTGCCAAATTGGCTTTTTATTAAATGCATCTTCATCTTCACTTCTTTCTTCTTCACCCTCCATTTGTACAAAACCGCCAAATGGTATTAAACGAAGTGTATATTCAGTTTTTGAAGTTGTTTTTGTAAAAATTTTAGGTCCAAATCCTATTGCAAATTTAAGGACTTTAACTTTACAAAGTCTTGCTACTAAAAAATGTCCTAACTCATGTATTGTAATTAGTGTTCCAAGTAAAACAACAATCTTTATAATTCCTAAAATCCATGTCATAATTTTATTATCCTTTCATTTAACATATAAATTGAAGAAACATATATACAAATGGAGAAATCATAATAATACTATCAAATCTATCTAAAATTCCTCCATGGCCTGGCATAATCTTTCCAAAATCTTTTATTTCGCAATATCTTTTTATTTCAGAAGCAGCTAAATCGCCTATTTGCGATATCACACTGATTATTGCGCCTACTATTGCCATTGTTACATAACTAAAGTTTAAACCTGCTTTATTTAAATAATATGTGTATATTCCATAAAAAATAGATGCTGCAACAATTCCTGCTATTCCTCCCTCTATAGATTTATTTGGACTTATTTTTGAAAATTTGTGTTTTCCGATTTTACTTCCTATTAGGTATGCAAAACTATCAGTTATCCATGCACCTCCTAATATAAGCCATACATAATACTCTCCGTATTCTAATTGCCTTGTCAATGTTAAGAACATTAGAAAAAATGGTATATATATTACTCCAAATATAGTCACCATAATATCCATAAAATTGGTTTTCATATTTGAAAATACTGATTTTGCAAATAAAACAAACATTAAAATTGGCATTATCAATATTAATATTGTCTTTAAAACTTCACCATTAACTTTTTCATTTATAAATAAGAGCCCTAGGGTAAGTACATACCCTACAAGCATAACAGGTTTTACGCCTTTATTTTTAAAAGCACTATAAAACTCGTGCATTGCAATAAGTGCAATTATAGTTAACGCCACATTAAAAACAATTAAATTTCTTGAAACCATTACTAAGATAAGGACTATTATTCCAATACTAGTGGAAATCAATCTTTTTGCCATATTTAATCTCCATTTCTATTATTTATTTTCCGAAATTTCTTTTTCTATTACTATATTCTACAACTGCTTTTTCTAATTCTTCCCTATTAAAGTCTGGCCAATACACTTTTGTGAAATAAAATTCTGAATAAGCTGATTGCCATATTAAAAATCCACTAAGTCTTTTTTCTCCACCTGTTCTTATTATTAAATCTGGGTCAGGTGAATCCATTGTTTGCATTTTACTGCTTAACAAATCTTCGTTTATGTCTTCTAGCTTTATATTACCATTTTTGTATTCCTCTGCGATTTGTTTTGTTGCATTTATTATTTCTGCTCTACCGCCATAATTTATCGCTAGATTGATAGTTAATCCAGTATTATTTTTTGTTGCTTCTTCTATGTACGATATTTCTTCTTGTAATTCCTTAGAAAGCGCTGATTTATCTCCCGAAAGTCTAACTCTATAGTTCTTCTCATTTAGACGCTTTTTAAATGATTTGGCATATGATAAAAATAGATTCATTAAATAACTTACTTCTTCAGTTGAACGCTTCCAATTCTCAGTTGAAAATGCAAAGACTGTCAAATGCTTTATACCAAATTCTTCGCATGCCTCTGCGACTTTTTTTAGATTATCTGCTCCAGCTTTATGACCAAGACTAGGTATAAGCCCCTTTTCTCTTGCCCATCTTCTATTTCCATCCATTATAATTCCAACATGTGTTGGAACTTTTGTGTTCTCATCCATATAATCCTCACTTTCGCCAATTGTACTTGGCATTTTAATATGTTTATCTATACTGACATTATTTCTTTTTCTTTTCCGCTTGCAGCAGTATCAATTAAACCTATATATTTATCTGTTAGTTTTTGAATTTGTTCTTCTGCATTTCTTAAATCATCTTCTGTTATTTCATTATTTTTTTGCTTTGCCTTAAATTCATCAATTCCATCTCTTCTAATGTTTCTAATAACAACTTTAGCATCTTCTGAAATTTTCTTAACTTCTTTTACTAATTCTTTTCTTCTTTCTTCTGTTAACTCTGGAAATACAAGTCTAATCATTTTTCCATCATTATTTGGATTTATTCCTATATCTGATTTTTGAATTTCTTTTTCAATTTCTTTAAGTAAACTAGCATCCCATGGTTGAATTGTAATCATTCTAGCTTCAGGTACCATTATGTTAGCAACTTGATTTATTGGTGTTGGTGTACCATAATATGGCACCAATACTTTATCTAATATTTTAGGATTTGCACGACCTGCTCTTACATTTCCTAATTGTTCATCTAACACACTTAAACTTTTTTTCATTTTTTCTTCTATATGACTATACATTTTTATCTCTCCTTATTTTAATTATTTACTACTGTTCCTATATTCTCACCGCTTACTGCACTTATTATGTTTTCACCATTTCCAAGCGCAAATATCATTGTAGGCATATTATTGTCTCTGCAAAGTGAAGCAGCTGTTGAATCCATTACCTTTAGATTTTTTTGCAATATCTCAGTATATGTAATTTGATCAAACTTTTTAGCGTTTGGATTTTGTTTTGGATCATCATCATAAACTCCATCTATTGTTTTGCCAAAAAGAATTATTTCTGCATTGATTTCAGTTGCTCTAAGTGCTGCGCATGTATCTGTTGAGAAAAATGGGTTTCCTGTGCCGCCTGCAAATATAACAACTCTGCCTTTCTCAAGATGTCGTACTGCTTTTCTTCTTATGTATGGCTCAGCAACTTGCCTAATCTCCATTGATGTTTGAAGCCTTGTATCTAGCCCTCTAACTTCAAGTGCATCTTGAAGTGCCTGACCATTCATTATTGTAGCAAGCATTCCCATATAATCAGCTGTTGTTCTTTCCATTTGGTGAGCCTGTCTGCCTCTCCAAAAGTTTCCTCCTCCAACTACTATCGCAACTTCTACTCCCATATCAACCACTTTTTTTATGTTGTCGCAAACTCTTCCAAGTGTGTCTGCATCTATACCAAATCCATTTGAACCAGCAAGAGCTTCACCACTTAATTTTAATAATATTCTCTTATACTTAGCTTTAGGCATAAAAAAACCTCCTATTATTTTTTACACAATATTTATATCATAAACTTGCTTGCTTTTAAAGAACTTTTAGAAAATTCACACATTCTTCAAAGTTATATTTGATCATCCTCTACAACATTTTCTGGCGGGGTATCTAAAATTTCTGGATGCTCAAACAAGTTTGTAAAATATTTAAGTGCAACTGACAAATAATATCCATCTGCTATTCTTTCATCTGCTACAAATCTTAGCTTCATTATTTTTCTTTCTGTAATTTTTCCCTCTTTTCCTATCACACGTTGCTTTCTTCTATTTCCCATTGCTATAAATATTGATGTTGAACCAAAGTTATATATATGATGATATATAGGTTCCGCACCAATAGATCCCATATTAGTTATGAACACACTGGTATGAAAAGGGCTAGCATTATGCACACTTTTTGGAAGTATACCATAAAAATCTGTAAAGCGCATGAACCAAATCGCAAATGAAAATAGAAATCTTGGTAATTTGTTAAGAGATTTCATAAGCTTATCTGTAGAATTTTGGTCGTTTTTTGCTTTTGTCTTTTCTATAACTTCATCTATTCTTTTTGATATATCATCTACTGTTGATCTTGGATCAAATTCAAATTTTACTGCTGTCTCTGGAGTGTTAATATTTAATTCTCTTTTGATTACCATAGAAATCAATATATTGTCTCTTGCAAAGCATCTTCTGCCCGCTATAAAACGATTCATTCTTGGATATTGCGAAATCGTTCTTACTATTATAGCTATTATATAATCAAGTAGTCTTGCTTCTTCTCCATTTTTTCTTTTTTCTCTCACTAATTCATCTATTTTGCTTATATCTACTTCCGCATCAAAAAATACTTCTGAATCATTTCTATCCCTCATTATAAACGGGATTATTACATTTGTTGGATCTGAATTCCTTACTCTTCTGCCATCATACCTGTCTCCGAATTTTTTCTTCATATGTTTTCCCCCTCTTTTATTTTGTTTGTGTTCACTAATTGTAGTATTTTTTTCGACTTTATTTTAGTATTCCGCTAGCAATTGTTTGTTATGGAGCACACCTAAGCTCCGCTACATTTTATGCAATGTGTTTTAGTTTTTTTCTTCTAAATCTATAAAAGTTGGAACAACTTCTTTTATTACATTTTTTACTTCATCTCTAGTGCAATTTTCTTTTTTAATAAGATTATTTAATTTTTCTAAAATTTCTTTCATTTCGCTTTCGTTTGGTCCTTTTATTTTTGATATCATTATTTTTTGATGCAATGTTTTTATAAGGCCCTCTTCTGACATTAGAAGCTCTTCATATAGTTTTTCGCCTTTTCTAAGTCCTACGATTTCTATTGGAACATTTTTGCCGGATAATTTAATTAGCGTTTTTGCTAAGTCATATATTTTCACTGGTTCGCCCATGTCTAGCACAAATATCTCACCATCTTTTGCAAATGTAACAGATTGAAGTATAAGCCCAACAGCCTCTGGTATAAGCATGAAGAACCTTGTTATTTCTTTGTGTGTTACTGTAACCGGTCCGCCTTCTTCTATTTGTTTTTTAAATAGTGGAATAACACTTCCATGGCTTCCGAAGTACATTTCCAAATCTAACTGCCGTGAATATTGTATTACTTGTTTCGTTTTTTGCCTGAATTATCATTTCGCATATTCTTTTAGATGCTCCCATTATACTTGTTGGATTTACCGCTTTATCTGTTGATATAAATGTGAATTTTTCAACGCCATATTTATCACTACATTCCACTACATTATATGTTCCAAAAACATTATTTTTTATAGCTTCTTCTGCACTATTTTCCATAAGTGGAACATGTTTATGAGCTGCTGCATGGAAAACTATTTGTGGTCTATATTGGCTAAATATCTCTTCCATTCTTTTTCTATCTCTAACACTTGCAATCAATGTTTCTATTGGTGCATTTTTATTTTTTTGTTTCAATTCCATCTCTACTTCATATAGAGTGTTTTCATATATATCAACCATTACTAATTTTTTAGGATTAAATTTTAATATTTGTCTGCAAAGTTCACTGCCTATTGAACCTCCAGCTCCTGTTACTAATACTACCTTTCCACACAAATATTTTGATATTTTATCACTGTCTAAAGAAATCGGTTCTCTGCCTAATAAATCTTCAACTTCTACATCTCTTAATGAATCATTTAAATTTTCTCCCGTTATCACTTTGTCTAATGGCTCTACTATTTTTACTTTGACATTCGTTTGATCACATATTCTTAATATTTTATTTTTTTCTCGTGGTTTGATATTATTTATTGAAAACAATATTAAATCTATATGTTCTTCTTCACATACTTCTGGAATTAAGTCTCTTCCTCCTAGAATTTTTATGCCATGCATTGAAAAATTCTTTTTGTTTTGATCATCATCTATAATTCCAACTATATCATATTCATTTTTTGCGCTCATTTGTATTGTTTTTATTATTTGTGATGCTGCTTGGCCGGCGCCTATTATCAATACTTTCTTTTTATCTGCTATGTTATCTACTGCAGCCGCATATGAAATTGTTCTAAGTAAGACTCTCATTACAATGCTTAGCCCACCTGTAAATATACATGCAAGCATTATCACATTTACATCTAAGGTTCTTGGAACTACAAGTGGCTTTATAAAAGATAATATAAGAGCCGTCATAATCGCCACCACGCCTATTGATATATAGTCTTTTGTGCCAGAATATCTTATCATTTTTTTATATGTGCCTAACAAATAAAGCAGTGTTATATATATCCCTATAGTTGCAAGTATTGTGTTTCTAATTGGATGTTCAGATAAATCAAATCCGATATTTTCAAAATATAATGATAAAAAGTAACCGATTATTACAACTATAACATCTAGCATCACAAGCATCGCTACTTTTACTGCACTTGGCATCTTTTGGATTTTAGTTATTATATGCATTTTTTCTCTCCTATTTTTTCTTTTTATCTATAGTTAATTTTGTGCTTTCTGGTATCTCAGCAATCGCAACAAAACCAACAAATATATAGAAGTATCCTGATGTGTAAAATCCTGAATTTCCAAAGAAAGATGAAACTATATAGGATACTATTACAAACATTCCTAAGCACTCATATACATCCCATTTTTTAATTGTCTTTAATTTTCTTACCCAGATAGCAACTATACCAACAACATATAGTAGCATACCAACAATACCAGTAGTTGCTGCGAGTTGTAAAATTAAATTATGGCTTCTTCCTTCATTTATTCCAAATTGTTCATCGTATACATACTTTATATTTTCTAATCCATATCCAAATAACGGTCTTTGGAATGCCATTACAAGTGCTTTTTGCCACAATATGCCTCTACCTGAACCTATATTGTCTACATCACTTCTCGTTGTAGTAGTATTGCTTTCACCACTTTCTATATTATTTTGTTTATCCTCATTTGAAGTATTCCCATTTTCTTTGCTTTCTACTAATAATTTAAAGTCGTTATAAATTCCTGAAAAGTTCTTTTCTACTATATTTTGTTTTTGCTCGTTTACAGTAGTTGCAGATAAGACTGCGAACATTGCAACCACTATACCTATATATGCTAACTCTCTTTTATTTATTTTTCCATCTTCTTTTGGTATGAAAGCATATATAATAAGGAAAATTAAACTTGCACTTATTCCTAAATATGCTCCAAATGTATTATTTATTATTGCCATTCGTAACATTATTGCATATGCAATCAAATACAAAATATTTATATATACCTTTTTTTCTTTAACAAACATTATAGCAGCCACAATTACACAGATAGATAGATAATATCCGTAATGATTTGAATTATGGAATATTCCACTTGTTTTTTCACCTATAATTCGCTTTGAAACAATTAGAAAGTTATTTCCATATGGCTCACCACCATTGCCAAATAGTATCTCACCTATTGTCTTGGCAGATGATGTTATCAAGACTCCACCATCATATTTATCTGATGTCAAATATTCATAATTCCATAGAGTCACAGCTGCAAGTATAGTCGCTGTAATTAAAAATGTATTTACTATAATTCTTCTATATTTTTCGTCTTTACCCATTAGTATTGAAGAAACTAGCATTGATGCATACATCATAAATGAAAAATATCCATCTTTTAAATTAAAACAGCCTATAAACGATCTATACGTATCATAAGCTAAAATTGAACTTATAAAAACCCATATCATAAAAATTAAAAGCAATGTAAGTGGCCACTGTTTTTTCAAAAAACTTTTAATTTTTACAATCATTTTTCCTTCACTGTTTTCCATAAAGTTCACTAAATAATATAACGTTAAAACAATTGTAGCTAAAAGCAAGAATATATTATAAAAATATATTATACGAGTGCCATTATCGTAATTTGTTCCTCCATATAATGCATTTCCTGCCTCATTTCTTGCTACATAATATTTTTCAACGTAATATAATGGATTTAAAGTAGCCTCTCCATTTTGGTTTCTTACAATTGTAGGTGAAAAGTTTAAAATTGCTAAATACACTAAAAATTGGATTGATAGTGCAAATAGTATTATAAACGCCCATCTGCTTATTAGTTTTTCAGTTTTTTCTTTTCGTGATACTTTTCTTTGATTTTTCACCAAAATTCCTCCTTGTGCTTTCGCCAATATTATATCTTAATTATTTTATCACACCAGAATAAAAAAGCATAGTAAAAAACAAAAAAAGATACACGAAAACACTAAAGAATTTAGCATTTTCATGTATCTTTTATATTTAATTTTACGCACGTGGATGAGATTTCATGTATACATCTTTTATTCTATTTTGGCCAATTTGTGCATACACTTGAGTAGATGATATATCCGAATGACCCAACATTTCTTGAATTGCTCTAAGTTCTGCTCCATTTTCTAAAAGATGTACTGCAAATGAATGTCTTAATGTATGAGGAGTAATATCTACATCTATATTTGCTTGTACTTTATATTGTTTTATAATTTTCCAGAAGCCTTGTCTTGTAAGTCTTTGTCCATTTATATTAACAAATAATGCTTTATCGTTTTCGTCTTTTAAAAGAATTTTTCTTGATTTTTCTATATATTCTTTTAACGCATTAACAGCTAATGAACCTATCGGTATTACTCTTTCTTTAGTTCTACCTGCACATTTTATATATCCTTCTTCTAGATTTATATCATTTATGTTTAGAGATATAAGCTCTGTAACTCTAATTCCTGTGGCATATACAAGTTCGAGCATTGCTTTGTCTCTATATCCCTTTAAATCAACGCATTTTGGTTGTTCTAATAATAATTCTACTTGCTCAGAAGATAAAACCTTTGGTGGTTTTCTCTCGATTTTTGGTGATTCTATATTTAGTGTTGGATCTTCATTTATAATCTTAGTTCTATGTAAATATTGATAAAAAGAACGTAACGAAGCTAGGTTTCTAGATACTGTAGAAACTGCTTTTCCTTTTTCTTTTAAATTCTCTAAATAATCCTTTATTTCATCACAATCTGTTTTTACCATATCTAGGTTGTTCTCTTCCAAATAATTACAATAAAGTTTTATGTCTCTATTGTATGATTGTAGTGTATTGTCTGATAGTTTTTTATCATTTTGCAAAAAGTTCAAAAAATTTTCAACCAAATTATTCTCCATACCACATACTCCTTCTATAACTGTATTCGCACATAATTTTATAAACCCAAGGTTTATGTGTACCATTTATCCTTCGATTTTATGTCATTTTCGACAAGCTTATTCTATACAATAAATGAAAATAATGCAAGCTTTTTTTGCTTTTTATGTAAAATTATTTTATCTAGTAGTTACTGTTCATTCCTAATTTATAACAAAGCTGAATTATAATGTTTTTATGGAGCACGCTGTGCTTAAGCTACATGTTAACTTGTATACCGGTAAAATGATGCTAATTATTGTTTTTATGGAGCATACTGTGCTTAAGCTACATATTTACTTGCATACCGTTAGCAAGATAATAATTTATTTATTTTTAATTCAAGCTTAATATTATTTTTTGTGTCACCATACCGATTATTCCCTCTGCAAATGATGAAAATATCAGAAGAATTATCGTTATCAAGCACAATGTCGTATGTCTAATAAATTCAAGTTTTATGTCTTTTTTACTTTTTAATATATTTTTAGTCACTTCTATGGCACTATTACATAAAAGTATTATCGATAAAACAGAAAATACCTTTGGTAAATAAATTGACGAATAAACTAAACCATATCCTTTGTATATCCCAAATGAATATATTATATATGAAATTGTGATACCAATTGAAAATCCCTCAAATAAGATATAAAGTATTAAAAGTGGTGCTCCAATTATCGATAACCCAACAATCCAAAATCCTATTATAATCACTATGTTTTTTATTAAAGATTCGATTACTATACTTTTGGCATTATAATTTGTTTTGGCTACATCTATATTTTTAAAAAGGTTCTCACTTTCAATAAATAGGTCGGTTGATATTTTATTTTTTAGATATATACTTCCAATTATTATTCCTAATAAAAATATTATACAAAGAAAATATACAAGTTTTATATTGCTTCTTTCTTTTGCCACTCTTTTTTCTTTTTTGATAACTTTAATTTTCATGAATTTGACCTCCACATAATATTGGTTGTGTTCATTAATTTTTATGGAGCACACTTAAGCTCCTCTACATTTTTGCAACAGTTTTATGTTTTTCGCAAATTAGTTTTCACTACCATAATTTTTTATATACTTATGCTTGGTCAATATTTATTATGCATTATTCACGCTTTTAAACCGTTTTAGCAGCCTCTACAGCCATTTCGTCACACCTATTATTGTATTCGTTGTCGCTATGTCCTTTTACTTTTATCCATTCAATTTTATGTATCTTTGTATAATTGTATATTTCGATCCATAATTCTTTATTTTTTACATCTTTTTTATCTGCAGTCTTCCAACCATTTTTGAACCAATTATATATCCAACCATTTGTAAAGGCATTTATTAAATATGCACTATCGCTATATATTTTAACATTGCATGGCTTTTTTAATAATTTAAGTGCTTCTATAGGTGCAGTAAGTTCCATTCTATTATTTGTTGTTTCTTTTTCACCGCCACTTATTTCTTTCATTTTGCCTTTGCACATAAGTATTGCACCCCAACCACCTTTTCCAGGATTTCCACTACACGCTCCATCTGTATATATAGTAACATCTTCTAATATAGTATCTTGCATGTTTCTCCTTTCTGTTACACTTGCACAATTTGTTTTGTGTAATCTAAGTTAGATTTTCTGTATGCTGGAATTTCATAGCCAAGCGTGTAGATATTTGTTGCCAAAATATCTTTTTCTATCATTCTTCTTCCTGTTTCGTTTGCACTCTTTAAGAACTTACTAACAGATGTTACTATAGGCAAGTTTGACTTGTTGTATATCTGTGTTAATAATTTCTCACCTGTCTTTGTAAAGCCTAACACCCTTATGTATTGTGGATTGTATTTATAATTATTGACTTCATCTTTTGTTATATTAAGTAAAGCATGCAATAATATTCTTTGTATTCTTGTTCTTGTATATCTTTTTGATTTCATCATATCAATTAGTTTTTCAATTTCTGTTGTTTCGTTTGATGCCTTTTTAAGCACATTTTCTAATCCCTCTGATACATCTGCTAGTTCAAATAAATCATTTGCAAGTGATCTTCTAAGTATATAGAATATCTCTTTTTCGTATTTTTCAATATTCATTGGTTGTTTTCCTGAAAGTAATTCTGTATTTAATATATCAAAACTTTCTTTAGGCATAACATCTTGCAATACTTCTATTTCTTGCTTTTCTAGTAATTTTCTTATCGCAGTTGCACTACATACACCATCTACAATGTTAGTAGAATTATAATCCTCACCTTTTCTTTTGATAATATTAGGTACTATCGGACTATTGTTATACATAAGTGCTTTTAGATACTCAATCCCTAATACATTATTTGCATCCAAAAGGATTTCAGATATGTACTTGGCATCATATTCTTTTTTTATAAAATTTTTTAACGCATTACTTCTGGCAATAGGAAAAGAAAGACCTTTTTTTAGTTCATTTTGAAGCATAATTTTATAATCATTTGGTTCTAGGTAAAGTACATTTGCTACTCTTTTTAATGCATCAAGATCTGTTGTTTTTGCACCAAAAGATAGTGAATCCACTATTCCCAAACTATCTAATAATCCAACACTTCCCTGAGCAAAAAATTCAGCGCTTGATGTTGCATAATATGTAGGCAGCTCTATTACTAGATCTATTCCATTTTTTAGTGCCATTTCTGTTCTTGTCCATTTATCAAATAGTGCAGGTGCACCTCTCTGCACGAAGTTTCCACTCATAATGGCAACTATCGCATCACAGTTTGTCACCTCTTTTGTTTTCTCTATATGATATGCATGTCCATTATGAAATGGATTGTATTCCGCTATAATCCCGCAAACTTTCATATATTACTCCTTCTTATCTTCATCTTGCTTTGAATCTGTTTTATTACTATCTCCATTTATAAGTTCATTATATTTTTTTAGCTCTTCTTCAAATCCTGTTGGTGTATTTTTTGATTTTACATTTTGACTAAACATCATTATAAATGCATCTAATCTTATTGCTCTAATTGCGTATATTATATAAACATAAGTAAGTGCTAATGTTGTATAATATGTGTAATCTTTGCCAAAACCAACTAAACACGTTGCTATAACATCTATTATTAGAGGTAAAGTGTACGCATATATCGCAATTTTTGTATAATTTTTAAAGTTTAGCATAACTCCCATTGGAAGACATATAAAAGATATTATAAGCGCTAAAAACAATATTTTTATAAATGTTGCTATAAAGTACGAAAAATATACTGAAACGAAAATTGTAGAAATGGCTTGTGTTTTATATTTTGTATTCGAATATGCTTCTTTTATTATCTCATACAATCCATTTTTATCTGTATTCATTTCGATTTCTTTAAATGTTGGTATTCCTTCAAGCGGATATCCTAAGTTTTCGATTGTTATTTTATCTTTATTTACTAGTATCACACTGTCGTAAATTACAAGTTTTGAATACTCGTTTGTTTTCTTGTATTCTTCATATGTGTAATTTGTATCTACAGCTAAATATGAATTATCATCAATTTCTTGATTATATAAGCTTTTTACATCTAAAACTCCATCTGCTAGCTCAAATTCAGGAATTACTTTATCATAATTCTCAATAATTTCAACTATAGCATTATTTATTTTTTCACAAACATTTACTGTAAGAATGATAGATACTAAAAGCACTAATTCTATAAGATATAAAAATGATTTATAAAATTTTTCATATTTTATTAAAAATGGATAGCTTCTAAAATCTGTTAATACAAGAAACATCTTTTTAAAAAAACTCATTTTTTCTTTTTTCACTACTTCTTTTCTCCTTAATTACAATATAATAATATCTTTCGGTGCACACGAAAACATTTCCATACCGTTTTCTGTAAGCAAACCTATATCTTCGATTCTAACTCCAAACTCATTTTCTAAATAGATGCCTGGTTCTATTGAAAATACCATGTTTTCTTTCAATACATCCTCGCTCTTTGGCGAAAGAAGCGGTGCTTCATGAACTACAGTTCCAACCCCATGACCAAGTGCATGTTTATAATCATACCCGCTTTTATTTATATTTCTTCTACCTTCTTCATCTGCTATTTTGGCATACATTTCTGGCTTTATTTGACTTACAGCATTTCTATATGCTGTATCTACTAAATTATATATCTTTATTTCTTTTTCAGTTGGCTTACCTATGAAAATTGTTCTAGACATATCTGAGCAATATCCATCAAGGACACATCCGATATCAAATAAAATGATATCTTTTTCTTCAATTATTCTGTCGCTTGGTGTTGAGTGAATTTGAGCTGAATTTACTCCAGAGCCAACTATTGAATCAAAAGATAATCCGCTTGCGCCATTTTTTATAAAAAAGTCATAAATATGTTTTGAAATTTCTTTTTCACTCATACCCAGCTTTACAATGCCTAATATATAATCAAAGCAATCTACTCCAAGCTTTTGTGCTTTTTTCAATTTTTCAATTTCCTCTTTTGTTTTTATTATTGCCATATTATTTTAGCTGCAATATGAATTTGCAACATCCTCCTTTTTATATTATTTTAAAAATATATTTTGAATTACAGGTAACATCTTTGCACATGGAAAAATCATTGTCCAAAATGCTCCTATTACTATAAATGGTCCAAAAGGAATATAATCATCTTTCTTTTTAGCTTTTGATACTAATAAAACAATACTTACTATTGCACCAACAAAGAAAGATAATATAAAAATTTGAAATATATTTTTCACTCCAAAAAATAATCCAAGGACACCCATAAGTTTAACATCGCCTAAACCCATTCCTTCTTTTTTGTATGCGATAAGCGCAAATAGAGCTATAAGCAAAAAGATTCCAGCACCAACAAACATTCCGAAGAAGTAGGTCTATTCCTTCATTTACGCTAAAAACTAATTTGCAGTATGCATATACAATTCCTACTATGAAACATAACATGTTTAAGCTATTAGGTATTATTTGTGATTTCATGTCAACAAATGCATCTATTATTAAAATGATACTTAAAAAAGAATATATGAAAAATTTTTCTGTAATACCTAAAAAGAATAATAATGCTATCAAGACAAGTGGTGTTATTAAAGCAAGTTTCGCATCAAACTTAATGTCATTTTTTATATTCTTATCTAATATTTTTTCTTCACTACTAAAGCGTTTAATCAAGGCTGCCATAATTGGTGATACTCCAATTCCAAATAATGCTGTTATTATATTCATAATTATTATGTTCATTTTACTTTCCTACTTTCTTTTTGAATCTATTTAGTATAACTTGTTCTATTGGTCTTTTCCATTTAGTATACCAAAATTCTTTTTTATTTATCGGCTCAACATAAATTGATTTTATTTTCATTCTATTAGCGCCTATTACATCTGTAAATACCTGATCACCAACAGCTGCACATTCTTCAGGTTTTAAATTTAGTATTGCTACAGCTTTTTTAAAACCGGCTTTAGCTGGTTTTTTAGCAAATGTTATATATTCAAGCTTTAAATCATTCGCAACTTTTGAAACCTTTGCTTTTTTGTTTGAATTTGATAATATACATAATTTAAATCCTTTTTCTTTTGCCTTATCTACCCATTCTTTTACTCCGAGCAGGCATATTTAGTTTATAATCTATTAAGGTGTTATCTACATCTAATATAATTCCCTTTATTTTATCTTCATATAATTTTTCTAAATTTATACTTTGAATGTTTTTGTAATAATATTTTGGGTATAAAAACATAAATCTCCTCCAGACCACATTATTCCATACAAATATACCAATTTATTAGCAAAAAGTCAAATTTCTCTTTAACAATTTTTTTTAGTATGTTATAATCCATTTGTAGAAATAATATTATTGAATTTATTCAATATTTAATGGAGGGAAAGTTATGGAGATAAAAAAATGTATTAGTTGTGGAAGTTTTATATCATCTGAAGCCACTTTATGTGAAAAGTGCGCTAACAAGATAACATACGAAAACACTGTTTTAAAAAATTATTTTGATGAAAATTCTAGCTTTGATTCTATTCCTTCAATTTCAGCTGCTACTGGAATTTCGCCAGCAGCTATTCAGCATTATATGCTTGAAAATAATTATATTGATCCTACTACAAACACAAGTGGTTTTAGTTCTATTCAATATTAAAGTACGTATCAAAAAAACGAAATTTCAATGCGAGATTTCGTTTTTTGATAATTTATTCAATATTTTATGCGTTAATTTTTTTTTATTGTATAAAAACTTTAATTTATATTATGATTTTAATTTTTATAAAAGCATTGATCCATTTATCTCTAGGTGAAACCATACACCTAAGAAATTTGCTGCACCTTTGCACATCAACATTCTCTCTAAAAATATCTCGAAATATTTTATTACTGGACATATTTCTGTATCTATTTTTAATCTTAAATATACTTTTTTATTTTCTGTATCTACATCAAAGTTTGATTCTTCTACTGCATAATTTACCCTATCATGTATATCGAATCTTGATTTATTGGCATCTCTTACTCTTGTTCTATGCACATCTGATTTATCAGCCAATATAATTGCTGCAGAAATTGGGCTTACAGCAGTACCTGTTTTCTCGTCGTGATTGCCTATAGCCATCATTATTTCAGCCGCTTCTTGTATTGACATTCCTCTAGCTTTTAATATGTTATATGCAAGCATTGCCCCGTTATGCGCATGATCTTCTCTGTTTATTGCATTACCTATGTCGTGCATGTAGCCTGCGATCTTAGCAAGTTCACATGTTCTTTCTGGGTAATTTAAGCTCCTTAGTATTCTTTCTGCTGTATTTGACACTATTCCTAAATGTCTGTAGCCATGTTCCGTGTAACCTAATTCCATCAGCTGTCTTTCTGTATCTTCTATTAAAATTTTTATTTCTTCATCATTTTTTATATCTTCAAAAGTAACCATTATATCAACCTTTCTTATTTTTAGATTTGCAATTTTATTATACCAAATCAAATTTTATATTCAAGTATTACTTATTATTAACAAGATTCACTCCTATAATTCCTCCTACCATTCCAAGTATTACATATAAAATAATCGTAAGAATAGAATATTTATTTAAACTAAAACCAGTTTCATATATGCTACTTAATAAATATAAAATTCCGACATACGAAAAGCCTATTATTGCGCCATTTTTTAGTCCATCTTTTTTTATCTTTATTATTGCACTAGAGCTTGAAATAAATACACTAATCATTCCTATCACAAATAAACATACTGGTATTGTTGATTCAGATATTTGTGTGTATGCAAGTAAAAAGGCATATATAAGTATTAAAAGAAATGTCAGTATGTAACTAAAAAGTATACTTTTTAAAATTATCTTTACATTTTGGGTTTTCTCCATATTAGCACCTCCTACATAATAATATATCTTTGTCTATTTTTTTAGAACAAAAAACACCACAATAAAATTTGTGATGTTTTTTATTCAATATGAAATTATACTTTTTAATATAACAAAAAATTATAGTATATATCTTTCTAAAATTATTGCTACCCCGTTTTCATCATTTGATGGTGCTACGACTCTTGCAACTTCTTTTGCAACTAATGCACCATTATTCATAGCAACACCTAATCCTGCATTTTGTATCATTGAAACATCATTGAAATTATCACCAATTGCCATTACTTCATCTTCTTTTATTCCGACATTTTTTATGAGCTCTTTTATTGCAATCCACTTGTTAGCATCCTTAGGTAATATCTCTGCATAACTATATGTAAGAACAGTAGTCTTAACTCCATCTTTTATTATTTTATTTGTCACATGTGGTGCCGAAAGCAAATCCACATCAGGTATTTTCTTTAGTTTGTTTACTATTGATTCGTATATTGTTCTATCTTGATCGCAAACCACGATTCTTCTTATTGGTTTGTCTATCTTTTCTATGTAATCGATCCCTGCATATTTTATTTGTGTGATGCCAGTAGCTTCATCATTGCAATTATGTCTCTGCATATAAAAAGCAAGAGCCATATGTCTTAAATCTTTAACAACAATCTCTTTATCGGTAAACACCATGTAATATATATTATTTTCTAAGCATGTCCTTACTAGATTTATTACTGTTTCTTTTGGTATTTCTTTTGACCAAATCGTTTTGTTATTCTCTATATCGTATATTGAAGCACCATTATCACAAATCATGTATCTATCTGCATTTACAAGTTTTGCTATGTCTGCAACGGATTTTGTTACTCTTCCAGATGTTAAAACAACTTTTACATTTTTGGAGGTTACTCTTTTTATTGTGTCCTTCGTCCTTTCTGTTAATTTGCCTTCTGAGTTTAATAAAGTTCCATCTATATCAATAGCAATCAATTTATACATAATTCTCTCCTACATAATGTTATATAATTCGTTTCCTATATATCTTTCTAATACTACTGCTATTTCCGCTCTTGTTATTTTGTTATTTGGCTTGAATGTCAAATCAGGATAGCCTACTATCAAGCCCGAATTGTATGCTTTTATAATGCTCTTTTCAAATTTTTGCCCTCTTATATCTTTTAACTTTGTAGGTGCACTTTCATCTGGCAGGAAGATGTCCATAAGTGCAACAACTTCTGCTCTTGTAATTGCTTTGTTCATATCTAAGCTGCCAGTATCAAAAACTTCAGCAATTGTATAATAGCCTAAACTTGCCATATCACTACTAGAATCTATGTATTGATAGCACCTCATTAAGTAGTCATAATCTTCTTTTGACCAATGCTCTTGATTATAATCTAAAAAGTAATATACCATTCCCTTTTCTTCATATGGTGTTTCTTTATATCTCAAAGCTCTAGCAAGCATTGAAATAAACTCAATTCTTGAAATATTATTTTGTGGTTTGTATTCAGTATCTGAATAACCCTTTACCACATTTATTCCATATAAAAATTGAATTGAATCTTTCGCCCAATCATATCCGCTTAAATCTTCAAACGAATTTTGACCAGCGTCTTCCATTTTGTCTACCTCTAATAATGTTTCCTTTACTGAAACTTCTTGCAAACTACTTGTATATCTAATGTCTGCATGTGTAATATCATATGCCATTATTCCACTAGCAATATATTCCGGATTAGCGATCTTGCAAAATGCGTTGTGATTCACCTTTTTTTGCGAACCTAACATATAAACAGCTGTAGGATCCACTGGTACCCATCCAAAATCTTGTAAATATATCTCTGCCCATGCATGATTTTCAATTTTCTTTTCTTGCAAAACATCACCAGATACATTAGCTTCTTTTTCTATTATGCTACAACCTGTAACTACTCTACTAGGAATTTGAACTGCTCTACACATGGCAACATATAATATAGCAAAATCTTTGCAAACACCCCTCATTTCATGCAATGTTGTCACAGCTGATAAATTTTCCATATCCATATATTTATCAGAGGCATCATATACCATTCCTAAATTTATAAATTCAAATATTGCTTCAGCCTTTTTATAATCGCTTGCAGCATCTTCTGTAAGTTCTTTTGCCTTTGAAATTATTTCATCATTATCACTTTCTATGCCCATTTGTGGCAAAAGGTACTTTTCGTTTTCGGCTGTTATTTCTGTATTTGAACGTGCTGGAATTGTTTCTGTATATGTGCCTGCTGTCACTTTCCTCTTAACTGTTATCTTAAACTTTTTGGCAGGTTCAATTCCATCCAAATTAAAATATGCATATTTATTACCATAACTATCTGTTCTGATTTCATCGGGTGTAGGTGATACTGTAATATACTCATCATCTTGATATTGTACAAAATCGCCACTTCCGATCAAAATCTCAATACTTGCGCTACCCAAACTGTATTTTTGGGCATTTTGATAAATGTATTCTTTTACTAAAATATATTCATTTTCAGCCGCGAAAACGCTTCCAACAAGTATAAATGTTAAAAATATGCATAGAAATACTATTTTAGTTATTTTTTTCATTCGTAACCTCCTATTTTTCATATAATTCTATTGTACATTTAATAAAAAGTAAAATCAATAAGAATAATAAAATTTTAGAGTGAAAAATGTTACTGTTCAAACTTAATTTATGACAAATGCTAAATAATAGTATTTTTATGGAGCACACTTAAGCTTAAGCTACATTTTTATAAAACACATTTACATTTGGTACACACTTTTATTTTTGAAGACTAAATAGTAACTAAAAAAATAAACATTTAGGAATTGTTCCCAAATGTTTATTTTTTATATTATCTATCTAGCTATTTCTGTTCCATCATCTGTCATTTCAAATGTATGAGTTCTTCTTGTTGCTTCAACAATGTCTCCGATTAACTCATGTTTTCTTGAAACATCGCTAAATCCTGTTTTTGTCTTAGATGTAACTTCTGCTGGAGCTCTTAGTAGGTAGAAGTTGATAAGTTGTGCAACTTCAGCTCTTGTTATTTTTTCATCTAATACGAACTCTGGATCATCAGAAGTAAGTGGAAGCATATTTAATCTTGCAAGTAATGTGATTTCTTCTATTGCCCAGTGTGTGTATACACGTTTACCATCTACTATATAATATTTTTTAGCATCATCATAAATTTTAACTAATTTATCTAATTCTTTGATTTCTAATCCGTCTATTCCTTCATCTTCAGCACCTTCTTGAATCATGCAAGCTAAAATTTTCATAAATTCTGCTTTTGTCATCATATTGTTTGGTCTGTATGTGTATGTGCCATCATCTTCTAAGTAACCATTTATTAAACCTGCTTTTGAAGCAGCTGTTATTGCTTGTTTTGCCTCTAAATATGTTTCGTTAATGTCTGTGTATTTTGTTGTGATTTCGCTTTCTCTAATGTTTGTATAATCTAATCCATAAATTCTTGCAAGAACTAGAGCACCTTCAGCTCTTGTAATCATATAATCTGGTCTAAATGTGTCTGCATCTGCATCACCATACATATATGGTTCATGTTCTACATCAATTTCTTCGCCATTTTCTACGATAATCATGTTGATTACAGTAGATACATCTCTTACTTTTGAACCTTTATATATTGTTGCTGATGGATATATTGTATTTGCATCATCTTTTGATCTCTTTAATTTTGTATATTTAACTTTTGCCACGATTGTTCCTGATTCATCTTCCTCAAGACCATCTTCAAATACCCATTCAATTTCATCATCTGAATTTACTTTTCCACCATCTAGGTCAACTACTTTGTAGTCAAGTGGTAAGTTTAATACTATTCTAACTTCATCGTTTATATCTTTTCCACCGTTTTTGTAGTCTATGTAATATGTTACAACTTCACCTAATTCATAAATGTTTTTATTAGCTTTCTCTTCTTCTTCAGAATCATTTCTTAATGATACAGAAAGCTCTGAAATATCATCATTTTCTTCCATCCATGGTTCGATGTCTAATATTCTATCGTTATGATTTGTTCCTTCAACTACGAAATAATACTTTTGAGTAATAGTATTTGTTGTATCTCTACCATCTGCACATAAACCATCGTTATATAATGCATTTACTGATAAGAAATATGTTTTTCCAGCTTTTACACTGCTTGGAATTGTGAAAGTGCATTCTGAAGCGCGTGTATTTTTAAAAGTTGAATCTTCACTCCATCTCGTTTGAATGTGATAAACATTGTTTGCTGGTGTTGCTTTTATTACTATTTTATCTCCAGCTTTTACAACTGTTGTTGAAAGTTTTGCTAATACTTTTGAATCTTTACTTACTGTTAAACCTCTTGTGCTTGGAACTGTTGTTGGTGTAGGTGTAGGTGTCTTTGTTGGTGTTGGAGTTTTTGTTGGTGTAGGTGTTGGTTTACTCTCTTTTAACTTAAAGTAATAGTATTGAGGTTCTGTAGCAGATGGTTGCTTACCATCTACGCATAAGCCATCGTTATACAATGCATTAACTGCCAATTTATAAACTTTACCTACTACAAAACTTGATGGTATTACTACTGAGCAATTTGAATTTTTTACTTTAGTAGCAGTAGTATCTACTGCCCATCTGTATTGAATGTTATTAACTTCACTTTTTGGTGCTGCTTGAATTGCTATTTTGTCGCCGATTTCAACTTCTGTTGTTGAATCAACTTTTAATGTTGTTGAACCATATTTTGCTGTTAATTTTTTGTTTCCTAAATTAGTATCTGTTGGGTAAACTAGTGTATATTTCATCCAACCTGTTTTTGTAATTGTATTTTTGCTACCATTATCATTTTCAGCTATAGCTTCAATATATAGATTAATTACTGTTCCATTTGCTTTATATGGTACATCAATTGTAATCTTATTTGAATAGATATCTATTGTTGGATCGTTTCCATATGCATAACCTATTCTTTCTATAGCAGCTTTACTTGATGATGCACTAACAGTTATTCTTTCGCCACCTTGTACATCATATCTGCCACCATTTGTTAATGTTGTTGTGCCCATTTTAACTGTCATGCTTACTTGGCAAGCTTCTGTAGCATTTACTTTAATTACTGGTATAATTACCAATGCTAGCATTATTATGCTTAATATTAGTGATATTCTCTTTTTCATAATATCCATAATCTAAACCTCCTAAATCTTTCGTGTTTTTCACTACCGTATATTATAATAACACAACTTCTTCCAAAAATCAACTATATTATGTAAATTTAGCCAAGAATTTTATAAATTTATGCCTTTTTTGTGTCTTTTTTCTATTGACAATTGTTTTTTAGTAACATATACTTTATATATTCTGTGTTTTATGCCGATGTGGCGGAACTGGCAGACGCACATGACTCAAAATCATGCGGGAAACCATGTGGGTTCGAGTCCCACCATCGGTACCAAAAAACCAAGTTTGTTCTTGCAAACTTGGTTTTTTCTTTTCTTATCCATTTTGATCTAATTTGTCATAAAATTCCTTTTCTTCTCTTATTATTGTTATTGCGCCATGACCTGGATAAACAATTGTATTATCAGGTAGTTTAAGTAGTTTGTCTTTTATTGACCACATTATTTCTCTTTCTGAACCTGTTTTTAAGTCTGTTCTCCCATAAACTCTTTTAAACATTGTGTCGCCCGTAAAAACTGCATCTTTTATTAGTATACTCATGCTACCAGCCGTATGCCCCGGTGTGTGTATTATTGTTGCCTTTAATCCTCCAAATTCTATTATATCTCCATCTTTTACTAATATGTCTGCCTCTATATAGTTTTCTGGTAATCCCAAAAAACTGCACAAATTTATTGTATCATCTGTTAATCCTACCTTATCATCTTCATTTATTACTACTTTTATTCTTGGATAATTTTTTCTAAGTTCTTTAAGTCCAGCTATATGATCTCCATGGCAGTGAGTTAATATGACATATTTTAATTTTATATTCATGTTTTCTACATAATTATATATTTTGTCTATTCCACCTGCCGCATCTATTAAAATTCCCTCTTTTGTTTCCTCATCAGCGACTACATACATATTAGTGTATATAGTTGCATTTCCTGGCATTACTCTAAAAGTCTTTAATAACATTTTACATCCCTTTCTATATTTATATGATAGTTTTTATTTTTGTCTATGTACATCGTATACGCTATCTACTTTTCTTACTGCTTTTATTACCTTATTTAGTTTGTCTATGTCTTCTACCTCTAGGCCAACATTTATAATAGCTACTCGATCGTTATTTACTGTTCTTGCATTTATTGATACCATTTTTGCTTTTAAGTCTCCTATTGCTACTGTAATGTCCGCCATTAGGCCTGCTCTATCATTTGCATATATTTCTAAATCAGCCATATAAGATGCTTTGTTTTCTTTGTACCATGATACTTCTATTATTCTTTGCTCATCAGATAATAAGTCTTTACAATTTACGCAGTCTGCTCTATGAACAGATACGCCTCTTCCTTTTGTTATGTATCCTATTATTTCATCTCCTGGAAGCGGATTACAACATCTTGATAGTTTTACCAAACAATTATCTATGCCTTTTACGATAACTCCTGATTTTGAGACCTTGCTTCTATCTGCCGGTTTTGCTTCTCTTAATTCGTTTATTTTATTTTCTATTTCTTCTTCTTTATTTTCTTTTTTGTATTCCTCTAACAGTCTTGTAATTATTTTTGCGGCAGATATTGCGCCAAATCCTATTGCGGCATAACAATCTTCTAATGTATTATACTTGTACTTTTCTAAAGCTTTGTTTACCCATTCTGTTTTAAATAGGTCTGCAAATGACATTCCTATTCTTTTTAATTCTTTTTCGATTTGTTCTTTGCCTTTTAGTATATTTTCATCTCTCAAAGCTTTTTTGAACCAGTTTTGTATTTTATTTCTTGCTTGTGTTGTTTTTACTATCTTTAGCCAATCTCTACTTGGTCCTTTAGCCGAATCTGATGTGATGATTTCAACTATGTCTCCATTTGAAAGCTTTGTAGTTATTGGTACTATTTTGCCATTTACTTTTGCTCCAGTCATTCTATGACCAACTTGTTCGTGTATCATATAAGCCAAGTCTATTGGCGTACTACCTGTTGGTAACGATTTTATATCTCCTTTTGGGGTAAAAACAAAAACTTCCTCATCAAATAGATCGAATTTTAATTTACTTAAAAACTCTTTATCATCATTTGTTTCTTTTTGCCATTCTATTGCTTCTCTAAGCCATGATAATTTTTCATCAGATGCGCTTACGCTCTTTCCTTCTTTATATGCCCAGTGCGCTGCTATACCATATTCAGCTACTCTATGCATGTCCCATGTTCTTATTTGAACTTCAAATGGTGTTCCCTCTGTACCTATCAATGTTGTATGTAGCGATTGGTACATGTTTGGCTTTGGCATTGATATGTAATCTTTAAATCTGCCAGGCATTGGTTTATACAGTTCGTGAACCAGGCCTAATGCAGCATAACAATCTTTCACTGAATTTACTATTATTCTCATTGCAAATAAGTCATATATTTGGTCTAATGTCTTGTTGTCTTTTTTCATTTTTCTGTAGATACTATAGAAGTGCTTTGGTCGCCCATACACTTCTGCTTCTATTTTCATTTCTTTTAATTTTTTTCTTATTTCTACTATGATGTCATTTATAAATTTTTCTCTTTCTTCTCTTCTTTTGTTTATTCCATCAACAAGTTCTGCATATGCTTCTGGCTCCATATATAAAAAGCTTAAATCTTCAAGCTCCCATTTAATAGAGTATATTCCGAGCCTATTAGCAAGTGGTGCGTACAATTGCATTGTCTCTTTAGCAATTGCATATTTTCTATCATCGCTTAAATGTTTAAGTGTTCTCATATTGTGAAGCCTATCCGCCAACTTTATCATAAGGACACGGATGTCTTTTGCCATTGCCATAAAAAATTTTCTATAGTTTTCTACTTGTTCTTCTTCTTTGTCTAGATAATGTGCAATTTTTCCAAGTTTTGTTACTCCATCAACTAAGTTTGCTATTTCTTCTCCAAATTCTGCGACTATCATTTCTCTTGTGACTTCTGTATCTTCAACAACATCATGTAACAAAGCTGCACATATAGCATTATCATCTAATTCTAATGTAGAAACGATATAAGCTACTTCTAAAGGGTGAATTATATATGGTTCACCAGATTTTCTAACTTGTCCCTCATGATAATGTTTAGCAAATTCGTACGCCTTATTTATCAACCTACTATTAGATTTTTTATTGTATTTTTTTGTACTTTTTATTATGTCTTCAATTGTTGCCATAACAACACCTCTTTTCTTTATCTATGATTACAGACTCTTTTTTATATCTTTTACATTAAATTGTATTTTTTCTATATTATTAAATCTGTTGATGTCAAGATAATGTAACACATCAATCTTGTCACCTATTTTTATGCTATACTGCTTATCTCCCATGTTAAATGCTATTGCATCATAAACATTACTACCGTCTTTTAATAATAATTTTAAATGTTTATTATTTGAAAGTGCTCTAATTCCATCAACTTTTATATTTTTATATACAAATGTTGGCAGTGGGTTTGCTTCTCCATATGGCTCTAATATTTCTAATTCGCTTAATCTTTCCATCGATATTGAATTTGAATCTATATATGAATCGATTTTAATTGTAGGCACACTTTCTTTATCTATAACAGTTGCTGCATATTCATTTATATCTCTTCGAAAGTCTTCAAAATTTTCTTTTTTTACTGTAAGTCCTATTGCCATTTCATGTCCACCAAATTTTAATAAGTCTTTTCCACATACCGAAAGTGCCTTATGCAAATCAAATCCCTCTATGCTTCTACCAGAGCCTTTACCTTCATTGCCTTCTAAGCATACAAGTATTGATGGCTTATAATACATTTCTGTTATTTTAGAAGCAACAATTCCTATTACACCATGATGCCATCCCTCTTCACCAACTACAATAACATCATCTTCGTATAGCTTTTTTTCTTCTATTATTTTTATTGCTTCATTCATTATTCTTTTTTCTACTTCTTGTCTTTCTCTGTTTATTTCATTTAATTCTTTTGCTATTTCTTCTGCTTTATTTAAGTCATTTGTAAGCAAAAGCTCTAATGCTAAGTCTGCTTTTCCCATTCTACCACATGCATTCATTCTTGGAGCAAGACCAAAAGAAATTAGTCCTGAATCGATTTTTTCATATCCTGCAAGTTTTATTAACGCTTTAAGTCCAATATTTCTAGTCTCTTTTACAAGCATTAAACCGTATTTTACAATCACTCTATTTTCATCTACCAATGGTACTATATCTGCAACTGTCCCAAGACATACGATATCTAAGTATTTTAGATATTTCTTTCTGTCTAATCCTAATTTTAGTGATATTGCTTGTATCAACTTAAAAGTAACTCCAACACCTGCCAAACTATTAAAAGGATATGTATTATCTCTTCTTTTTGGATCTATTACTGCAATTGTATTTGGCATCTCTTCTGGACATTCATGATGGTCTGTAACTATGACTTCCATTCCTAAACTTTTAGCGTATTCTATTTCATCATGTGCAGAAATACCGCAGTCAACAGTTATAAGTAAATTGGTTCCGTTTTCTTTTATCTTTTTTATTGCTTCGTTGTTTAATCCATATCCCTCTTCTAATCTACTTGGAAGATAGTACCCTACATTTGCACCTAATTCATCTAAGAATTTTTTTAGCACAGCTATACTTGTTATTCCATCAACATCATAATCGCCATAAATTGTTATTTTTTCTTTATGCTCATATGCTTCAATTATTCTATCAACTGCTATTTGCATATCGTTTATTAAAAATGGATCATATAGATCATCAATTTTTGGATATAAAAACTTTTTTATTCTTTCGCTTTCTTTTAAGTTTCTATTTATAAGTATTCTTGCTAGCAATTCAGAAATATTGTTTTCGCTCATTACCTTTTCTAATTCTTTTTCATCTGCTTCATAATATTCCCATTTTTTTATCATATTTTCTCCTCATTTTATTATCATTTGTAAATAATTTTATATCAAAAACATGCAGTTTTCAAGATATGCTACAATAAAAATGAAAATCTAAAAAATGTAAAAAGTGGCTGGATATAACTCCAAGCCACCTTTGCTTTAGCTAAATAATCTTCTTTTAATTCTAGCACATTCGTTTAGTACTTCTTCTTCATTTACTCCATTTATAATTCTATTTTCCATTACTATATTTCCATCTATTATACTTGTCTCTACATCTCCACCATCTACTGAATATGCTAATGTCGAATATATATTATGAACTGGACATAAGTGTGGTTTATTCAAATTTATTATTATGATATCTGCTTTTTTTCCAACCTCTAACGAGCCTACTTCACTATCTATTCCAAGTACTTCTGCGCCTTTTATCGTTGCCATTTTTAGCACATCTTCTGCGCTTACTGCTGTTGCGCTGTTGTACATTCCTTTTTGCATGTATGCAGCTAATTTTATTTCTAAAAACATATCTAATGTATTTGTGCTTCCTTGTCCATCTGTTCCCAATGCTACATTTATGCCGTTTTTTAATAATTTAGTAATGTTGGCAAAACCACTACCTAGCTTCATATTACTAACTGGATTATGTACTACGCCTCCACTTATTTCTTTTAAAACTTCAATATCCTCATCACTTATGTGAACTCCGTGAGCTAACATTACATGATAATTAAATAGTCCTAACTTCTTTAGATATTCTGTTACAGAAGATAGATATGTATTATTTATATAATTTATTTCATCTTTTGTTTCTAAGTAGTGTATGTGTATTGGCGTGCCAAGTTTATCAGCAAGTTGTATTCCTTTTTTTATTGTGTCCGGAGGACATGTGTTTGGCGCATGAAGTCCAACACATATTTTTATTCTTCCATCACTTTTATTATGATAATTATTATAAAGCTCTTCTGCTTCATCTGCTTTTTTTATCATATCTTCGCCTTCGCCAATTATACATCTAGATAATATGGCTCTCATTTTTAATTTTTCCGCCATTTTGGCAATTTCATCTTCAAAGAAATACATGTCATTAAATGTTGTTGTTCCGCTCTTTATCATTTCTATTCCTGACAACATAGAAGCCCAATATGCATCATCAGCCACCATTTTATCTTCTATTGGCCACATCTTTTTTCTTAACCAATCACTTAGTGGCAACTCATCTGAGTAACCTCTAAAAATTGACATTGGCACATGTGTATGTGCATTTATTAGTCCTGGCATTACAATTTTGTCTGTTGCATCTATTACTTTGTCTGCCTCGGCATCTGTATTTCCTATAAAGACAATTCTGTCATCTTCTATTAGTAAATCTGTCTTTACTATATCAGAAACCATAGAAACAACATAACCATTTTTTATTAGTGTTTTCATAAACTTCTCCTTTCGTTTTTTATTCTATAATGTCTTTTAATCCTTCACTTATTATTTTGTATATATCTGAAAGCATAACATCAAACTTTACTTCTTTATCAAAGAATTCTTTTATTTTTACATTGCTTGCAAGTATTTGATATAAGTTTTGCAATTTTTCCATTTTTTCAGCTTCTGCCTCTTTGCCTTGCATCAAAAGAGATTGGACTTCCATTTGTTTTTCTCTAAATTCTTTTATTAACTCTTTGTTTTTTTCATCTTTATATACTTCTTCTTTTATAATTAAATATTCTTTTACTTCTTCACTTTCTTTCATTGCTCTAACCAATTCATGCACTTTGTCATATGGATTCATATTTAAACCTCCTAATTTCTATAAACTAAAACTACACCATCTATCATTTATAGATTGATTATCTATCAGTTTATAAAAAATGTCAAGCATATGGAAATTCAAATATGAATAATCAATGATAAAATCACCCTATAAAAGTTTTCAATGATTTGTTCACCCCTTTAATATATAATTAGGAG
>CAKPEF010000017.1 GCA_934149305.1 uncultured Clostridia bacterium
AAATACTCTTATGTATAAAAATGTTATCCAAATGGTAAAAACAGCTAGTGCGATTGTTGTTTCTTGTGCTTGATCCATTATCAATCCCCTTTCTGAAACAAATAGGGACATTCCTTTTTGTTTCAAGCTTGTTCCTTTAACAAAAAGGAATGTCCCTATTTGTTTCAAGTATTTTTATTGTTACATTTATTTCTCCATTTTCATTTTGCATTATACATGTTGTGCCATCGAATGTTAAAAGCAGTTTTTCTCCAAGCATAGTTTGATGTCTGTATTGTACTTCTATTTCGTTTATCTCTTCATTTTCTGGCAATATTTCCTCAAAGAAATCGAGATATCTTGCATTATTCACATGATTATTAGTATCTATATCTCTTTTTGAAACTAATATTTCTAGTTTTTCGCCCTCTATTTTCTCTGGTTTTATTTTAGAGATTCCCTCTTCTATCGCATCTCTTTCGATTACTCCATATCCGTTAGACATTTCTGGTATCATTTTTATTGGTTTTCTATTTACTAAATCATACAATACCCAACTAGATTCTACTAAAACAAGTTTTTCTCCATTTTTATTTATTATTTCAAAATCTCTATATGCATGAAGCCCCTTTGGCTTTTTGCTCCATGTTCTTATTTCTATGTATTCATCAGCTTCTGGATATTTTAAGATTTTTATTCTCCACGCTAACACAAGCCAACCAAGCTTTAATTCTTTCATTTCAGCTGTTCCATATCCAATTGTTTTTGAATGCCAAGTCGCAATATTTTGAAGCAAATCTACTATTCTTGATAATTTCATTTTATTGTTTTTGTCTACATCACTATAACCGACAAGGTATTCATGCGCATAATGATAATCCATTTCATCATTTCCTTTCATACTTCGATAAATATTGAGTATTTTATTGTAATAGCCGTATTCTAGGGTATATGTAATATCACAATAAAACATTCACATCCCCACTATTATATAACAAAAAGTCCCTTTTGGAAACTTTTCTTTCTAAAAGGGACTTTAAAATTTGGTTTGTGTTCATTTTTATTTTAATTCATTATCAATAATTAGTTTTTATGGAGCACACCTAAGCTCCGCTACATTTTTTCTATATGTTTATGTTCGATACATATTTTTTAAATTGCTAAATAGTAAACAATTAAATTTTGAATTTGTATGTTAATTCGCCAAATTTGTGTGTTGGAAGGAATCCTGATTCTGCTTTTATTACATCTGGTATTCTGTTTACTACTGTAGCACATGTAAGTTCAACCGTTGCTGGCATTGTAATCTTTAATGTTGTATTTGGTTCTCCATACACTGTCCATTCGTTTGTATCTACATCATTTTTTGAATATACTTTTCCTATGCACTCTGACTCTATTGTTATTCCTTCTTCTGTTTCAGTTGTAACAACAGCACTCATTCCTGTTGCCATACCTTTCTTTACTGTCATGTTTAATGTGCTTGATTCGATATCTTCATCATTAAATTGTGGCACACATTTTTGTGTTTGTGATTTAACTGTTAGTCCAAGTTTTGAGCACAACCAGCCATTTGTATTCCACATGTATGATGGTGCAAATTTTCTGCTTTCTATTAGTTCTTTTCTTGCTTCTTCACTTATTTCATCTGCTGATGCAACATCTCTTTCGAATTCTTCACTTGTTAATCCTGCACCATGAGCTTTTGCTAATGCTATTCCATATTCTTCTACATTGTAGCTTGAGCTTCCTTTTATTTTTGTTATCTTTTGAGTCGCTCCTGCAAGTGAAGTAATTAGTTGTCCCCAGAATATATCTTGGTATCCTGTTCCTGTAATTGTGCAATTATGTTCTTTTGCTAATTTATCTATTTCGGCTGTTAGAGTTGGATTTGAGTTCCAAGAATAAAAAGCTTCTTCACAAGTTGTAATCGCATTTACACCGCATTTAGCACATGTTAATAAAACATCGCCAACATCATTTAATAAGCTCATTGTCTCTACTATACAAACATCAGGTTTCAACTCTAATAAATTTTTTTCTAGTTCTTTAACATCTGTAACTTTAACGCCTTTGTTTTCGGCTCCGATTATTTCTCCAATGTCTTTTCCTATAACATTTGGATTTATATCAGCAGCACCAACAACTTCGCCACCTTTTTCAAATACATATCTCATTGTATATCTTGCCATTTTTCCTGTTCCTACTTGAAATACTTTTGTTTTATTCATAATATCCTCTCCTTCATTAAATATTATATCTTAACTTTTTGAAAATTATATGGTTTTTTTATATTTTATTTACAAAGAATAACTATTTCAAAAAAATATTTATCAAATGCATATTTTAAAAGGGAATATTGATAGTCAGTTGCATATTTTTAGGGCGAATATTGATAGTTACTTGCATATTTTTATTGGGAATATTGCAATTTTCGTCATTTAATACAATTGATATAATAGTGTCGTCTCTGATACTATAGATAGCGTCACAAATATATATGTTACTGTCTTTACCGCCACTTGACTCGCCATCGATTCTTTTTGAAACACTTCTGCTATAAATGCCATTCCGAGGAATGCTGTTGGTACTATATATCTGAAATCCATTGTACAGCCATATGGCATTGCATCGTTTGAGGCAAGATACATAAGCATTTGGGCAAAATAAAAACATATCAATATGTTTAGATCATTACTTCTATTTTTAAGCGTATTAGTTATGATTATAAAACTTATGATGCTTATTGTTATCAAAATTGCATTGAATGTTATTAGGAGTATTGGCAGTACATTCTCTTCTAAATTATCTGGTCTCCACTCTCCAAAAAGTGAGCTTTTCGTTATATATATGGTAATATTAGAATCTTCAAAAGCATTACAGTATAGCCTATTCCATTCTATTGATATTGGGTTAAGTCTTTTTATTAGACTATCATATCCGCAATATACTCTTTCTCCCGGACTTGGAACTTCTCCTATCGCTTGGTCAAATAGCACTTTGTTTCTTATGCTATAAGATAATCCTATACTAAGTGAAATCACTCCAAATACAGCAAATTTTAATATGTATTTTACTACATCTTTTCTTTCTTTTATTGCCACAAAAAATTTCTTTATGAACACATATGATATTGGCAGTGCAATTAAAGCTCCAGATATTTTTGAAAGTACAGTTAACGCCGTTAAAATTGCAAGTATTATTGTGTTTTTAATACTTGGTTTTTCATCCCACTTTATTAGACACAATATATCTAAAAATAAAAACATTGTAACTAACATATCGTTATTTATACTACTCGAAAGTATAATAAAGCTCGGATGTGTAGCGACTACTGCCATTACCATTGATATAAATTTTTCATTTATTTTTAGTTTTAACAATATTAAATACATGATAATCATTGATATGCCTGAATATATTGCAGGAAGTATGCATAATCCTTCTTTTGCAACCTCATAATCAATTTTGCACATCGTATTTATTTTTAGCCAAATTGCTGAAATTATATGATGTAATGGCTGTTGATAAAATTGCCATTCATTATTATCTGGAAGTTTCGCATTCTCGTACACATATTCAATATATGCCAGATGCCCTCTGTCCCCATCAACATCATGTTGCCTTTCATTTATTGTGGTATACGATACATACATTGTTCTAAGCATTATTCCAATTATAAATATGTATATAAAAATCTTCGTATAGTTAATCTTTTTCTCTTTTTTGTACCTGAGTAAGATGTCAAATAATGCAATAATTGCTATTATAGGAATTGCAATTTTTTGTATTGATGTCACAAGTCCTTTGGAAAATTTCATAGCAACAACATACATTCCTATATAATATATAATCATTCCAAAAATCATTGCAGCTATATCTTTTTTCTTCATATGTACCTCCTGATTTTTCATTATTCATTAGTTTTATATAAATATTATATTACAAAAAATAGAGCAATTTCAATCGCTCTATTAGATATAATAGTTTCTCTTATTAAATTTTCTTCACATGTAACATTCTAAGCGAATTTAATATTGCAATTACTGATACACCAACATCTGCAAAAACAGCTTCCCACATTGTTGAAACTCCAATTACTGTTAGTAAAAGCACTATAAACTTTACTGCAAGTGCAAAAACTATATTTTCTTTTACTATCCTCATTGTCTTTTTTGCAATCTTTATTGCCTTACTTATTTTTGATGGTTCATCTGTCATTATTACAATATCTGCTGCCTCTATCGCAGCATCACTGCCAAGGCCTCCCATTGCTATACCAACATCTGATACTACAAGTACTGGAGCATCATTTATTCCGTCACCAACAAAAGCAAGCTTTCCTTTTGATGATTTTACTTTCATTAGTTCTTCCACTTTTTCTACTTTTCCATCTGGCAATAATTCTGAAAATACTTCATCTAACTTTAATTTTTTGCCCACGCTATTAGCTGCTTCTTTTCTGTCACCTGTTAGCATTACTGTCTTTTTAATATCCATTTTTTTAAGTTCTTTTAATGCTTTTTCAGAATCGTCTTTTATTTTATCCGAAATTAAGATATATCCTGCAAATTTATTGTCTATTGCAACATAAAGTATTGTTCCTGCTTCACCACATTTTTCGTAAGCAATATTTTTCTTTGTCATTAGTTTATCGTTGCCAACTAATACCTCTTTATTTTCTATATTTGCAATTATTCCATATCCGCCAATTTCTTCTATGTTACCAATTATGTTTTCATCGATTTCGTTATTATAGAATCTCTTTACAGACTCTGCTACCGGGTGCGTTGAAAACTTTTCAGCATGTGCAACAAGTCTTACTAATTCTTCTTTTTCTATCTCAACATTTTTTACATCTTGAACTTCAAACACACCTTTTGTAAGTGTACCTGTTTTGTCAAAAACAACAGTTTCAACGTCTGCCAAAGCCTCTAACGCATTACTTCCTTTTATTAAGATACCAAGTTTAGATGCGCCTCCAATTCCTCCAAAAAATCCAAGAGGAATTGATATTACAAGTGCACAAGGACAAGAAACAACTAAGAACGACAATGCTTTATATATCCAGTCTTTAAATGTTGCATCTTGAATTATTAGTGGCGGTATTAACGCTATTATTACCGCTATTATAACAACAGTTGGAGTATAGTATTTTGCAAATTTAGTGATAAACTTTTCTGACTTTGATTTTTTACTGCTTGCATTCTCAACTAAATCTAAAATTTTATTAACAGTAGATTCTCCAAATGGTTTTGTTACTTTTACTTTTATTAAACCTGTCTCGTTTATCGTTCCACTTAAAGCATCGTCACCAACTTCTATTTTTCTTGGAACTGATTCACCAGTTAATGCTGAAGTGTCAAGCATTGATGTGCCCTCTACTACTGTTCCATCTAGTGGTATTTTTTCGCCCGGTTTTATAACTATAATTTCTCCTATCGCTACTTCGCTTGGATTTACTTTTTCGATTTTATCATCTCTATACACATTTGCGTAGTCTGGCCTTATATCCATCAAACTTGCTATCGATTTTCTCGATTTATTTACAGCATAATCTTGGAATAACTCTCCTATTTGGTATAAAATCATTACCATTGCGGCTTCAGGAAATTCTCCGACTGCAAATGCTCCAACAGTTGCAAGCGACATAAGAAAGTTTTCATCAAAAACCTTTCCTCTTAAAATATTCTTAATCGCTTTTTTTAATATTTTTATTCCGACTAATACATAGCTTATTAAAAATATAATATTATTTATCCATACATTTTCGAATTTGACAATCATAGAAAACACAAATAATATTACCGAAGCAATGATAAAACATAATCTTTTTTTCATAAGCATGGCCTCCTAAATATATTTGAAACAATATATTTCTTTATGGAGCACACTGTGCTCCGCTACTTTATTTTCTGCATTTTAAGTTACTTTTTATTTTTTCACAAGATGCTTTAAACTACCAATTTTTCTATAGTAACATCTGGCTCTTCTTTCTTTATAACTTTTTTTACTTTTTCTATAATCTCATTTTCTCTTGTCTCATCTAATTCCATTGTTAATTTCTCGCTCATAAATGATATTGAAGCATTTTCAATTCCGTCTATGTCCGCTATTTTTTCTTCTAACTCTAATGCACATGCTGCACAATCTAAACCACTAATTTTATAAACATCTTTTTTCATAAAAACCACTCCCATATTTATTATTTATGCTCTATGTGTTCAAGTGCCACTTCAAATACTTGTTTGATATGTTCATCATCTAAAGCATAATAAACTTCTTTACCAACTTTTCTGCATTTTACTATATTCATTCTTCTAAGCGTACCAAGTTGGTGCGAAATTGAAGATTTGGTCATACCTAAAACATTTGCAATATCACACACGCACATTTCATTTAAATCAAGTGCAAATAAAATTTTAGTTCTTGTTGTATCGCCAAGAATTTTAAAAAACTCGGCTATCTTATTAAATGTATCTTCTTTTGGCATTTCTTTTATTGTATTTTCAACAACTTCATCATGTATAACATTGCAATCGCATATGAATTCGTTTCTTGACATATAATCACTCCTTTTTAGTTGAACAAACATTCAATCATCTTAATTACATTATAATTGAATAGTTATTCAATTGTCAAGACATTTTTTAAGGGATAAAGCTGTTTTTGCCTTACCCCTTTTTAGTTATATTACTTTTAATAATCTATAAAGTTTGTTCATTGCTTTTTTCTATTTTTACAAGTCTGCTTGTGCCTAGCCTTGAAGCTCCTTCTTCTATAAATCTTTCAGCATCTTCAAATGAAGATATGCCTCCAGCTGCTTTTATTTTCTTATCATTTTTAATATGCTTTTTGAATAATTTTATATCCTCTATAGTAGCTCCTCCAGTAGAAAAACCTGTTGACGTCTTAATAAAATCGGCATTAGAATTTGAAACAATATCACACATCTTTATCTTTTCTTCTTCTGTTAGCAAACATGTTTCTATTATAACTTTTAAAATCTTATCACCACATGCCTTTTTTATCTCGTTAATTTCATTTAATATTGCATCATATTCTTTTTCCTTTAGCATTCCAATGTTTATCACCATATCTATTTCATCCGCACCATTTTGAATTGCATTACTTGTTTCAAAAACCTTTACATCTGTTGTATTATATCCATTTGGAAAACCTATAACAGTACACACTTTCATCTTTTCATTCACATACCCTTTGGCTTTTTTAACAAAGCTAGGTGGAATGCATACAGAAGCTGTATTGTATCTTATCGCACCATCACACAATTCCCTTATATCATTCCAAGTTGCAGTTTGTTTTAAAAATGTATGGTCAACTTTGCTTAAAATTTCGTTTTTGTTTATCATGCATTTTCTCCTTTCTACCTCACCAGTTCCATTAAGGCACAGTACTTGTCTATAAATGTTAGTAAAAATCCTTCTTTTGTTCTTGGTGGTATTATTGTTACTGGCCACATGTGCTTTTTTATCATGTCTTTTTCTTGGTCTGTTAGATTAAATTCTTTTATAGCATTTTTGAGGGCAAATTTTCCATGCTTAAAAGCATGCCATTTATGCCATCCATCATCCTTTCGCCAATCATATAAGAAGAAGTCATGTAACATTGCAGCCCTAGTAATCGATTTATAATCCCAGCCTAATTTTTTTGCTATTTTATATGATACATATGCAACAAAAAAGCAATGCTCATAGCAACTTCTATTAAAATGTTGCCTATACTTTTTCATTTCTTGTACTCTTTTGTTTTTTAGCAATTCTTCTATAATTCGCCTAAACTCATAAGTATCTTTCATCTTTTTTCCTTCCAATGTTTTTATTACAAAAGTGGAGTCGACACTTTATTTTCGCTCCACTTTATGCACTACTTTCTACGTTATTGATGCGTTATATATTTTAACAATTACATCATTTAATTTAGCATCAAACTCTTCTGGTGTTTGATGAACATTTAAGTCTTGTAATAATGCTCTTGAGAAGCTAGCTATCATTCTATTGTTTTTAGCAAGTAATTCAACTGCTTTTTCAATATCATATCCTCCAGATAATGCAACTATTCTTACAACGCATTCATAATCATATAAGTCTAAGTAATGGTTTGCAACTGTTGGAATTGTGAATTTAAACATTATCTTGTCCTCTTTGTTCCAAGCATCTAATTTTTTCTTAATTTCTGCTTTTAATATTTCTTCGCATTTTTCTTTTTCAGCTGAATTTATATCAACTTCTGGTTCGATTATAGGAACTAATCCTGCATCGCAGATTATTTTAGCAAATTCAAACTGTTGTTTTACAATATCTCTTATTCCCTCTTCATTTGCTTCATATATAACTGATCTCATTTTTGTTCCAAACACATGTTTTTCGTTTGCTTCTTTTAATTCTTCTGCTAAGTTTGGTATCTCTTTCATAAGTTTAACGCCATTTTTTTCTTCTGCTAGACCTTTATCTACTTTTAAGAATGATACTATTTGTTTTTCATTCCATAAATAATCGGCTGTATATTCTCCATTTACTTTTGATAGCATTGTTTTCTCAAACAATATTGCTCCTAATATATGTTCGTTTGTAAAAGCTTTGCTTGTGAAAACTCTTTTTCTCATCTCATGAATTAGATTGAACATCTCTTCTTCTGTTGTATACTCACTTTCATCAATTCCATATGCTTTTAATGTTTTACTGCTGCTTCCACCACTTTGGTCAAGTGCAGCTATAAAGCCTCTCTTATCTTTCATTATTTCATACATCTTTTCATTCATAAAACTCATTTCCTTTCTATATGTTATTGGTACTTTTTGATTATAAGCATAACTGTCTATAACTTTTTTAGCCAGTATAAATAATATATTCTTTTATGCTTTATTTATACAGGCTCTAAAATGCTGTATCTTTATTTACAACAATTATTTTATCGTTTTATGTATTGAATATCAACTATTTTTTCTTAAAAGAAAAGTGAATTTAGGGAAAAAGTGTTACTATTCAGACTTATTTTATAACAAAGCTGAATTATAATGTTTTTATGGAGCACACTGTGCTCCGCTACTTTTTTATAGCACACATTTAGATTTGATATACACTTTTATTTTGAAGACTGAATAGTAACGAAAAAAGTGTTACTGCTTAGCCTTAATTTATAACAAAAAATAACTTCAAAAATTGTAGCCTCATGCAAAGTACAATCTTTGGAGTTTTCTTTATACAAAATCAACAAATTTATTTCTTTTATATGTTAATACACCTTTTTGATTTTCTGTGTAACTTTCATATTTTGAATAATTTACAGAGAATTTTTTTATTTTCCCAGCTATATCGAAAAACAAAATATACTCCGTATTAATCATATTATTTGCATCGACTACACTACCAACTTTTTTCTTTATCAAGGTTGCATCCACTGTCTCTTCTGGTGCTCTCTCATCAAGAATTTTATTAGTTATAACGTAAGCAAAAGCTAGAAACACTAAAATTAAAAATATATGCAATATAAATTCTCCTTCCATAATTTAATACTAAATATTTTCCAATATTGATAAGAAGATTGTATCAGAAATTATTAAAAAATAGAATACACTTCACCAATTTATAGCTAAATGTTTTCATTTTCTTCTAATGCTTTTTCATCAGCTAGAAGCATTTCTTTTCCTTGCTTAATCTTTACGCTCTCTCTTTCTTTGATAACAGAAAAATACGCTTTAACAAATATTGTTATCATTTCTGTAATTGTTTTTCTATCTTCTTTTGATATTTCAGTGTATTTTTTTAATATTTTAATGATGTTTTGCATTAATGTAGCTGATATTTCCCCAAAGGTTTCAGCTTCTGTTGAATAAAAAAGCTCAAAAATCGAGTCTATGAATATTTTTCTTTGTTCATTTGTAGTTTCATTAAGCCATGTGTTTAAAGCATTTTTAATATCCTCACTTATTTGAGTATTTTTCTCTAAAGTTATAGGATTTGTTTTTAATACTTGCCAAGAATATATATCGTGTTGCAATAAACCTTTTTGAACACTTTGCACAACTGTTATTTTTTCTTTGTGATTTAGAACTCTTCCAATTACTGAATCTTGTGATATGTATGTTTCTATTTGATTTATAATTTTCTGATTTGCATACTTTTCTATTATCTCGTTGTTAAAACCTGGTCCATCGTAATTATAAACTTTTATAATCCTATCTTGTATTTCTTTCGATGCAGTAATAACAGAAAATATAGCCACATTTCCGCCTTTTGAATGACCACCTACACGTATCCTAGCATTTTTATATTTTTCTGCTATTTCACTTAAATACTCTTTTCCTGCAAGTTGACATGGCACATTCTCTAAAAAGCCCATATTAAAATCTTCTTTCCAGCCCATTATCGTTGCGTCTGTGCCAATAAAAGAAACATATATTTCATCATCTGATATGTGTACTGTTATTGCACCAAATTGCTTTTCAATCTCTTTATCATCCAATTGCACAAAATCAGTAACTACCATATTTTTAAATCTTTCACTTTGTCCAAGATATGTTATTAATTCTTTATCGCCATTATATCTAAATTCTTCATTATCTAAATCTTTCATTTTATTAGATATGCTTCCTATAGTTTCTAATGGTTCGACTTTTATTTTGTCAAATCTCAAATATGAAAATCTTGCTAAAATCATGCTATCTATTTCGTTAAACCTAAACTTATCATTTATTGGAAGATCTCCACGCCATAGTAAATAATCGTTTATATTTGCCATAATAAACCCCTCTCTTGCAAAACGTTTTTATTTAATAAAAGAGATTAGCAAAATCACATTACATTCAATTTAATAATGTGATTTTTGCACTAACCTCTTTGATTATATCATATTTTATAGGATTCGGGTTTCAATTTTAAAATTCATTAATAATTCTGTTTGCTTTGTTTTCAGATAACCCACCATATTTCATCATTTTATAAATAACTTGTTTCTGCCTTTGTTTTGCAAGTTCCATACTATTCACCGGATTATATAATGATGGAGCATTTGGAATTCCTGCTAACAATACAGCTTCGCCATCGGTCATTTCTAATGGCTCTTTGTTAAAATAGGCTCTGCTCGCCTCTTTGACTGTATAATATCCGTTGCCAAAAAATGTTGTATTTATATAAAATTCTAGTATTTCATCTTTTTTATAGTTTTTTTCAATATCAAAAGCTACAAATACTTCTGCAATTTTTCTTTCTATTTTTTTCTCTTGTGTAAAATATATATTTTTTGCAAGTTGTTGCGTAATTGTGCTTCCGCCTTCTATAAAGCTTCCTGCTTTTATATCGTTTATAGCTGCTCTACATATTGCAATCACATCAATTCCCGGATGCTTATAAAATCTATGATCTTCAACTGCAATTACCGCTTCTAAATATATTTTGGGAACCTCAGATAACTTTGTGTAGTTTTTTCTATTTTGTATTTCTTCTATTTTTTCATTTAATGCAGTTTTTTCTACTGCTTCTTTATACATATCGTATCCTTTTTTTATGTAAAAGGTGCTTACTATAGTTATTGCCAATAATGACATTATTACAATACTTTTTAATATTCTTCGTATTATTTTCATATTATTCACCAAGCTTTCTATATATGTATTATACCAAATTAAAATGACAATATAATGACATAAAATAAAAAAAGAAGCTTCTACTAGCTTCCTCAAATCACATTTTGAATATAAAAAAGGTTACGGTTCATTCTAAAAAAATAGAAAGTATGTATCAAATGTAATGTGTTTTATAAAAATGTAGCGGAGCTTAGGTGTGCTCCATAAAAATACTATTGGCTAGCACTTGTCATAAATTAAGCCTGAATAGTAATCAAAAATGGGCTAAATCTTAAAATTCATGCATAATTTCTTGACTTATCCCATAAAATATACTAAAAAAAATATATATAGAGGAAATCCGCATTAAGCGGTTGACCTTGATAAGTGATTAAATCGCCTTACCGATCAAAGCAAAGGCGATTTATTTTTTTCGTCTGAAGAGTAATCTCTTTAGGACGATAGCTAGAAGTATAACTTCTATTACAAATAATATGTAATCAGTTTGTACCATAGCACCTTCCCCCTTTCTTAAACAAGGATGGAACCGTGTTTTAAAAGTGAGAAGGTCAACCACTCTGCTTATTCCCTTTATCTACAAAAAGCATAGCACAAATATTTCATATTTCTAATAAATGTGAAATGTAATTTTAAATTCCAGTTTTAAAATAGTAACTGGAATTTAAGTTTTCACTTCACCTTTTATTACAAATTATTTAGTCTACTATTTCAAAACTTAATCCAAGCATTTGTGCAACCCTAGAGACCCATCCTTCTATTGCTTCCATAAAATAGTGTTCCTCTATTATATAAACCCCATTTGGTGCCTCTACATATATTATATCTTCAAATTTTGAATCAAAACTTAATGTAGCATCATCGCCACTTGACGATTTTCCATCTACACAAAAAGCTCTATTTTGATTTACGGTGTAGTCCTCATCTGATATTATGTTTTGCTTTTGTTTTTCTTTTTCCTCTTCAAAGTTTATATTTTTAAATTCAACCGTAAAGTAAAGGTCATTTTCTAAATCTTTCGATCTGTAATAGTCTTTGTCATCTTCTCTACTTATTAAAAAATCAGCCTTTTCTAATTGGAATCTATATCCTAAAGAGCTTTCTACATATTCGTAATTTACCTCTTCTTCCATTCCCTCTAGCATTATGCTTTTTATTCTTTTATCCTCTGGTACCGCGTAAAATTTAAAATCTTCCTTTTCTAAACTTTCACCAGAGTCTGCTGTTTGATAATCATTTGTAGTTTCGCCTGAAACGGTTGGATTATTAGGAGTTATTTCATCTTTCTTTAACCCAAAAATTGTTTCATATATATTTGAACCTCCTGTCATAATCAACACAATATTTGAAACCAAAAATATTGCTATTAATAATACAACAACTTTTAATACGATTTTACTTTTTTCCATTTTTATTCTCCTTTTTCTTATTATATTTCCACACACAAGTATATATTAAATATAGAACATATACAATTGGTATTATAGCAAGTAGCAATGTTATTATAAAATATTTTGACATATACTTTTCTCCTTATATTGCATCAATCTTGCGAAAACACCGGATATTCTTTTTCATCAGAGTAGTGCCACCACTCGCCGGCATATCCTTTGAACCCTGCCTCTTCCATTACTTTTTCTAGCAATTTTGCATTTTCTCCTGCTTCTTTAGATACATCGCTATAGTCTCTATCTGCTTTTTTAGTAAAATCATCAAAACCTGATGGCATTTCTACTTTTTCTCCACTTAGTGATACGATCGTTATATCCACTGTGTTTCCTCTACTGTGCTTTGAAAAGCCTTTATTAGGATTTGCTACATATATAGGATTTGGGCAAATCTCCCACAATTTAAATTGAGCCTCTTTTGGTCTAAAGGCATCCCATATGCATAACTTGTATCCAAGTTTTTTTAGTTCTTCTTGTGCCTTTTCAAGTTTTTTCACTGTTCCATATCTAAGCAAAGCCTCATCGCTTTCATATATTACTACACCTGTGAAGTTTTCTTCTGTTGCATATTTTAAATCTATTACTACATCTGGAATGTAATCTAATATCTTTACTAGTTCTTCATCTTTTGGTTCTTCTTTTTGCTCTTCTTTTGACTCTTCTTCTATCTCTGGTTCTACATAAGTTGGAGTTGCTTCTGGTGTAGGTGTTACAATAACCTCTTCAGGGTCCTTTACATTTTCGTTTGTTTCTTCTTGCATATTATTAGTCATGAAAAAGCAACTAACAAATGCAAGCAGCGTAATTATTAAAAACTTTTTCATATATCTCCTTTCTGCTTAAAAGCATATAAAACCCTTATCTAAATTATTTAATTTATAACTATTATATATCTCAGATTGCAATTCCTCTATGCCTTTTTCTATATACTCTTTTGCTTCTTCGCTTTTTATTTCTAACTTTGAAATTGTCTCTCTTATTTTATCATATATTTCATTTTTAGTCATTTTATTTAACCCTAAAAATATCTTGTCTATTCCATCATGACTTATATTAAGCGTATCTACTTCTTCTCCCGCCAAGATTTGGCCTATGTTTTGTCTTAAAACAATTTTAAATATGTTTTCTATTAAGACTGTATAATCTTCTCTATAATTATATAGCAACTCATTTATATTGAACGCATCATACTTTGACAAATATTCATTTTCTATCTTGAGCGATTTTAAGTATTCTTCTATAAATTCAATCCCTTCTAGCTTTCCAATTAAACTATTATATAGTGGATAGTCCGCTGTTATTTTTTTATCTTTTGCATTATAATCTGGTTCATAAATCTTAAAAAATCCCTTTATGCCTTTTATTATTATATCTAAATATGTTTCATTTGCTATTAGAAGAGTAGAATTTAGCACCTCTTTGTAAAGTATTTTACTTATTGTAACTTTTTTATTTATTATCTTTCTGCCAGCTTCATACATTGATACAATTCTTTCTTTTTTTAGTTTTTCTAGTGCGTCATCTGGTGTAAATATTTTTAAATATATACCTATCGTGTACATGTTCGATTCCATTATCGTTTTTGCTTTTTCTATTTCAATTGATGTGCTTTCTAAAAGATTATATTTTTCCACCTTTATTTTCAAAAGCTCTAAAAGCTGTGTTTGAATGTCTTCAATTTCGGATATCTCTAACTTTTGTAGGTCATGTGCAGTTTTTATTAAAGATTCAAAATATTCTATATCATCTAATTCGTTTCTTTTAATTTTGCTTATTTTTTCGATATCTTTGCACATAATCACACCTCCGAAATATTATAATCTAACGGCTTTCCATCAAGGATGTTTCTTCTCATTTTTTCTAACACAGTGCCGTATAAGATAACTTATATCGCCATTTGCAGTTTTCTCATAATGCTCTCGCATAAATTTTATTAACTCTTCATCTGATATTTTGTTTTTGGTCTCGGTCTTATAATAGTAAAAAGCTTCAATTAGCTCGTTTATAGTCTCTAAAAAATTCTCATTTGAAATATATGAAGAATCACAAAACTCTTTAATTAGTCTACTAACAATTTCATTGCTAGTTTCTATTCGCCCAGACTTTTTAAGAGCTTCATTTCTTTTCTCGATAATAACTTTCACATCTTCAGATGTAACCTTTAATCCATACTTCTTCAAAAACTCATTACATTCGATTATCTTACTAATTTCTTTTTGACTTTCATTTCTAATTACATCCAAACTAAAATTTTCGCTCACCAAAATCACCTCTTATTTTATATAACATGTTTTCAAAATATAGTATAGACTTGATTTTTCGGCGATTTTGTGGTAATATAAAGACAGAAAAGAGAGAAAATTTTTAAATTTTCTCCCTTTTTCATGTTTATTTTTTATCTTTTAAATAATTTGCTATGTCATAATAAGCATCTGTATTCCAAAGCAAGAATCTTTCTTCATCAGGAAATGTTCCTAAAGTCTTTTCTTTTCCATCAGGAATAAAAATGAAATCCCAACACCAACCATATTCGCCAGATTTTTCTGTGGCAATTCTTCCATTAGTTATAGATTTAAAAACTATAGGCTCTTTTCCATACTCACAATATGCAAAAGCCTCTATAAAACATGCCTTTCTATTTTCTACTCCATCTAGTAATTTTAAAATTCCATCTTCACCGATTTTTTCATCCACATAGTGAGTATACGGCCCAGGAAATCCTCCTAAGGCATCAATATAAAGTCCTGTGTCATTTTTTAGAACATCACATTTTAATTTTTCACTCGCCTCTTTTGCAGAATGCATCGCAACCTCTTCTACACTATCTGCTTGAATTTCTGTTGTCTGCATTTTAACATTGTCTATCTCAATTCCAAGCGGCTCTAATATTTGTTTTGCACTCATAACCTTTGCCCAATTTCCTGTTACATATGTGATTTTTTTCATCTTCTCATCTCCTTTAAAAGGATTATATCATAATATGTGCTATTCCTAGTAAAATTTTTTCTTTTTTGTTATGCTTTGATTTTAATCTATCGCAGTACTTTTCACAACCTACTAAGCGTAGAGTACCTTCATATGTTAATCAAATGTTAATTGACACAAAATCGTGCATAGATTAAAATTAAGCTGTTAGGGAGGTATGATGTATGTACGATTTTCATATGCATTCTAAATTTTCGGATGGTGCTTATGATATAGATGAAATACTAGATAAAGTAAAATTTAATAATGTTAAATATTTTTCTTTAACTGATCATGACACTATAAAAGGTTCACAAAAGATATTACTAGAGAAACAAGACTTTTTGAAAGAAAATGATATAAAGTTTATTATCGGTGCTGAGTTAAGTACCTCTATCAATGGTTATAAAACACATCTATTAGCATATAATTTTGACTATAGTAATGAAAATATGATTAGACTTTTAGATATGCTTAAAACTAACAAATGGAACGAAGCCCTATATAGAATTCAAAAGCTTAAAGAAATTTTCAATATTTCTTTAAGTGATGAATCGATAGAATTATTAAAAAATAGAGATAGTGTAACTAAACCCAATATAGCTGAATGCATGAAAAATGAAGGTTTTGTCACATCTAAAGGTGAAGGTATTCGAGAGTATATAAACAAAATTCCGAAAAAGAATTTTTATCTTGATTCAGAAATAGCTATAAATTTAGTTCATGCTGCCAACGGCAAAATTTTTTTAGCACATCCTTTTGGTGAGAGCAGTGATGAAATATTTGATATTTCAAATGTAGAACCCTATATAAAATCATTAGTAGATTTGGGAATCGATGGAATGGAATGTTACTACTCAGGCTATAATAAAGAAAGAATCGAGTTCTTGTTAAAATTAGCTCAAAAATATAAGTTACTTGTTTCCGCCGGCAGTGATTGCCACGGCAATCCTAATAAGTACGGCAATATTTGTCAAACTTCTGCTGATGGTACAAAAGTAGATTCAAACTTGCTATCTATTTTATCAATCTTTTAAACAGACTGGCACTAGTTATTAAAACTAGTGCCAATTTTCGTTTTTTAAACTTCACATTCATAATAATTGATATTTTAACTCTTAAATAACGTAAGTATTGTTAAATCTTGTTTTTCTATTTTACGTTCTTCTAAAGTAATTTTTCCAATCTCCCCATTTCTATATTTTATGTCATGATAATCACTTCCGCCAGATACTAACAGATTCTTTTCTTTTGCAACATTTAGAAGGTAATCTATTTGAGCATTATTATAGGCTGAATAGTAACACTCCATTCCATCAATCCCCTCATCTATTAAACCGTTAATATAATCATCAAATTCGTTATTTTCAAAAATCTCATCACATTCTTCGCCGAAAGGATGAGCTAAAAAAACTTTTCCACCTGCCTTATGTACCATGTATGTAATTTCTCTCGGCGTAACTGAAAAATCTTTTTCAGGGACTTTATCTATATACTCTCTTATCGCTTCTCCCTTTTTTTGGACATATCCCTCGTTTTTCATGCATTCTGCTATTACAGGCTTTTTTATAATACTTTTGGTTTTCATATAATCATAAGATTCATCACTTAGAGTTATATTGAAATTATCTTTCATGTATTCTAGTCTATATAAAGTATGTTGCCAACTCTTATCTTTTAATAAGTTCAAGAGTTGTTTTATAGATTCGCTATTTTCATCAAAACCATATGCCAACAAATGTGTTCTTCTTTCTTTATAATTTGAGGTTAATTCAGTTCCAATTAAAAATTTTATGCCATTTTCTTTTAGAAAAGCTTCGTGTTCATGTATTCTTTTTGACCCCTCTATATTATCATGATCAGTAAGTGAAAAATATTTAATCCCTTTTTCTTTTACTTTTTCTAATATTTCTTCTTCATTTAAAACTCCATCCGACCAACTCGAATGTATGTGAAAATCATACATCTTTTAAACCTCTTTCTTTTTAATATTATTTTATATCCTAACCTTTCATTTGTACAAATGCCCTCAAGCAATTTATTTGGTATTCAAATTCATATCTTGTAAAGACTGTCTCTGTTTTTTGATTTTCTCCCATCGAATGTATAACTTCTTTTTCGCATTTCTTTAATGCGTTTCTATATAGCGGATTTTGTATAGCAGATATATATAGTTCATCAACTAAATCATCATATTCTTTGCTGTCCCTCTTTATTGCAGTTCCTTGCCAATATACAGTCCCTTCTTCCTTCCAATTAAAATCGCTTGCCACTTTAATATTATTTGAGTCCAATCCACTATACTTAAAAACATAATTTTGCATATTTACATCTTTAAATTTAATTCCTTGAAAAAAAGATTCTATGCTACTTAATTTTTTATCCCTAAAGTAAATTTCATAAGGAAACAAATTTGAAAGTACTTTAGAAAATGGTCCCTTTAATTTATACCCAACATTAACCCATTTTTCAGAACTACCTTCTGGCTTTTCAGCATCATGTGCTAACACTAAAGCATCTTCACAAAATAAATCTTCACCAATTTGTATAATTTCTTTTTGAGTAAATCTGAAATTTCTTTTAAATTCTTTATATTCCACTAGTTCTTCAATAACATTATTAGATTTTAATCCAAGAGTCATTATTTTTTCTGCTATGCTCATATTTTCTAAAATCGCATCCGGCACCAAAGTTAAAATTTTTGCATCTAACATCTTTTCCGATAGTTCTCTTATAACACAAGTTTCATCTTCATTTAATTTATGCATTATATTTTGCACATCTTCTATATTCTGTTTTTGTAATTCATTCATATTTTCATCTCTCCATCAAAATATCCTATATTTGCCTATATAATACCATATTTTTTCAATTTTAGAAATAGGCAAATTGCTTATTTCAAGTAATTTAAAAAAGCACACAGCCTTTACTTGACTGTGTGCTTTTGGGTTTTCTTATTTTATTGTTATGCTATCGTTTATTAGTGATGTGCTATATTCAAATATTACATCTTGATTTGTGAATTCTATATATTGATTCAATATTTTTGGTGATATATATCTTGTGTCTACCACCGTTATTTTTTTGTATCCTTCTACTAATAGTGGTGTTAGGCTACTTCCATAAGAGTCTCTAAAGATTATTAGTTCTTTATTGGTACTACTGTTTGGATTATCTATTCTTAATAGAGGCGTTGCTCCTGATAGATAGATGTCGTATTTGTCATATGCTTTTGTTTTGTCCATGTTATATATTTTTGTTTCTTCATTTTTTTCGTAGTTATATACTTTGCAGTTTTCTAACATTTCGTTTGTTAATATTATTATTTTGTCGTTTTTCGTTGTTATTGGATATTGTCCTGCATATACTCCTTTAAATTCTAATATTTCTTTTGCTTCGTATTCTTGATTGCTTTCTATTCCCATTGCTTTTAATATTTTCTTTGCTACATTTTGTATATTTTCTTGTTTCCAGTGTGAGTCTGTAATGTAGTAATCTGATAGTTTTAGCTCATCAAATATATCTATATACTCTGCAAAGTCTAATTGCTCTTTCATTATATCTTTCATTTTTTGATAATCTAATTTTAAATTATCTCCACTTACAAAGTAGTTTTTGTCTGGCACTATTGTGAAGTATACTTTGTTTTCTTTTGTTAGATAGCTTTCTTTTATGCTGTTTATTTTGTTTGTTAAATTCAATATTGATTTTTCGTTTAGTGGATATAACTGCTCTATTAGCATTCCATCTTTTTCGTATATATTGTTATAATCTAGCTTTCTAAACACTTTTTTTTCTGATAAGACTTTTGTTTTTCTAAATGTTTCTCTTGCTACGAATTGGTCGGTCACATATTTATCGAATTTTGAAAAGAAACTTCCATCTACTATTTTTGCAAATGAGATTTTAGGGAATTGTTCAAGTTTTCTTCTTTCTGATACTGATATTTGTGTATCTTCTTTTATTATATTTACTAATAACATGATTGTAATTACTCCAACGAATGTTGTTATTACTAAAATATTTTTTATTTTTTCTGTCATTTTACGCACCTCCTAAAATCTAAAATACAAAAATGGATTGTATGAGTTATCTACTAAATATGCTGTTGTTATGAATAAAAGTGCGACTAGACAAATTGGCTCTGCTATGTTTATTACTGCATTCATAACTTTGTTTTGTTTTAATTTTTCTATTATATTTTTTAGAAGTGGAGTTGCTCCAATTATTGCTATTATTATTGTTACTAGGTAACTCTTTAAATAATATAATGTGTATTTGTTTGTAAGTGCTTCACCATTTGCACCAAATAGTCCTACTATGTTTTTAATTGCTTCACCCATGCTGTTTGCATTAAATATTACAAAGCTTATCATTACGATAAATAATACATAAATTCTTTTTATTATGTTTGGCATTTTCTCTAAATATTTTGCCAAGAAGAATTTTTCTATTATTAGCAATACTCCAAACATAAGTCCCCATACTACGAAGTTCCAGCTTGCTCCATGCCATATGCCTGTAAGCATCCATACAACTAATATGTTTCGTATTTGTTTTAATGTGCCTTTTCTGTTTCCTCCAAGTGGAATATACACATAATCTCTAAACCATGAGCTAAGCGATATATGCCATCTTCTCCAAAATTCTGTTATGCTTTTTGATATATATGGATAATTAAAGTTCTCTAAAAAGTTAAAACCAAATATTTTACCTAAGCCTATTGCCATATCTGAATATGCTGAGAAATCAAAATATATTTGTAGCATATAACTTATGGCAAACATCCAATAAAATAATACACTTTTTTCAGTCGTTGCAGTAAACACTTTACACAATTCGCCTAACATATTTGCTATTAAAACTTTTTTAGAAAGTCCTATTACAAATCTTCTTACGCCTTGTGCAAATCCATCTACTGTGCATTTTCTATTATCTAGCTCATCCTCGATTGTTTCATATCTAACGATAGGTCCAGCAATAAGTTGTGGGAATAACATTACATATGTTGCAAGTTTTAAAAAGCTTTTTTGTACTTTCACTTTTCCGTTATATACATCTATGACATAGCTTAAAATTTGGAATGTGTAAAACGAGATTCCTATTGGTAATGCTAGTCTTAAAAGCGATATGTTGCTCTTAAATATTCCATTTATATTAGATATTATAAAGTCAGTATATTTAAATACGCAAAGAAGTAATATGTGTATTGATACTGTTGCTATAAATATACCTTTACTTTTATATTTGTCAATTAAAATCGCACCAATGTATGCAACTAAAATTTCTAATAACATAAGGAATATATATTTTGGTTCGCCATATAAGTAAAAGAAAATTGACGCTACGAAAAGTACTACATTTCTTGCTTTTTTAGGTAATATAAAGTACATTGCTATAACTATCGGTAAAAAATAATATAAAAAACTGATACTGGTAAATAGCACTTTTTTTCCTCCTAACTAGTAGAGCTCCCTTATTGGAAGCTCTTTTGTATCTTAATCGTAAATTATTTCTGGTGGAAGTTCAATATCTTCAAAGTCTTGTGTTTTTTCTAAGACTTTTCCTATATTTTTTTCACCAACATATGCCTTAAATGACTCTAGTACTGACTTTGCCCAGTCTTTTTCACTCATCACCAAAAATATTACATCTTTATAGTTCGTAACATATAGCGTATCTGCCGAAACACAAATCCACATATTCATATCAATATTATCTAAAATTTCTTGTTTTATTTTCTCAATATCTGCGCCAGCTTTAACTTTTATAATTGCTGCTTCATACGGTTGTGCATTTATAGTTGGAATTGATACTACAAGTGATTCAATATCTTTATTTGATGATAATCCTGTATAGTTTGAAAACTGATATTCATCATTTACACTAATGGTCATCGTTTCTAAATCTGGCAACTCTGATGTTGTGTTTTTATGCACCTTTTCAATTGCTTTTTTCAAATCTTTTTCTGTTTCGATTTTTACTAATGAAGTGTTATCCTCCTGAGGTTTTGATACTGTTAACATTGTCCCAACAATTACAATTGACACAAGTAATACCCCCAAAATAATCCCTAATACTTTCTTGTTCATAAAATCATCCTTTCAAATTATTATATTTTTCTCTCTCCTATCATTAGACAATTAAAATTTTAAAAAGTCTCTTTTTTGACAAGAAAAAGATTATTTCTGCCTCTAATATTAAATTAACACAAAGACACTTAAATTTCAATCTCTATTTTTTTCATTAAATACTATTTTTTAGCTGCAAGAATAGCATGCCTTTCTAGCATGCTATTTTGATATAATTTATTTTTCACTTTTATAACACTTTAATATCATTTACTCTGCTAGTCGCAAATTTCGTATTTCTCATCATTGTTGCAAATCAGCTTGATTTCTCCATTATGTATCTTGTATCCTTCTCCGTAAAGTGTGTTATTTTTTATATATGAACCATCTGGCAAGCCATAAATCACTCTTTTATATGACTGTGAAAGTATAGAGTCCATTTGCGTTTTGTTATTATTATTTACATCAAAATGAGGTTCAATGTTTATATTAGTAAGTCCAAGCCCTGATAGTAATTCGGGATTCAAAGTGTCTTCTTCACACTCTGGACTATTATATGCAATACTTGCCGCATTGATTGAACCAGCACTAATACCAACAATAGTGGTATCTAAAGTTAAAATATATTTTTTCAAATCAATCTCATTAAAAAACTGATTTTGCCTATATGTATTTCCACCACAAAGCATGATAAGCGAACTGTCTTCCAAAACATCTTTTACATTTTCCTTGTTTCTATTATCTAAAACAACATATTCATCAAAAAATATACCAGACATATTTAATGCAATAACATCTAGTTCTAAGTATTTTGAATTTTGTTCAATAGCTTCTGGATTACTACTAACAAGAACAAACTTCTTGTTTTCTCTAAGAGATTCTTTTAACATCTCTAAAAAGTTATTTTCGTTTGAAAATTTTTCTGCTTTTTTCTCTCCATTTTCTTTTCTTATTCCGCCAATATTACTTGTCAAAAAAATATTCATATACTCGCCTCCTTTGAGCTATAATGTTTTCATTTATTTGTATTATAAACAATAGTATTTTCAAAAGCAAGTAAGTACAAAAATAATGACTCGGATTCAAAGTAAATGTTACTGTTTAGCATTAAATAAATACTGAACTATAATATTTTATGGAGCACACTGTGCTCCGCTACATTTTTTCAAACATTATTATGTTCAATACATACTTTTTATTTTTAATTCTAAATGATAACAATTAAATTCCGAGTCATTATTTAATCTTTTTATTTTATTTCAAATTCAGGACAACCTATTGCTCCAATTCCTATTTCGTATTTATCAAATACTATTACTGGATTTCCTGCTTCATTTATATAAAATTCTTCTTTGTTTGAAAGAAGTTTATATACATCATCATATGTAGCAAAATAGATATCTACTCCCTCTTCAGCATTTAATCTTTCGATTTCTTTCATTATATCATTTGTTAATTTTTCTATATAATCTTCTGATTTTATCATGTCTTTTAGTTTTATTTCTTTACCTGTTATTTTGTCTACATTATAAAATTTGTGCTTTGTTGATGAAGAACCTACTGTATTTACAACATATATATCTACTGATAAATATTTATCATTGTCTGTTTTTACGATGTATCCAGCATCCATTCCATAATGTGCTTCTGGATAATTTTCTCTTAAATCATCTGCACTTTTTTCAAATTCATCTATAACACTGTTTATCATTTCTTCAATTTCTTTATTTATTCTTTCTTCTACTTTTTTGTCTTTTATTCCTGTTATTTTTGCAGTTACTATATTTGCATTGATGTTTTTGTCGTTCACTTCATATTTGTTTGCTGTTAGCACATTCACAATGCCTCTCACAAAGTCATTAGTCGATATGCTTGTAGCAAATACAGGATTCACATTTAAAATTGTTACGAAACATAGAAAAATGCCCATTGCTGTTCCAAGCATAACCTTAGGAAAAACTTTTCTTTCGCTTTTATTAAATGTTTTTTCAACGCTCTTTTTTAAAGTTTTTGGAGCATGAATAGTCTCATATTTTTCTTTAGCTTCCTTGAAAATATTTTCGTTCATCTATTAACGCCTCCTCATTCATTTCTATTTTTAGCAATTTCAATGCTTTGTAAAGTCTTGTTTTTACTGTACTAACATTTTCATTTAAAACTTCTGCAATCTTGTCTATTGCCATGTCCTCATAAAATCTAAGTACTATCACTATTCTATATTTGCTATCTAATTTCATAACCATATTGTACAAATCTGTATCTTGATATTTATCCTCTTTTACTAGTGTGTTTTCTATAATTTCATCTATGTAAATAAGTTTTGATTTCATTTTCATATATGATGATGCTGTATTTATAACAATTCTATACATCCATGTTCCAAGGAATTCCTCTTTTTCTAGTTGATAAATTGCATCTAATGCTCTTTTCACACTTTCGTTAACAATGTCTTCTGCATCATGTTCGTTTTTGGCATATGAAAAAGCTAGCCTATATAATTTGTCTAAATTGTTTGTTATATATAGTTTCAACTTTTCCTTTTTATTTTGCATTACTTTCTCTCCTTTCACACTTTAGACAAATTTATGCCATAAAAAAGTTTTAAGTATTTTAACTTTTCTATGAGCCTGTTGATTTGTACGATTTTAGTCCATAATCCCAGACTTTAAACGAAATCGCCATAAAAATAAATGTTGTAAGCGGTAATAATCCGTACCACCATTTAGCTTCCGGCTTTTGAAGCAGGCATAGTAACGGATAATAATTCACGCATCCAAATGGTATGATGTATGTAAATATATCTGCAAACCATTTCTTATATATATCTATTGGATATGATGCTAGTTCTCTTCCTCCATCTGATATTATATTCATTGCTTCCATTCCCTCTATTGTCCAGAATGAGAACGATGCCTTAAGCAATAATACTGAGAAGAATATTATTAGCGTGCCGATTATCATAAGTGATAAAATAATTATTTTGTATAAGTTCCATTCTACACCTAGCGTAGCTATAGCATATATTAGAATTATAATATTTTCAACAACTCTTCCACATTTTGAAGTTTGAAAGTTTGAACATAGTACTTGAAATGTGATGTTTCGTGGCCTAACTAATATTTGATCTAGTAATCCTCGTTTTACTTCTAGATGAAAGTGATCTAATCCTCTACAAAACATTTCTATAGCTGAATGCCCGAAACCTGCTATTCCAAGTACCAGTAATATTTCACTTAATGTCCAACCTTTTATGGCTCCAAATTTATTTATTAAAATAATGACACTAAGAAAAGAGAAAAACGATGAAAGTATTGATGCTACTGTGCTTAATATAAATGAGGCTCTATATTCTAATTCACATTTTATAAACATCCAAATTGATTTTAAATATAATTTCATTTTTCCCTCCTTATCCGCCTTGTACTACAAGCTTTTTGCTCGTTTTACTTATTAAGTAACTTCCAAAAAAGATGATTATTGCGAGCCAAATAATTTGAATGCCTATGCTCTGTATTCCCTCTATTACAGGAATCTCCCCAACATATAAGCGATATGGCAAATCAAATGCAAGCCTGAAAGGAAGCATATAACATATTCTTTGAAGAAAAGCTGGCATAAATGGTATTGGTATTATCCTCCCCGCAAAGAATTCTGAAATTACTGCATATACATTGAACACGCCTTTTGATGAAGTCGTGTAAAACATTATCACATATATAAGCATTGCAATTCCGACTGTTAAAAATGTTCCTAATGCTAATGTTAAAATAAATAATATAAATGCCAAAAACGACACTGGTGCTGCAAGTTTGTAACCACTCGGCAGAACAACCGCTACCAATATAATTGGCAAAAATCTTAATAAAGCTGATGCTGTTTTATTTGCCATTATCTTTGTATACCACATTGCATATATGCTAAGTGGTCTTGTGTATTCGTATGCTACATTTCCAGTGATTATCGATTCGCTTATATCAGTATCTGCACAATTAAATCTAGTTAGCATAAGAAAAGCTTGCCCAAGCCAAATATACGAGACAAGTGCCGTCCACTGCATCGGCAATTCAATATCTATTTGGTAATATGCATCGTATATCATAAGACGCATCGCACCCCAAAAGAATTGCGTTAGTATTCCTGCTATTGCTGCGAATTTGTATTGAAGAGCTATATTAAATCTTAATTTAAAAAACGATAAATATGTTTTCATTTTAGCCCTCCTATCCTATCTTCATTTCTTCGTACATTTTAGCTATTACTTCTTCTATTGGAGAGCTTTCAACTTGAATATCTAAGACATTTACTTGTTTTGTAAGTAAACTTATTACATCTTGAAGTTTAATAATATTTGAATTAAATTTCATAGTTGCTCTTTGTTCATTTTGGCTTACAATTTCAACATCATTTATGTTTATTCTGTTATGTGTGTATTCGTACTGTGCACTAACAATAAATGTTGATGAATATTTCTTTCTTATTTCATCTAATGTGCCATCATAAAGTTTTTTACCTTTACCGATTAAAATTATTCTGTTAGTAAGAGCTTCGATATCTTGCATGTCATGTGTTGTCAAGATTATTGTTGTGCCTTCTTCTTTGTTTAATTTTTTAATAAACTTTCTGACTGCTATTTTTGAAACCGCATCAAGTCCTATTGTTGGTTCATCCAAAAACAAAATCTTAGGCTTATGTAACAGTGCAGCAGCTATTTCGCACCTCATTCTTTGCCCCAAACTTAATTGCCTTGTTGGAGTATGAATTACCTGCTCTAAATCTAAAGCTTCTATTAACTTTTTCCTTGTTTTTTCAAATTCTTCTTTGGGAATTTTATAGATATCTCGTAAGAGATAAAATGAATCATCGGGTGGAACATCCCACCATAATTGAGAGCGCTGACCGAAAACAACGCCAATATTTTTTACATAGTCTTTTCGTTCCTTATATGGAACTTTTCCATCAATTATACAAGTTCCGCTACTTGGAACAAGTATGCCACACATTATCTTTATCGTTGTGGACTTGCCTGCACCGTTTGGACCTATGTATCCGAACAATCTCACCTTCTTTAATATCTAGTGAAACATCTGTGAGTGCATGTACCTCTTTGTACTCTTTCTTAAAAAAAGACCTTATTGCATCTTTTGTAGAAGCCTTCCTAGTTGCAACTTTAAACGTTTTAGAAATATGCTCAAGATGTATCAAAAATACCACCTCCCATAAAACAACGTCCGATATGCTAAAACTTAGGTTTCAATGCAAAACCATAGCGCCATTTTATAACAAGAATTTACATGTGTCAACAAAAATTTAGGGTAATTTTTTCACCAGTGTAGGGTAATTCCAATTTTGTTGACTATGATGCTTTTCTATAATAAACTGTATTTACGGCTTTATGAAAGAAGGAAATGAATAGATAAAGAAAAAATGATTAATGAATTAAATTTAAATGGAGGTATTTTATGAATAAGGAAAATTTAATTAAATTAGTAAAAAGTTTAAAATTACCACTAGGCGAATATTACATATTATCAAGTGGTTGCTTATTATTATATGATTTAAGAGATAAAGCAAATGATTTAGACTTATGTGTTACTCAAAAGCTTTTTGACGAATTAAAGGAAAAATATAATATAACTGAAGCTGATAAAAATGAATGCGGTTTTTACAAAGTTTTAGATAATGTGGAAGTTGTAATAACAGGAAAATATGCATTTGAATATGATATTAAAAATGGTTATCCTGTTCAAAAATTAGAAAGTATATTAGCTTCAAAACAAAATAGTGAAAGACCAAAAGATAAAATTGATGTTGAAAATATATTAAAATATTTCAAAACACATAGCAACTAATAAAAAAATAATTGTAAAAGTTATAATTATTTAATATAAAAAACAATGACAAATCTGTCATCGTTTCTAAAAATTCATTTTTGTCTCTATTAATTTTCTTCTTATTTCAAAACTTTCTGTGGTTGATGAATCATATTGGTTATTATTCATTATGTAATCAATCCATTTTAATGCACAAGCCTTTAAGTGTGGCATTTCGCTTTTTCTAATTATTTCATTATCGTAGTACTCACTCAAAAATGCGCTAAGTCCATCAATGTCTACTCCTCTTTATTTAGAAAAATACAACAATGATATTGCAATTGCAACATCAACTACTGTTGGTCCATATTTAGCATCATCAAAATCGATAAAACCAATTTGTGATTGCCAATTTTCGTTATAGAAGATATTGCGTCTAGTTAGGTCAAAATGTAATATCGAATATCTATTAAACACTCCATCAACTTTGAATGGTAATACAGGTAAATTATATTTATTATTACCACTTGTTATTTTATGAATATTTTTTATTTCTTTAGCTATTCTTATGGAAGTATCTTTACTTATATTTTTAAATAAATTTCCGATTTCTTCACCATTTAAAAACGAATATATCACACAGTATTTACCATTTTCTAATAAGGAATATCCTATATTTTCTTTATTTAATACTATGTTTGAAACATTCATACCATCACTTTTTAAATCTTTATGAATATCTACCATAGAAATAGCATGTTTTTCATTATCATATAGTTTCATTATGTACTTATTTGAAAGATTTTTAATTATATATAACATTGCCATCAGTAGAATCTTCATTTTTTATAATTTTATCTATTTCTAGGCAATACTTTTTCTTTATTTCCTCTTTCATTATTGTTCCTCACACTTTCCATATCTATTATATCATGTTTTATATTTCTTATGTCCATAATAATATCATTATTATTTAAAGATGGCATTTTTTAGTTCTTCATATGCTATTAAGATTTCTTTTTCAATTATTTTATTTATTTCTATATTTTCTTCAGCTATTTTATTTTTCAAATAATCTTCAAAAAGATTACGATCCATTTTTTGCATTGTAAATTTGTTTTTCTTCTCATTGTCGGTAAGGGTAGTATTTTCCATATTTACCTCTTTATCGGTGCGAACTAAATAATAAAGTACATTTGAAATTCTGTTTTTATTAGAGTTTGAGTAATTTTTGGTAAAATGTTTTATTTCAAAAAAAGGCTTTGAAATCTCTTCATCTTCTAACTCTATCCCAACTTCTTCTTTTATTTCTCGTTTAACTGTTTCTATATAATCTTCTCCACTTTCAACATGTCCCCCAGGTAATTGCACACCACCATTGGATATAGCATAATTCAATTCATTTTTATTATTAACCAGAAATACCTTTACTCTAGTTACAATTTCATCTATATCTTTTTCTTGCAAGTTTGATTCGTTAAATATCAATGTCTTCATTTGATTTTCTCCTCTAAATATATTTTATCACAAACTCTGTCCCAACTCCTTGTTTTGATGTTACGCTTATATATCCGTTTTCTTTTTGTATTATTGCTTTTGCGAGTGCCAAACCTATTCCTATACTTCCGTTTCCAGAGTTTTCGCCTTTATAAAATCTTTCAAATATGTGTGGCAGGTCTTTTTCGCTTATTCCTGTGCCTGAGTCTTTTATTGTTATTTTTGTATACATTTTATTTTTCTCTAATTTTACTATTACTTTTTGATTTGGTTTTGAATGTTCTACACAGTTTTTTAATATGTTTGTTAGCGCTTCTTTATGCCATGCTCTATCACATTCTATATATATTTCTTCTGGTGCTTCTATTTCTATTGCTACATTTTTTAAGTCGCAAATCGGAAGCAAATTCTTCTTACATTCTTCTAATATTTCGTTTAGCTTTTCTTCTTTTTTGTTGAATGTTATTGTGTTTGTGTCTAGTTTTGACAATTTCAGTATTGTGTTTACCAAGACATTTATGTTTTGTATTTCGCTTCTTATATCTTTTATGAAGTCATTTTTTATGTCTTGTGGCATTTTTTCATCATCGATTATATTGTCTAGCATTATTTGTATTGATGTTAGTGGCGTTTTTAATTGGTGTGATATGTCTGCAAGCGAGTCTTTTAGATTCATTTTGTCGTTTATTGAATTTTCTGCCTGCTCTTTTAACATTATTGTTATTTTGTACAATTCATTTTGTAATATTGATAATTCATCTTCTGTATTATTTTGTATTTTTAATGAGTAATTTTTTCTATTTATTTCTTCTATATATTTTGTTATTTCTTTTATTTTTTTATCTTTTCTTTGATTATATATTATAAATATTATTACAATTGTTAGTAGACTAATCATTAGAAAAGCCAGGTTTATGCACGTAAATTTTTGATATATTTTTTCGTTTTCGTATATTACCGAATCTTTTTCTATATCTACGCCATATTCTTTTAACAGATTATTTTGATTTGTTTTTTCTCCGTTCAATATTTTTATAATTTCATTTTTATTGGCTTTTGGATATTCTTTTACTACTTCTTCTACTATTCCATTTATCGCTATGTTGGTATTTTGAGTGTATTTTTTATACTGAATGCTAAATATTACTCCAAAGCACACTTCAAATATTAAAATTGTTAGCATACTAACTATTAGGCATTTTTTTAGTTCTATTTTATTTTTCATTTTAATCCACCCTATATCCAATACCTTTTATTGTTACTATTATGTCGCTATCTAGCTTTTCTCTGATTCTTTTTATATAGACTGATACGGTATTATCGTTTACATCATTTCGTGTCCAATCCCATATTTTTTCTATTATATATTCTCTTTTTATTACTTTGCCAATGTTGGTAAATAGCAAAGTTAAAAGCTTTATTTCTAATGCTGTTAAGTTTATTATTTGGTCATTTTTATATACTACTAATTTGTCTAAATCTAGTGTTATGTCTTTTACTTTTATTTTGTTGTTTTTTCCTTTTAATAATATTTTATTCATTCTTGCTATTAGTTCTCTTGTTGAAAATGGCTTTGTCACATAGTCTTCTGCACCAAGCTCTATGCCTTTTACTATGTCGTCTTCATCATCTCTTGCTGTTAAAAAAATGCAAGGGGTGAAATAATCTTGTTTTATTTTTTCATAAAGTTTAAATCCATTTCCATCAGGAAGCATTATGTCTAATATTATGATGCTATACTTTTCTGCTTTTAGCATATTTTCTGCTTCTTTTATATTTTGTGCATGATTTACTTCAAATTCATTTTGCTTAAAAGCATATATTAAGCCTTTTGCAATGCTTAGATTATCTTCTACTAATAAAACTTTCATTATTTCACCACCTACAATTATTTAAATCAATGTATTTTTTATGGAGTAGACTTTTTGCACTAATAATTATTTTTTACTCTAATTTTTATTTGCTTATGGAGCACACTGTGCTCCGCTACACATATCGCTCTGATAATTATTTTTTACTCTGATTTTTATTTGTTTATGGAGCACACTTTTGGCACTAATAATTATTTTTTACTCTATCTTTTATACATTTTCATTTCTTATTGTTTCTATTATGTTTTGTTTATCTATGTTCTTTATTGAATATTTCATTATACCAAATATTATTATGAAAACAAATATTATCGATAATATTATTGATTTATATGGAAGCTTGAAACCACTGTCAAAGCTCGTAGCAAACATTCCATACACCATGTAACTTCCTAATATTCCAAGTGCTATTCCGAAGATTAAAGATTTTAAGCTATAAAAAATTGTTTCTAAGTTTATCATTTTGTTAAATTCTTTTTTAGTCATTCCTATACTTTTTAATGTTGCAAATTCTTTTTGTCTTAAATTCATGTTTGCTGTTATTGTGTTAAATATATTTGTTAATCCTATTAGCGTTATAACTCCTATAAATCCATACATAAATATTGACATTACAATTGCCGTTCCTCTTTGATATTTTGCCATTTGCTCTAAATTTGAAACTCTCAATGTTTTGAATTCTTTTTCTATATCTTTGGTTAATTTGTCTGGATTTGATGAGTTTATTAAAATATTTTCTTCAGCGAATTTTATTTTATCAAAATTGCTAACATCTACAAATAAAAAACCAGCATTTATATAAATATTTTCATATCCGCTTGGTCTTACATCTGTAACTTTTGATAATTTCACATTGATTATTCTTTCATCTTTGCCATACTTACCCTCTATTATATCACCCGTTTTATATTTGTAGTACCTTGTTAAAACCTTTTTCTTACTACCATTTTCGTTTCTTTCTTCATATCCATAGTCGTCGCAAAGTACTCCATCTTTTTTTACTTTTTCATAGTTTAATCCAAGCTTTTTAACATATTTTTTATAAGCATCACTGTTTAGTGCCACAACACTTATTATATCGTAGTCATATGCAAAGTTTTCATTTACTTTGCTTTTGTCTGTTATTTGTATTTGCCCCTTTCCATCATCAGAGCCTGTATATATCATTGTATAATCGATTATATTATCAAGCTTTAATACATCATTTAGATTTGTTTCATCGTTTCTTTCTTTACCTACAGTCACATTATAATCCATTTTTATATAATATTCATCAGTCATGTCAAATCCATATTTTAAGAATGTACTCATCGTGATAAATATAAATATACTGCTTATTAGTGAAAGCACTGTCGTTCTATATTTTCTTCTACTTCTTTTTAAGTTTTTATATGCTATCACTCCACCAATGCCAAAAAGTTTATCTATTATTTTTGGCGTTTTTAATTTTTTCGATTTGATTTTTATTTCGTTTGTTCCTCTTATTGATTCTATTGGATTTACTTTCGAGGCTTTTCTCGCTGAAGACAATGCTGAAAAATATATTGTAATAATGCCCATTATAACAGATGCAATAATTGCAATCCAAGAAGCTTTAAATACAAGTTCTCCTTGCTGTATAACTCCTGGTTCCAATAACATATTGCAAATTTTTATTAAAACCAAATCTGCAAACACTCCCAAAAGAATACCTAATGGAATTCCTATTACACCAAGCACAAATGCTTCAAATAAAACATTTTTCTTTATTTGCTTTTTAGTTGCTCCTACACTTGCTAATATTCCATACATTTTTATTTTTTCTGTTGTAGATATTGCGAATGAATTTCTTATGCAGAATATACTTGTTAAACATATTATTAGAACTCCAAATATAACAAGCGAAAGAAGCATTCTGAAAATGGAATCACTTACATTAAAAACTTCCCAACGAAGTAATTCACTATTCATTGTATATTTGTAGTTAGCATGATTTGGGCCATAGTCTTTTCCTAAAAGTTCTTCAAAAGTCTCTTTATATTTATACGGATCTTTTAGTAATAAATATGAGTTCGTTTTTTCATATTTTTCTCCAGATGTTATTACCGTGTATCCAGGTTCTAATGTGCTTTCCAAACCTCTACCTGGCTTTTTTATTATTCCTACAACAGTAAGCTCTTTTTTATATTCGCCCACTAGCTCTTCTTCTTTTTTATATTGATTTTTAGGATTTATTTTTTCTCCACTTACTGTTCTTGTTCCTAGATTCAAGCTTATTTTGTCACCAATTTTGTATGGAACTTCTCCGTTTTCTATAATCCATTCATTTATAACAACTTCTGTATTATCTTTTGGAAGTCTTCCCTCTTTTAAATTATACGACATGTTATAAAACGTTTTTTCATCATATATAGAATACATATGTAAGTACGGTTTTCTAGGATTTTTGCTTTCTTTTAAATTACTAAATCCATAATCAGTTATAAGATTCAAATCTTTTATATCTCTATTAGCTTCTAACTTTTGTACATCATCTTTTGTTAAATCACTAAGCTTTACATGATAATATCCACCTTGTGCAATTGTTGCGTCTACAAGTGTTGCTTGTGCACTCGTAAACATATTACTAGCCGCACAAATAAGTGCTGTGGCCAAAACAATTCCTATCGTTGTCACTATACTTCTCTTTTTATTTAATTTTAAATTTGTTATTGCTAATTTGTTAAGAATATTCATAATTAAACCTCCTTAACAATTTTTCCATCTTCTAATTTTATAATTCTGTCTGCTTCTTTTGCAAGCTCTAAATCATGTGTTATCATTATAATTGTTTGTTTATATTTTTCGTTAGATATTTTTAAAATATCCATAATTTCCTCGCTTGCCTTTGAATCTAGATTACCTGTTGGTTCATCTGCTAAAATTATTGCTGGATTTGTTATTAACGCTCTTCCTATTGATGTACGTTGTTGTTGTCCACCAGATAATTCATTTGGCAAATGAAGCCTTCTAGATGTCAATCCTAGCATTTTAAGCATATTTTCCATATCTTCTTTTTTAGGTTCTCTGTTATCAAGCTGAAGAGGAAGCTTGATATTTTCTTCAATATTTAAAACAGGAATCAAATTGTAAAACTGATAAACAAGACCTATTTGGCGCCTTCTAAAAATAGCTAGATTATCATTAGACATTTCATAAATATCTTTGTTATCAATAAAAACTTTTCCACTTGTTGGTCTATCAACCCCACCAATCAAATGAAGCAATGTTGATTTTCCGCTTCCACTACTACCAGTGATTGCAACGAATTCCCCTTTATTTACCTTGAAAGAAACATTATCTAGTGCTGTAACTTTTGCCTCGTCCTTTCCATATACCTTTGTTAAATTCTCTACTCTTAAAATTTCCATAGTAACTCTCCTTTCAAGATAAATATATAATACTTAAATGACAACTAAGTGACGAACAAAAAAATTTCCTAAAGGATAATTTCTCACTTTAGGAAAAATAAATTTTTATCAATATAAATTCAACTACCCTACCGTTATTTCCGCAAGATTAAATCTAATTGCTTTTTTCAAATCCTCTATTCCAAGCTCTACTTGATAACCAATTTTTCCCGCACTAAAAATTATCGTCGCAAAATTTGTGGCTGTTTTATCTATCGTAGTAGTAAAGAATTTTTTCATTCCAATAGGTGAACAACCACCATGTATATATCCTGTTAATGCAAGTAAATCTTTAGATTTTACCATTTCTATATTCTTCTCGCCTACTGCTTGTGCAGCTTTTTTCAAATCAAGCTCTTTATTTACTGGAATTACAAACACATAATTACTACCTGATTTTCCAACTGTAACAAGTGTTTTAAAAACTTGATTTGGATTTTGTTTTAATATTTCAGCAACTTCCATTCCATTTACAGCTTCTGTATTTGAATAATCATAGCTTTTATAATTTATTTTCAATTTATCTAAGATTCTCATTACATTCGTTTTTTCTTCTGATTTTTTCATATTCATCTCTCCTTGTTTAATATGGTTGTATTCACTAATTTATTTATGGAGCACACCTAGACTTAAGCTACTTTTTGCGATTAGTTATATTTTTTCATAAATTAGTTTACACTACCTTATTTAGTTCTGAGTCTTAATGCGTTTAATACTACTGTTAAACTGCTTATTGTCATTGCAAAAGCTGCTATCATTGGATTCATTTCCACTCCAAATGGTTCTAGTATTCCGCATGCTATTGGTATCATACATACATTATAAAAAAATGCCCAAAATAGATTTTGTTTTATATTTTTTATTGTTTTTTCGCTTATTTCTCTTAGTTCATTTATTTTTTCTAGGTCATCGTTCATTATAACAACTTGTGCTGAATCCATTGCTATATCTGTTCCCGAAGATATTGAAACTCCTATATCTGATGTAACCAAACTTACACTATCATTTATTCCATCTCCGCACATCATTACTAAGCCATCTTTTTTTAGTTCTTTTATTTTTTCTGCTTTTTCTTTTGGTGTAACATTTGATATTACTTTGTCTATTCCTATTTGTTTTGCTATTATTTCTGCTGTCTTTTCATTATCTCCTGTTAACATTACTATTTCTATATGTTTTGCTTTTAATTCTTTTACTACCTCTGCTACATTTTCTTTTAAAACATCTTTTACTCCAATTAGTGCTACTAGCTTACCATTCTTACTAACGAACAAAATACTGTTGCCTTCATTTACTAATGTTTTCTCATCTTCATCATTTAGTATTTCTATATTTTCGTTGTTCATTAGTTTGCTATTTCCTATTAAATATTTATCTCCTTCGTTTGTTTCTGCACTAACTCCAAAACCTGCAATCGCTTTGAATTCTTTTACTTCTTCTAGCTCTATGTTCTTTTCTTTTGCATAATTTACTATCGCTCTTGCTATTGGATGTTCTGATTTATTTTCTATGCTTGCTACTTTTTTAATAAGCTCGTTTTCTTCTATTCCGCCATAGTTATATATTTTCGATACGCTTAATGTTCCCTTTGTCAATGTTCCCGTTTTATCAAAACATATTGTCTTAACTTTATGAGTGTTTTCTAGTGCTTCACTTGTTTTTACTAGTATTCCTTTTTTGCTCGCATTACCAGATGCAATAACTACTGCAAGCGGTGTTGCAAGGCCTAAGCTACATGGACACGCAACTACTAATATACTAACAAATATATTGATTGCATGTGCCAAATCTTTTGAAATGGCAAACCACAAAACAAATGATATTACTGCTATTACCAAAACTACTGGCACAAAATATCCGCTTATTTTATCTGCAATTTTAGCTATTGGCGCTTTAGTTGCCGTAGCTCCAGCAACTAATCTTACTATTTCTGACACAGTCGATTCTCTACCTATTTTCTCAGCCTTATACTTTATCGTACCCTCATAATTTATGCTTCCTGCAATTACTTTTGAGCCCACAACTCTTTTTACTGGAACGCTTTCGCCTGTTATAAATGATTCGTTTATATGAGTCTCTCCGTCTACTATTTCGCCATCTACTGCAATCTTTTCACCAGGTTTGCAAATTACTATATCGCCCTTTTGAATTTCATCTATTGTAAGTTTAACTTCTTTTTCATCTCTTATTATTGTTGCATTGTTTGGTGTTATACTCATCAAACTTTTTAATGCTTCTTTTGTTTTGTCTTTATTTTTATTTTCCACAAACTTGCCTATTTTGATAAAGAAAATTACTATTGCAGCTGATTCATAATATAAGTTTTCTACATATTCTTTTTGACCATTTAATATTTGTATCGTTCCATAAATACTGTATATATAACTTGCTAAAACACCTATAGTAACTAAAGTATCCATATTTGGTGTTTTATGAATTAAATTTTTATATCCATTTTTCAAGATATCTCTTCCCATAACTAGTACTATTGTTGTAAGTATAAATAACGCCACTGCAAAGTTTACAGGATGATTTAACATGTGTAAAAATGGAATGACTGGCAAACCAACCATGTGCGACATTGATATATACAAAACTAATAGCGAAATGATTGTTATACCAATTAGCTTATACTTTTCATTTGATTTTTTCTTTTCATCTTTTTCAAAATTATCTATGCCTAGACTTGTAAAGCCTGCTTTCTCAACAAATTTTTCAACTTGATCTAGTGTTAATTTTGTATCATCATATTCTATGCTTGCATTGTTCATTACTAGATTTACTACTGACTCTTTTATTCCATCTTGTTTGTTTAGGTACTTTTCTAGTCCTGAAGAGCATGCACTACAAGTCATACCATCAATCTTTAGTAATACCTTTTTCATTTTTACTCTCCTTTAAATCCGCTGTCTTCTATTGTTTCTTTTATTTTTTCGATATTTGTTTTGCTTTCATCAAATGTTATTATTGCTTTTTTATCTTCAAAACTAACTGTTGCTTTTTCTACTCCGTCTGTATTATTTAATACCTTTTCTAATCTATTTGAACATCCTGTGCAATGCATTCCTTCTATTTTTAAACTAATTTCTTTCATATTATTTTCCTCCTTAAACACTTATTCTTTTCTAATTAAATGTGTATTATGCTATAAAATAATTTTCTTTTTATTACAATTGATTTTTCTTTAAATATATACTAACACAAGACTTTATAAAAATCTATTTTTGTTACGCTAATAACAAGAAAATCTCTCTCCATTAATAATGTTTTTTCGTTAGACAAGTATAATTCTCAAATTGCATAAAAAGCGATAACCCAAAAGTTACCGCTATATTTTTTATATGTTTTAAAATTTACCAAAGTAATATTTTTTCTTACCTTTTCTTACAATAACTGCTTCGCCACCTATTGCTATTTGTTTATTTATCGTCATGTTTTCATCTGTTACTTTTTCACCATTTAAAGTAATTGAACCTGCATTTAAAAACTCTCTTGCTTCACGTTTACTACTTGTTATTTTGTTATTTACAAGCATGTCTATTAATGATTCTTCTTTAAGCTCAAAGTTAGGTACATCTTTAAATGCATCGTTTATTTCTTCAAGTGTTAAATCTTTAATATCTCCGCTAAATAATGATTCACTAATTTTAACTGCCTTGTTATATTCTTCTTCTCCATGTAAGAATGTTATAACCTCTTTTGCTAAAGCTTTGTGTGCTTCTCTTAGATGTGGATTTTCAGTATGTTTCTTCTCTAACTCTTCGATTTCTTCTTTTGATAAGAAGGTTAATTTCTTTAAGTATTCAATAACTTTTTCATCTTCTGCATTCAAGAAGAATTGATACATTTCGTATGCAGAAGTTTTACTCTTGTCTAACCATATTGCATTTCCTTCAGATTTACCAAACTTAGTACCATCAGCTTTTGTTATAAGTGGCATTGTTAAGCCATATGCTATTCCATTTACTTTCTTTCTAATAAGTTCAACACCTGATGTTATATTTCCCCATTGGTCAGAACCACCAATTTGTAGTGTACATCCTTTTGTTTCATATAAGTGCAAGAAGTCTAGTGCTTGCAATATCATGTATGAAAATTCAGTATATGTGATACCAGATTCTATTCTACGTTTAACAGTTTCTTTGTCTAACATATAATTTATATTGAAGAATTTTCCGAAGTCTCTTAGGTAGTCTAATACATTTATGTCTTTTATCCAATCATAATTATTTACAACCTCAAAACCGAAAATCTCTTCAACTTGTTTTCTTAGTTTTTTATAATTGTAATCTAATTGCTCCATAGTAATCATAGGTCTTTCTGCTGATGGCTTTGGATCACCGATTGCACCTGTACCACCACCTACTAAAAGTATTGGATTATGACCACCTTGTTTTAATCTAAATGCCATTGAAAATGTTGAATAATGTCCTATGTGCAAACTATCTCCTGTTGGGTCTGTTCCAATATAAAATGTAAGACCTCCATTATTTATTTTTTCAATCAATTCTTCATCTGTAATGCTTTCAATAAGTCCTCTCCAAACTAACTCATCATATAATTTCATTTTCTTCCTCCTTTATGAAGCTTAATTTAAGCCCCGTTACATATTCTGATAATGCTTTTCATAAGTTAATTTACACTACCATATTAAACTCCTGCGTATAAAACAAAATAAGTATTATGATTTAAGGACGAATATACTTCGCGGTACCACCTTAATTCATAATACTTATACTATGCTCTCAAAAACTATAACGCGTAACCGATTCAACTGGTAATTCACTTTTTATCATTGTTTTGCTCTCACCAACCGCAAAATCTCTGATTACATCTATAAAAAGCTACTATTTCTGTGTCAAATTATGTCATTATTATATCATATTTTGAGTTTAAGTCAAACAGATTTTTATTTCCATATTTTGCATAAATGTAGGTTTGTCAAACATATGTCACACCAATTTAGAAATAACTGCAATTGAAATACCTTTTTATATACATTAGC
>CAKPEF010000018.1 GCA_934149305.1 uncultured Clostridia bacterium
GATATTTAAACCTTAACATTTTCGGTACTCTCTTTCAATATTTATTTTTGTGACATATCTATTTTAAACCTATAAACCGTTATTTTGTGCCAAAGATTCTATCGCCAGCATCTCCTAAACCAGGGACAATATATCCATTTTCATTTAAACGCTCATCTATACTAGTTGTATAAATTTGAACATCAGGATGTTCTTTTTGAACTCTAGCTAAGCCTTCTGGAGCTGAGATGATTGAAAGGAATTTTATGTTTTTAACTCCCTCAGCTTTAATCATGCTGATTGCGTCAACCGCACTTCCGCCAGTTGCAAGCATAGGATCCAATAAAAGGACGGTTCTATTTTTTATATCTTTTGGCACTTTGTAGTAATATTTCACTGGCTCCAATGTTTCTTCATTTCTATATAAACCAATATGACCAATTTTGGCATTTGGAATAACTCTTAAAACTCCATCTACCATTATAATTCCTGCTCTTAAGATAGGAATAAAGGCATAGTCATCTTCATTTAATTTGCCAGAAATAGTTGTGGTTATAGGAGTTTCAACCTCAATTTTCTCAAGTTTAGCATCTTTCATTGCTTCATAACATAAAATCATTGCAAGTTCTGTTGCTATTTCTCTAAATTCCTTTGTTCCAGTATTTTTGTTTCTTAAAATAGTAAGTTTGTGTTCTACAAGTGGATGATTTAATACAATGGTTTCCATAAAATACCTCCTTTAAAAAATTTTCTTTTGGGAGCACACTTAAGTTACTTGGAGTTCGTTGTATTTTTTTATACAATAGGAAAGTAACAAGTTTTGCAATCTTTTATGCGCTGAATTTTTCCTACTGTATAAAAACTTTGATTGGTGCTACCGATATGAGTTTATTTTTCGTGTAGCATACTATGATTTTTGCTATAAAAATGAGAATAAAAACAAATCTAGAAGATTGCTTCATTCTCATTAAAAAGGATATTTAATTTTTAAAATAAAATGTAATTTTTTCATTGCTACCTCCGAAAAATATCTTTATATAAAGTATATCTATTAGGTAGTAACAATGCAAGAAAAATCTTAAGTTTCTATACTCACTGCATGTGCGATTCCAAGTATACTTTCATTTTGCTGTGCGGTTGTAGGACTCATTAGAGCGCCAGTAGCACATAGTAAAACGCGCTTTATTTTTTTTGCTTGCAATTGATTATAGATGTATCCACAAAAAGTAGTAGCACAACATGCACAACCACTGCCACCAGAGTGAGTGTCTTGTTCAGATTTGTCGAAAATTAAGCAACCGCAATCATCATAATTATTGTTTAAATTATAGCCTCGCGTTTCCATCAATTCTTTTACAATTCCTTTTCCTATGTGACCTAAATCACCAGTTAAAATTAAGTCATAATAACTTGGAGCACGCCCAGTATCTTTAAAATGAGTATAAAGCGTATCAACTGCGGCAGGTGCCATTGCGGCTCCCATATTATTCGCATCTTTGATGCCCATATCAACAATTTTACCTGTTGTTACATGAGTTATAAACGGACCTTGTCCATTAGATTTTAAAAGAGCAGTACCAGAACCTGTTACAGTCCATTGCGCTGATGGTGGCCTTTGATTGCCAAGCTCTAATGGAAATCTAAATTGTTTTTCTGCACTACAAAAATGGCTTGAAGTAGAGCATAGTACATTGTCTGCCATTTGACCATCAATTAGCATTGAACCTAGAGATAATCCCTCGACAAATGTGGAACATGCACCAAATATTCCAAAATAGGGAATTTGTCTTTCTCTAATACCAAAACAAGAAGAGACACATTGATTTAAAAGGTCTCCAGAAAATATATAGTCTATATCTTCATTGCTCACTTTTTCTTTTCCAAGACAACCAGAAACACATTCTTTAACAATCTTTGATTCTGCTTTTTCCCAAGTTTTTTCACCCCAATTTTCATCATCGATTATCATATCAAAATATTTAGCAATCGGACCTTCACCTTCTTTTGGTCCAACGATAGAATAAACAGATGATATTGTTGGAGGATTAGAAAGTTTTACAGTTTGTTTACCAATTTTTTTATTTGCCATAAAAATCCTCCTTTATACCTTTGCTGAAAACATAAAATAAATAAGCCCTATAACGATAGAAGTTGTTATTCCATACACTAAGACAGGACCTGCTATTTGGAATAGCTTAGCACCAACGCCTAGAACTAAGCCTTCGCTCTTAAACTCAATAGCAGGAGAAGCAATTGAATTAGCAAATCCGGTTATTGGAACAATAGAGCCGGCACCAGCAAATTTTCCGATTTTACTATATACATTTATAGCTGTAAAAAATATTCCAATAAAAATCAATGTTATACTGGTTGCAGTTGCGGCATCATCTTTTACAAGGCCTCTCCAAGACCAAAAGTCATTTATAAATTGGCCAATTAAACAGATAAAACCACCAACAAAAAAAGCTTTTACAATATTCATCCAGATAGGTGAGTTTGGCGATTTCTCATCCACATAATTTTGATAATCTTTTTTAGTTTCTATCGGTTTCATGTTCTTTCTTCCTTTCTGTATCGATTTTAAAAGAAATTTTTGTATCTGCGATATATTCAAAAATACGATTTTCTCTGATGTTGCATTTTAACGAAACAACCTCTACTTGAAATATATGATCTATAGAAAGTGAAGTCTCTTCGAATGCAGTTTTAATTGCATCATCAAAAGAAATTATTGATACACCTTGTATGCATAAAGTTTTTGTTACGCTCATAAAAACCTCCTAATATTGAAAAATTTATATTTATTTCTACAAGTAGAATAACCAAAAACGAATAAAAAATACAAAAAAACAAGAAAATAAACATAATTAGAAAATTGCTATGCATACTTCAAAAATAAAAAACACGTATAGATGTAATTGTACTTTGTATGCATGTAGCTTAAGCTTAAGTGTGCTCCATAAAAACATTACTAGTTAATGCGTATTTACCTTAAGGCTGAACAGTAACCATTAGGAACGACAAAATTTTGATTTTTTCGAAAAAAAGTTGTCTATTTATAGAGCTTTATGATATGATATATGTGATTAAAAGAAGGGGTGAATTTTTTGAAAAAAATTTTAATTATTATGCTTGTAATAATTGGTGTTTATGCAAACATATCATTTGCCTCGGTAGGAACTAAAGAAGAAACACTATATTATACGGGAATAACATTGAACATAGATAATGAAAAAATAATTCCAACTGATGTCGATGGTTTCGTTGTAGACCCATTTATAATAGATGGAACAACATATTTACCAGTTAGAGCAATTTCTGAGGCTCTTGGCAAAGAAGTAAGTTGGGATGCAAGTACATATTCAGTGCACATAAAAGATTCTGATAATTCTAAAAATGGCGCAACATATTCTGGAGATAGAACACCAAGAGAATATCAAAAAAACGCTACATTAAACTACAATAATATATCAATTTATATAAACGAAAAACAAATAGAACCAAAAGATGTTTCAGGTAATATTGTCGAGCCATTTATAATAGATGGAACAACATATTTACCAGTTAGAGCGGTTGCACAAGCTTTTGAAAAAAATGTTGATTGGAACGGCGAGTCTAAAACAGTATTTATAACATCTGTGAATAAAATCGCTAATGTAAAGGGTGTTGCAATAAAAATAATAAACGATGTTGTATGTACCGAGATATTATCAGATATGCCAATAAACACATATAAATATTATTCGCTAGAAGAACCAAACAGATTGATAATAGATTTAAAAGACACAGATTTCGCAATAGACAAAACTACACAAAAAATAAATTACGATGTAATTAAGCAAATACGTTTTGGCACGCAAGATGGTAATGTTAGTAGAATTGTACTAGATGTAGATGAATTTGATAAATATACTGTAGTTCAAAACGATGATAGAACAATTACTTATTTAGCGCTTAGCGAAAACTTTGAACTACCAACAGGTGATTCTAAAAAAGATGTACTTGTTGCTTCAATAGGTGATAAAATATACATTCCAAAAGATGAGGACAATGATACGAGTATAGACACACCAAGTGGTGATACACCATCTGGTGAAGAAAGTGGTGACACTATAAATGGAGAAGGTAAGCCAAATGAAAACGATGACACACAAATAAAAAAAGATTTAGCAACTGTAGATAGCATAAAATATTCTCCTTCAAATAACAAAACAAAAATAAGCATTACAGGAAAATATGATTATAATGTTTTTACACTTGCAAATCCAAACAGAATAATAGTAGATATAAAAAATGCTAAATTAAATGTTGATGTTAAAGATGCAATAAGTCCAAATAACAAAAACATATCATCAATTAGATTTTCGCAAAGCGATGAAGAAGTTGTTAGAATAGTATTTGATGTTAATAGCAAATGCGACTATACAGTTACAGAAAAGAAAGCTGAGCTTTCGATAGAAATAGAGCAAACCTCGTATCAAAACATTGAGTATGTTAATAAGGGAACATATGCAAACATTATATTAAGAGATACAGATATAAAGTATTTTGATACCGAAAAAACCACTTCAAATAAATATTATATAACATATTCTTCTAGAAAATTTAAAAGTGGAACAGGCACGATTGAAACTAAAGATGAATTTGCAGAAGAAATTACTATAAAATCTAATAAAATTACTATATATGGAGAAAAAAATATAAATTATACAATAAAGCAAAATGGCGATGATGTAATTGTTACGCTAAAGCAAAAAAGTGAATCTCAAAAAAAGATAATACTAGTTGATGCAGGGCATGGTGGAAAAGATCCAGGAGCATGCAATGGAACTACATATGAAAAAGAATATACATTAAAAATAGCACTTAAACTATATGAAATGTTGCAAGATACAGATAATATAGAAGTTAGAATTAGTAGAGATGATGATACATATATTGATAGAGAGGGAAGAAGAGATTTTCAGCTAGAAAATGATGATGCAGATCTTTTCGTAAGTGTTCATATAAATTCACTTGGAAACAAAAATTATAAAGGCACAATGGTATTATTCTATGACAAACCTAATGAGAAAGAGGATTATGGAATAACAAGTAAAGAACTTGCCACTTTAGTAAAAGACAATATAGTTAAAGCAACCGACATGATAGATAGAGGAGTCGTTAGCAGAAATGACTTATGGGTATTAGAGCAAAATGCATCAGGAAGGATAGAATCAGATGTTGGAGAATCAAGACCAGTTACAAATATGCCGGCAATACTATGTGAGGTTTGCTTTATATCAAATGATGAAGAAGCTGCCAGACTTAAGACAGATAAATTTCAACAAGATGTTGCACAAGCGATATATGATGGAGTTATGGAAGCAATTGAAGTAATGGATGATTAAATCTAAGGAGGTAAAATAACAATGGAAGAAAATATTTCAAAAGGATTATTTGGACTAAAAAGAGCAGATGTCGAAAATTATATAGCGGATTTAAGAAAAGATTATGAGGCAGAACTTAGAAGACAAAATCAAGAGCTTTTAAATATGAAAACAGAAAATGCAAAACTAAACGATAGATTAAATAAATATTTAAGCGATAAAAAAGAAATTGAAGAAGCAAAGAAAAACATATCAGATGTTTTATTTAAAGCAGAACAACAAGCAAAACAAATAGTAGAAGATGCAAAAAATAAAGCAATAGAAGAAAGACAAGAAATCGATGCACAAATAGAAGCCGAAAAAGAAAAATTGATAGATGCAAAAATTGAACTTGCAATGTTAAAAGATAAGGCCAAAGACATAATGACAAAGTTTACAGATGATATAACAAGTTTGCAATAATACATTGGGGGATGAATAAGTTTTTATCATCCCCTAAATTTTGGTTCTAATTACAATTTGGATAACCTATATATTATTAGGTGATGTAATTGTGATAAGGATAAAAGTTTTTCCAATTAGAAAAATAATTTACAATTTAGAGATAATCTTGGCGTATGTGTCATTTTTAATAATGTTAGTCGTTTTTTTAATGCTTGTATATTTGAAAAAAGATGAAATTATTTTTAGTTTAATTAGAAAAAATATTTCAGAAAAATCAAGTATAAATTTAGTAGAAAGCATTGTTAAAAGTAATATCAAAAATTTATATAGTGTATGTTACAAAAATAAAGATGAAAAAATGCCAGAATACATAAATAAGGACGAAATAGATAATAATGAAATCGTAATAGATTATGGAATAAAAATTGCAGTAGAAGAAAATAAGCAATATGAAAAGCCAAAAGAGTATAAAACAGAGCTACTACAAGGTGGAAAAATAAAAGTTGGAGAAGCATATATAAAGAACTACACAAAACGAACAATAGATATAGAAAAACTAAAAACCGTATCTGCTCAAAAAATTAATAGTGAAACTAGCTTTTTAATATTTCATACTCATACATCTGAAGCTTATACAATAGAAAAAGATAAATATACAGACTTTTATAGAACAGAAGATGAAAAATATAATATAACATCAGTAGGTAAAGCTTTAGCAAATGCACTAACAAGTAAAGGATATAAATGTATGCATGACAAAACTGTACACGATTATCCAAGCTATAATGGAGCATATAAGGCTTCACTTGCGACTGTAGAAAATATTATGAAAAAACAAAGGTATGATTTTGTAATAGACATTCATAGAGATGCAATATCTAGCAATTATAACTTTAGACCTACTACTCAAATAAACGGTAAATCAGTTGCAAAGCTTATGTTTGTTATTGGAACAGATGCATCAGGACTTTCACATGAAAAATGGCAAGAAAATTTAAAGCTTGCAATAATGATACAAAATCGAGCTGAAGAAATGTATCCAGGACTATTTAGAGAAATAAACTTGAGCAAATCTAGATATAATCAACATGTTTCGACTGGTGCTATGATATTAGAAGTAGGGGCAACAGGAAACACATTAGAAGAAGCTCAAAATGCTATGCAATATTTTGCCGAGGTAATAAATTCATTGAGTGAATAAAAAAATTAACTTATAAAAATGTTGCGCAAAGGAAGTGGCTTGGGTGTTGCTAAGTAAGAAAAGAAAACTAAGGAGGAAATTATGAAACTAAATATTGAAAAATCGACGGTCTCAAAAGACGAAGTATTAAGTTACAAAGAAGAGGTAGAAAAATGCCACAAAATGTTGCATGAAGGAACTGGCGAGGGTTCATCATTCTTAGGATGGGTAAATTTAAAAAATGATGATAAAGAAATAAAAAGAATAAAAAATGCAGCAAAAAGAATAAATGAAAATTCAGACATTCTTATAGTAATAGGAATTGGTGGCTCATACTTAGGCGCAAGGGCAGTAATCGAAGCATTATCAAATCCGTTCCAAAATAAAAAAGTAATATTTGCAGGAAACAACGTTAGTCCGGACTATTTAAATGATTTATTAGATTATATAAAAGATAAAGATATATCATTAAATGTTATATCAAAATCAGGAACAACTATAGAACCAGCAATATCTTTTAAAGTATTAAGAGAATTTTTAGAAGAAAAATATGGCGAGGAAGAAGCAAGAAAAAGAATATATGTTACAACAGATAAAGAAAAAGGAGTGCTTAAAAAACTTGCAACAGAAAAGGGCTATGAAACATTTGTAGTTCCAGATGACATTGGTGGAAGATACTCTGTATTTACACCAGTTGGTTTACTACCAATAGCAGCAGCTGGAATAGACGTAGATAAAGTGCTAGATGGCGTAAATTCAGGAATAATGAAGTATTCAAACTTAGAAAACAACGATTGCTATGAATATGCAGTTTTAAGAAATATTTTATATAAGAGAGGAAAAAAGATAGAACTATTAGTAAATTATGAGCCTAAACTTCATTATATAACAGAATGGTGGAAACAACTATTTGGAGAAAGTGAAGGAAAGGACGGAAAAGGAATATTCCCCGCAGGAGTTGATTACACAACAGATTTACATTCTATGGGACAATACATTCAAAGTGGAGAAAGACATTTATTTGAAACAGTTATAAACATAAAAAATCCATATAGAGATTTAAAATTAAAATGCGATAAAGGTTCACTAGATAGCCTAGATTATTTAGATGGAAAAACAATGAATGAAGTGAATCATTCTGCAATGCAAGGAACAATAATAGCACATACAAATGGCGATGTTCCAAACATTATAATAGAAGTTGATGAAATAAATGAATATACAATTGGTGAACTATTATATTTCTTTGAAAAAGCATGCGGAATAAGTGGATATCTTTTAGGAGTAAATCCATTTAATCAACCAGGAGTTGAAAGTTATAAAAAAGAAATGTTTAGATTGCTTGGAAAATAATATATACCGTAAAATGTGGAGGAAAATATGAGTAAATATTTTAATAATGCACTAATCGGAAATTCAAATATTTTAGGCTGTTTGACGGATAAAGGAGAGTTAATAAGACTCTATTATCCTAATATAGATTACTTTCAAAATATAGATAGTTACAAATTTGGAATACTAGATAATAATGTTAAGTGGTTTGAAAATGCAAATGCTAAAAAGCAATATTATGAGGGAAATATCTTGTATACAGAGCTTGAAATGGATGGCGTAGAAATTTTGCAAAGAGACTATGTACTTCCTAAAAAAGATATAGTAGTTAGAAAATTAAAGTTTAGTAAAAAAGTAAATTTATTTGTGTATTCAAAGTTGAATTCAGATGTAAATAAAAAAGTGTCTGGAATGGTAATAGATAATACACTTATTCAGTACTGTCAAGATATGTATATGGCGACATTTTCAAATCAAAAAATATCGAATTATCAAATAAATAATTCAAAGTATACATTAGAAAACGGAAATCTGTATCCAGAAGATTATATAGGAATGTCAGAAGATTCGGCCATCTTATATGAAAATACAGATGACATAACAATATACATTCTATTTAATTCAAAGCTTAAAGAGACTCTTGAAGATATAAACTGGTGTAAAGCACAAGCTGAAAACTTATTTTATGACACAACAAAAAAATATTGGAAAGATTATTTAGAAAAATATAGTTCTAACAATATTTTAAAGGATTTAAACAAAATAAAAGAAAAAGAAATAATAGAAAGAACAATCTTAATGTATGCACTACTTTCAAATCCTAAAACAGGTGCAGTGCTAGCAAGTCCAGATGTAGATGAAAATTTTGAAAGATGTGGCAGATATGGTTATTGCTGGCCAAGAGATGCATTATTTATAAACAAATCATTAAACATACTAGGAATGAGGCATCTAACCGAAAAGTTCTATGATGTGTGGGCTAAAAAAGCACAGTTCGATTCACGGAATATTTGAACAAAGATACTATTCAAACGGTGAACTTGCTCCATCATGGGGAATACAAATAGATGAAACAGCATCAATTTTAATAGGTGTGCATGAAAACGGAAAATGGAGAAAACATGAAGACTTGATATATAAAGCAACTGTTGCATTATTAAACTTTTTAACAGAGGAACATATCTCTAAAAATTGTTTTGACTTGTGGGAAGAAAGAAAAGGTATGCACTTATATTCAACAGCAAGTATATACGAGGGATTAAAAGTCGCAAATGAAATGCTAATGAGTATAAATCCGTTAAAGTATAAAAAACTATCGCCAATAATAGAGTTAGAAACAAGAAATATTAAAAAAGCAATAAAAGAAAAATTCGTAAAAGAAAATAAATTTATAAGAAGTTTAGATAATGAGCAGACAGACATATCACTACTTTCCGTTGTAGTTCCATTTGATATAATAGACATAAAAGATGAATGTGTAAAAAACACCGTAGAGCAAATCGAAAACAAACTAAGACTTGAAAACGGTGGATATATGCGATATGAGGGAGATAATTATATAGGCGGAAACGCGTGGATTATATCATCACTTTGGCTTGCATTATACTATATAAAAGTTGGTAACATAGAAAGAGCACACGAACTATTTAACTGGGTAACAGAGCATGCAGACAATTTAAACTTCTTGCCAGAACAAATAAATAGAAATGGGCACAATTCAGTATGGGTAATGCAACTTTCATGGTCACACGCAATGTATGTAATCGTAAAAAATGAATTATTAGGCAAAAACAAATAAGCAAGTGTAAGAGGTGTAATAAATGGCAAAAACTCAAACAATTTTTGTATGCAACAATTGTGGAAACGAATCTCCAAAATGGTTGCGGAAAATGTCCAGCTTGTAATAGCTGGAATTCTTTTTATGAGGAAAAAATTCAAAAAGATACAAAAGCAGGTACTACTAAGCGAATAAGTGATGCAGATGTAGTAAAACTAAATACAGTAGAGGCTAAAACATATGATAGAACAAAAACAGGGATACAAGAATTAGATAGAGTCTTGGGTGGAGGTTTAGTTCAAGGCTCTCTCATATTGCTAGGCGGAGAACCAGGAATACGGAAAATCAACACTAATACTTCAGATATGTAATAATATAAAGGAAGATGGAGAAGTATTATATGTATCAGGAGAGGAATCCGCAAGCCAAATAAAAATGAGAGCAGATAGACTAAAAATAAATAATGATAAAATTTCTTTTTTGCGGAGAAACTAGTGTTGAGTTAATTGAAGAAAAAATACAAAAAGAAAAACCAGTATTTATGGTAATAGACTCAATACAAACAATGTATAGCGAAGAACTTTCAGCAGCACCGGGCAGTGTAAGTCAAGTAAGAGAAATAACAGCTAGAATAATGCAGATGTGTAAAAAGCAAAACATAACAACAGTAATAATAGGGCATGTAACAAAAGATGGTTCAATAGCAGGTCCTAGAGTGCTAGAACATATGGTAGATACAGTATTATACTTAGAGGGGGAAAGATATTTTACATACAGAATTTTAAGAAGCGTAAAAAATAGATTTGGTTCAACAAATGAAGTAGGATTATTTGAAATGCGTGAAGAGGGAATGGTAGAGGTAACAAACCCTTCAGAAATTTTAATATCAGAAAGAGATGGAAATCCATCAGGTTCACTTGTAATGGCAACAATGGAAGGCACTAGACCAATGCTAATAGAAGTACAAGCACTCCTTGCACCAACACCATTTGGGCTTCCAAAAAGGACAGGCATAGGAATTGACTATAATAGACTCGCACTTCTAATGGCAGTTTTAGAAAAAAGAGGAGGACTATCAATAAGCAATCAAGACGCATATGTTAATATCGTAAGTGGAATAAAAGTAAACGAGCCAGCTGCGGATCTTGGCATAGCACTTGCAGTTGCGTCAAGCTATAAAAACGTTCCAATATCTAAAGATTTAGTAGCAATTGGAGAAATAGGATTAACAGGCGAAGTAAGAAGCGTAAGCTCTGTCGAAAAAAGAATAAAAGAAGCAGAAAAACTCGGATTTAAGACATGCATTGTGCCGGAAAACAGTAAAAAACAATTGAAAATAGAAACTAAAATAAATATAATAGGTGTGAAAGATGTGAGAGAAGCACTAAAAGTCTGTGGCATCGTATAAAAAGCTTTAAAAGTAAGTTTGGAGGAAATTTAGTATGAGAAATGAAACAGGAAAAAATCAAGAACTATATCAAATATTAAAAATGGTTGCACCAGGAACAGATTTAAGAGAGGGATTAGAAAACATATTAAAAGCAAGAACAGGAGCACTTATAGTAATAAGTGATTCAGAAGAAGTAATGAAACTTGCAGATGGTGGCTTCAAAATAAATGAAGAGTACACACCGGCAAAAATGTATGAGCTTGCCAAGATGGATGGAGCAATAGTCTTAAGTAAAGATGCTAAAAAAATAGTTTTAGCAAATACACAGTTAATCCCTGATGCATCAATCCCTACAATCGAAACAGGAACGAGACATAGAACAAGTGAAAGAATGGCAAAACAAACAAACGAACTAGTAATAAGCATATCGCAGAGAAGAAACTTAATCACAATATTTAAAGGTAATTTCAGATATGTAATAAAAGAAAGTGCAAATGTACTTTCAAGAGCAAATCAAGCACTACAAACAGTTGAAAAATATAAGGCGACATTTGATGAAACAATATCAACACTTAACGAATTCGAATTTGATGATGTAGTAACATTAGAAAATGTAGTAATATCAGTGCAAAGAGCAGAACTTTGCATGAGAGTAGTAAACGAAGTAAATAGATATATAATAGAGCTTGGAGATGAGGGAAGACTAATCGAACTTCAATTAACAGAGCTAACAAAAAATCTAGATATAGAAGAATACTTGCTAATAAAAGACTATATAAGAGGCGAAATAACTGTAGAAGATGCACTAGACAAAATATCAGATTTATCAAGACAAGAGTTAATGGATTCAAACAACATAGTAAAACTATTAGGATATGATACAGAAACGAGAATGGAGGACATCGAAGTATCGCCAAAAGGATATAGACAATTAAGTAAAATACCAAAAACGCCAATCAATATAATAGACAACATGAATAAACTATTAGGCGATTTTAAACACATAATTAGAGCAACAATCGAAGAATTAGATGATGTAGAGGGAATAGGTGAAGTAAGAGCTAAAAATATAAAACAAGGCATAAAAAGAATGCATGAGCAAGTAATATATGATTCAAAATATTATAGATAAAAATAACTAGTTACCATTCAGTCTTAAAAATAAAAAGTATATATCAAATGTAAATGTGTGCTATGAAATTGTAGCGGAGCTTAAGTGTGCTCCATAAAAACATTATAATTCAGTTTTAAATTAAGTCTGAATAGTAACAATAACTATGCAATGGGGTGAATAAATATGTATTATCTAAAGCTATATGATGACGATCTTTTATCGTTTGATATGGAAAATGATTTAGGATTAAAAATATCTAATATAAAGATATTAAGCAATAACAAGAATGTTTTTCCGATTTGTCTGAAAGATGTAGTAAATGAAGAAAAAATAGAAGAATTTATAAAGTCAAGAGTAATACCTAAAAATAGAACTTTCGTACAGACAATATTAGAAATGGCTGGATTAAATATAAATGATAGAAAGGCAATTATCGATGTAAGTAAAGGATTATCACTAATAGACAGCTACTGGATAGTTCAAGATAATACATTAAAGTTTAAAGATTATAATTTATATGATAATGACTTTTCAGAAGTTTTATCATTAGTTGCTTTTACAGGGTATTCGTCAAAAATATCAAATTTGATATCATCTCCTGAGTTTACAACTAATGGAATATTGCCAAAAGCATGGAGAAGAATCAAAAATGAAGTGTATTTATATAAAGGTAGCACAGCTTTATACCAAGCTGCAAATACAGGTTTTGAGCCATATTGTGAATACTATTCAAGTCAGGTAGCGGCTAAAATGGGGATAGATCATGTCGAGTACAATTTAAGTAGATGGAGAAAAATGCAAGCTTCAACTTGTAAATTATTTACTAGTGCGGATGTTTCTTATGTGCAAATTGGAGATGTTGTTTCTTCTGGTGGAATCAGGAAAACATATGAGTATATAAAAAAATTAGGATTTGAAAAAAAGTTTACAGATATGATTTTGTTTGATGCTATATGCATTAACCCTGATAGACACTTTGGAAATTTTGGATTATTAAGAGATAATCATACAGGAAATTTTATAGATTTTGCGCCAATATTTGATAATGGAGAAAGTTTGTTATCAAAAACTATGCCAGATGTTTTTAACGATATTAATGTTTTTAAAGAATATATTGAAAAAGAAGAGGTTAATATTTCTTATTATGGAGTTAGTTATGATGATTTAGTTAAAGAATTTTGCGATAAAGATAAAATTAAGCAATTAAGAAAACTGCTTAATTTCAAGTTTAAGAAACATAGTAGTTATAATTTGCCTGCCAAAAGGCTTAATTGCTTGAATTATATGATCCAAACTAGGGCGAAAAAATTTATTGATTTGATAAACAAGAAAGAAAATTAAAGAAATTAGAGTAAATATTTATAAGTCATCAAATCAAAATAATTAATGTTTTTAAAATGTGAAGACAGTTGTATAGATGGGTGTTATTTCGTGGAGTATTGAAGTGAAAAAATATAAAGAAATATTTGATGAACTAATATCAACACATAACGAACTTGAATTTATAGTAGATAAGAGAGGTACTGCATTATGGTAAGATGCAAATGGTGCAATTTGAAAAATGAAAAATACATAGAATACCACGATAAAGAGTGGGGCGTACCTGTATATGAAGATAGACACTTATACGAAATGCTAATATTAGAATCATTCCAAGCAGGCTTATCTTGGGAATGTATATTAAACAAAAGAGAAGCTTTTAGAAAAGCATTTGATAACTTTGAAATAGATAAAGTATGCACTTATGATAATAAAAAAGTACAAGAGTTACTAAAAAATGAGAATATCGTAAGAAACAAATTAAAAATAAACGCGACTATAACAAATAGTAAAACATTTAAAGAAATACAAAAAGAATACAAAACATTCTCAAACTACATATGGAGTTTTACTGATAATAAAGTAATCTATGAAGCAGATAAAACAAGGTCGGAGTTATCAGATGCGATTTCAAAAGACTTGCAGAAAAGAGGAATGAAATTTGTTGGAACAACAATTATTTATTCATATTTACAGGCAATAGGCGTAATATATTCGCACCAAAAAGAATGTTTTATGTATAAAAAAGCCAACAATAAAAAGCAAAATATTAAAGTAATAGATATAGGAGCATAGTGTAATATGAATATAAAACAAAGAATGAAGGAGTAGCATTATGAATAGTATATGTGGCGTTAATTGTGATGAATGTAAAATTAAAGACAAATGCAAGGGTTGTGCCAATACAAATGGACATCCGTGGGGCGGAGACTGCATTTTGGCAGAATTTTGCTATGATAAAAACGGAAATACTAAGGAAAAAATCACTGAATATAAAAAAATTTACTCAAAGAAATTTATGGGCTTAATTTAGGATTTATTTCAAAAATAGAAGAATTATATCCGCTAAATGGTATATTTGTGAATCTTGAATATGAGCTTCCAAATGGAGAAAAAATCAAATTGTTAAAGGATAATAATATTTATTTAGGAACTCAATTACCTAAAAAAATAGTGCTGGATATTATGGCATAGTAGCAGATAATGATTACATACTAGTAAGTGAATATGACAACAACTATCAAAATGCAAAAATTATCATTTACAAGCATAGATAAGGTGTGGGAAAACAAATAGTAAATTATATTTCAAAGAAAGATTATTCTAGTAAAAATATAAATCTTATAAATTGTATAGCTGTTATTATAGGCGGAATATCAGCTTACTTTTTAAAATTTGGAATATCTTCAATAAATGCAATTATAGTTACAAGTTTGATAACGATAGTTGGAAATTATATTAATAATAAAATAATGATAAATAAAGGTAGTAGTAGTTATGAAAATAAGTGAATTAAACGCGGAATATGATAAATTACAATTACAGTATGGAGCAAAGGAGTTAACATCTATATATAATGGAGGATGCACTAATAATCCAGATTTTTGTTTTGTTTTTATGAATCCTACTGGGAAAAATATTGCATCAGATCCAAATTGGAAAGGGAGAAGATCTCCTTGGATTGGAACTAAGAATATATGGAAATTGTTTTATAGAATAGGATTACTTGATGAAGAAATATATAGTGATATTATGTCAAAAAAGCCACAAGAGTGGGATGAAAAATTTGCGGATTTAGTATATGCTGATGTAGAAAAACACAAATATTTTATAACTAATTTAGGAAAATGTACACAGGTAGATGCTAGAGTATTACCAAATTCGGTTTATAGTCAATATTTAGATTTATTATGCAAAGAAATAGAAATAATTAATCCTAAGACAATTATAACACTTGGAAATCAAGTAAGTTCTATTGTGTTGGATAAAAATATATCAGTATCTCAATGTAGAAAACAAAACTTTTTAAAGAATATAGCTGGTATGGAATATAAAGTATACCCAGTTTATTATCCTATTGGAAATGGAATGATGAATATAGACAAAGCAATTGAAGACTTAAATTTTATTATAAAAACAAATACAAAAAGTCAAAAAGAAATTGAAGATTTTGAAAGGTAACGTCACCGACAAACTACAATTTTTAGAGCAGGTAATTAGTTGATAATTATCTGCTTTTATAATAGGATGAGTAAAAATGAAATACTAATTTGCAAGAGAAATTATTTTTTATAATTTCTTTTTTTCTATTGACAAGACTAATCCAATTAGCCAATATTATAATTAGTTATGGAGGATAATATGCTAAAAAATAGTATCAGGATATGAAGCTTTAAAAAATATGTGTTATGCTTTTTATGATTATGCTACCAATAATAAAGGAGTCTTTACTGCTATGCTTTGGTATAACAAGTATGAGAGCGTTGAAAAAGAAAAAGCTACTACAAGACTTTTTAATATGATATTTAAAGTAATGAAACCCTTAGATATTAGTGATGTTAATATAAATCATATTATAAGAACATTAAGAAGTTTTTTAGAGGGATTTTCTTTACTTGTAAACAATAATTCCTTTGGGAATCCTGTATCAATTAAAGAAAGTTTTGATTTGTCATTAGAAATAATTATGAATGGTATAAAGCCATTAGAAGGAGTAAAATAATATGAATGAATATATAAATTTAACATTAGAAAATATTGATGATGAGCATATTTGTTGTGCTATAGGAGATAAAAAGCATCAAATAGGTGTCAATAGTAAAAAAGAATGGATTAAAAGAAAGTTGAAAGATGGTCATATTTTTAGAAAATTAAATGCTAGAGGAAAAGCATTTATCGAATATGAGCCAATAGAAACAGCATGGGTGCCCGTTAGTGGTAAGAATTATGAATATATTTATTGCTTATGGGTTGCAGGAAGTTTTAAAGGTAAAGGAATTGCAAAAGAATTATTAGAATATGCAATAAATGATTCTAAAGAAAAAGGTATAAGTGGCATTTGTACTTTAACTTCTAAAAAGAAAAAGCCTTTTATTAGTGAAAAAGAGTTTTTTATACATTATGGCTTTGAAGTTGTTGATGAAATAGGCGATTATGAATTGTTAGCACTTCAATTTGAAACAAGTGAAGTACCTAAATTTAATGATAATGCTAGAAATATGAAAATCGATAATCAGGACTTTACAATTTATTATAGTAATGAGTGTCCTTATGTGGAGTATGAAGTAAAAGAATTGTCAGAATATGCAAAAGAAAATAATATTATGATTAAATTTATCAAAATTGATTCTTTGAAAAAAGCCAAAAATGCACCTTGTGTATTTAATAACTGGGCTAATTTTTATAAAGGAAAATTTGTATCAAATACTATATTAAATGCTAATTCTTTTGAAAAGTTGATTAGCCAATATCAAGAATAATTGAGCAAAATGTTTGTGTATCTTCCTAAAGATTTCAAGCGATTAAAGAATTAAATGAAAATTGTATTTTTGTAGATATTATAATGATAAATTCTGTTTTAGCATTTATAATCGAATTATAAAAGGCTGTATAAAGTGTTTAATAGTGAGTGTGATAAATATGGAGTACTACACAACATGAATGATATTATTAAAGCATATAAAAAAGACATTATAAATAACAAACAAATATCATTGTTTTAAAAAATTAGTTAGAAAAATAGTAATTTAAGGTAGATAATTTGATTGAAAGTTATCTACCTTTTGTGTTACAATTTCTTTGAAAAGCTATAATGTGGAAGTGAGCAGATAATATGGCTTTTAAAAATAATTGTTGATTATAATTAAAAGTTAACAAAGCAATAAAAAGTGAAGGTGGAAAATATGAGGAAATTTTGGGGAGTTTGTAATAATGATAAGTATAATGTTGGCTGTAGTGGTGCGACTGTTTATATTTATGACAAAGATGGCAAAGAATTAAAGAGATTTAAAGATGCGCCGTATGTTTACCGAGCAAAATTTAAACCGAATAGTAATATATTAGTTGCCAAATCAACAGGTGACTTTTTAGTTATATATGATTTAGATGAATTGAAATTATTAAAAAAAATTAAAACTTCACAAGTAGGTGGTGCCCAAGATGGTGGTTTTGAATTTAGTAAAGATGGATTATATTTATACAATATAGAAAGCCCTATTTACTCCACTCAAACTAGATTAACCATTTATGATATGAAAGATTATAGCATTGTAAAAAAACTGTTTGAAAATCACAAAAAAATATTCCTTAAAGACATAGAGTTTGATGATAATAATGTTTGCTATTTATGGGGATTTATGCGAAATGATGAGGGTGTATTTGATTATGGCTTTATTGCAAAATTAGATAATGATAACTTATCGGATATAAAAGTTTTAGATAGGGATAAATATGAATGCTTAAGTGATTATAAGAGTTGGGAAAATTATGGCTTTTCTGATAAAGAATTAGAGAGTTGTTGTAGATTAAAAAACTTAAAAACCATAAAAAAGGCAACAATTATTGATACATATAATAGTCTGTAAAATGTATTTAAAGCAAAATGGGTAGAACAAAATTTGGTTACTCAAAAAATAGGAGGTTAGCCATGAGAGACTCTTTAAAGAAAAAATTATCTAATTTAGATTTGGTTATTTTTGATCTTGATGGTACTTTGATTGATTCAAATGGTGCACATAATTGTTTAGATATTGAATTGGTACGTTCACTTGGAGATAATAGAAGTTCAAATGAAATCTTACAAGAAAGAGATGAATTTATTAAAAATAATAGTACAGGTGACATATATCTAAATTATTGTGAGTATTTAAAAACAAGATATAATTCTGTTTTATCAGGAAAAGAAATTTTACAACTTCGAAGAGATTTATCCCAAAAATTTTCAAGAGATATTAAATATAAAGCAAATGCAGATAAACTTATAAAGTATTTAAAAAAACAAAATATAAAATTAGCATTAGCCACAGTTTCAAGAAGAGAGACAATAGATATCTATATTACTGAAAATGAAAATATCAAAAATAAATGTAATATTAAAGACTATTTTGACCTAATAGTAGCTAAAGATGATGTAAAATTTAAAAAACCAAATCCGGAAATTTATAATAAAATAATTGAAAACTTTAAAATTGATGATTTATCAAAATGTGTTGTGGTAGAGGATTCGTTAACAGGTGTTCTTGCAGCCAAAAATGCTAATCTTGATGTCATAGTTGTTTATGATAAATATTCAGATAAGGATAGAGAAAAAATAAAAGAGCTTGCAGATTATACAGTTTTAAATCACAAAGAATTGATAGATTTGTTTAAAGAAAGCATGAAAGAGTGAAAAATTAAAAACAGTAATCAGCATTCATCGAGATATTGAATGTTGACTCGAATAATAATGAGCGTTTGATAAACAGTTAAATAAAGTATGATGTGAAAGTGAGGTACTTATGAAAAAAATGTTAAAACCACAGTGGATGTCTATTCTCGGCTTGATTTTAGGAATAATAAGCAGATTATTAGATATATATACCACAAATTTAGGAAATATTTTTTCACAAATGGCAATATGGATTTTGATTGGAACAATAATATCAATTTATAGCAAAAACAAAAAAAGTGCTATGCTAAATGTATTTCCATTCTGCATAGGAATGTTAATCACTTATTACTATGTTGCAAAAGTTACCCACGGAGTGTACAGTCAATCATTTATAATAGGTTGGACAATATTTGCACTATTTTCTCCAGTGATGGCATACTTTGCTTGGCTTAGCAAAGAAAAAGGTATATTCCCTAAAATCATAAGTGTAGGAATAGTAGCAGTGTCTGTTTTGTCAAGTATAGTCTTATTTGACAGATTAAGAATTTATGATTTTATAATCGATGCAATATTAGTATACATACTGTTTTTTAAGAAGATTGAAAGAGAAGGTACTAAAAAAACGGAATAATCGCTGTCAAAAAATAAATAGGAGAATACTTATATGGATAAAAATTTATATAACATGATATCTAAAAGAAAATCATTTCATTTGTTTAGAAACATTGGAAATGAACATATTACGGAAGAAGAGTTAAAAGATATAGAAACAGAGTTTAATAGACTAAAACCGTTAGTAGACAATATTGATGTAAAAATAAGAATAGAAAAAGATAACACAACATGCAAAAGGGAACAAGAATATTGCATATTATTCTATTCAGAAAAGAAAGATAACTATCTGCAAAATATAGGATATTTAGGAGAACAATTAGATTTATATCTTGTATCAAAAAACATTGGGACACTATGGTTTGGAATTGGTAGACCAAAAGAAAAACAATACGAAGGATTGGACTTCGTAATTATGATTGCAATAGCGAAAATAGATTCAGAAGATAAGTTTAGAAAAGATATGTTTAAAAGTACAAGAAAAAGTGTTGAAGAAATCTGGAACGGAGAGTTTTATTTAGATATTGCAAATATAGCTAGATTTGCACCAAGTGCTTGTAATACGCAGCCATGGAAAGTTGAGGCATCTAATGGCGAAATAAAAGTGTATAGATATAGAAAAGATGGAAAAAGAGGAATTATGCCAAAAGATATGGTTATATACTATAATCAAATTGACATTGGAATATTCTTATGTTTTTTAGAATTGTGTTTGAGCAAGAATAATATTCAATTTGAAAGAAGTCTATATACAGAAAACGATGCTGATGCGGAGAAAAATTTGACCGCTATATACAAACTAAAATGATAAGTTGTATCTTGAAAGTGAGATTAAAGAATGAACAAACAAGAAATATATGATTTTATAAAAAGTAAAAACATATGGCATGAAATAACGGAGCATAAAGCAGTTTTCAATATGAATGAATTATTAGAAATAGAAGTGCCATATCCTGAATATGATGCAAAAAATTTATTTGTTCGTGATGATAAAAAAAGGAATTATTATCTTATAACAGTTAAAGGAGACAAAAGAGTTGATTTGAAAGAATTTAGAAGGCAAAACAACACGAGACCATTAAGCTTCGCTTCTGAGCAAGAGCTAATGAGTATCATGAATTTGATTGCAGGTTCAGTAACTCCACTTGGAATGTTAAACGACAAAGAGTTAAAAGTAGCTTTTTACTTAGACAAGGACTTTCTTAATGGTAAACAAATAATTGGAATACATCCAAATGAAAATACAGCAACACTATGGCTAAAAGTAGAAGATTTAATTAGTATCATAAAAGAACATGGAAATGAAGTTAATATAGTAGAGTTATAATGATTGGTAATATAAATTTGAAAGTGGGGAATTCTGTGGAAAATATAGATAATGTAGAAAAAGTTCAAGCTACTAAAAAAATTACAATAGGTTTATTTATAGATACATTCTTTCCAATGATAGATGGTGTTGTTATGGTGGTAGATAATTACGCTAAGAGACTTATTAAATATGCAAATGTGATTGTCTTTGCACCTGATTATGCAAAAGGTAAATTCGATGATTCAAAAATTCCATATAAAGTTGTTAGGTGTAAATCAATAAAAATGCCAATAATCGATTATTCTCTGCCAATGCCAAAACTTGATAAAAAATTTATGTGTGAATTAAATGGTACAAAACTAGATATAGTGCATATACATTCTCCATTTTCAATTGGAAAAGTGGGCATAGAATATGCTAAGAAGAATAATGTACCGGTTATTGCAACAATGCATAGTCAATATAAAAAAGATTTCTTAAGAGCAGTTAAGTATGAGCCTTTTGCTAATATCCTAACTAAAGTAATTGTAAAACAATACAACAAGTGTGATGAGTGTTGGGCTGTAAATAGCGAAGTGGCAAAAATATATTACGAAGAATATAAATATAAAAAACTGCCAAAAGTAATGGGAAATGCAACGGACATGGAGTTGCTTGAAAATATAGAAGAAACTAAGAAGTTAATCAATCAAAAATACAATATCTCACCCAAAGAAAAAGTATTCTTATTTGTTGGTAGAATAAATAATTTGAAAAATGTGTATTTAATTGCACGTAGTTTGAAAATATTAAAAGAGAAATACGATCCAAAATTCAAAATGTTATTTGTAGGAAGTGGACAAGATGAAGACGAACTAAAAAGTATCATTAGTAAAAACAACATGGAACAAGACATAATAATGTGCGGAAGAATAACGGATAGAAAATTGCTTGCGAATATATATGCAAGAGCTGATTTGTTTTTGTTTCCATCATTATATGATGCATCATCAATAGTTCAAATAGAAGCAGCATCGCAAAAAACGCCAACATTATTTGTCGAAGGTGCAGCAACAACAGCAACTATAACAGAAAATGTGAATGGCTTTATTTGCAAAAACAATGAAAACGACTTCGCTGAAAAAATAAACGAAATAATAACTAATGAAAAGTTGTATAAAGATGTATCTGAAAATGCGTACAAAGACATATATGTAAATTGGGATAGCCAAGTGAAAAAAGTATTTGATGCCTACATAGAAATTATAGAGAAGCAAAATAGCAAACAATAGGAGAAGTGAAAAGATGAAAATAATAACAATATGTGGAAGTATGAAATTTCAAAAAGAAATAATGGAAATAGCTGAGAAAATGGCATTATTAGGAGATTGCGTTCTCACACCTGTATATCATGTCTTAGAAGATATTGAAATAACAAAAGAGCAATTATTAAAAATAAAGGAAGAACATTTAAAAAGAATAGAATTAGCGGATACTATTTTTGTTGTAAATAAAGATGATTATATTGGAGATAGTACAAAATTAGAAATAGAATATGCAAATAAACTTGGTAAGAAAATTATGTATTATAATGGTATAAAAACGATTTAACAAACATATAAAAAACAACCCCTTGCAAGATTTAACAATCTGCAAGGGGGTTAACTTTGGTGACCCATACGGGAATCGAACCCATGATTCGGCCTTGAGAGGGCCGCGTCTTAACCGCTTGACCAATGGGCCAAAGAACATTATTAGTATAACATGTAAAAAAAACAAAGGCAAGTATTTTTTGAAAAAATGTCGATTATTCAGAGCCATAAGCTTTACAATACCACAGATGGCAAGTATAATAAGTGTGATATAAAGAAAAAGAAGGTATTATGATATGTTTAAGATATATGATTGGAAAAATTGCATAAATGAAACAGAGTTAGCAGATGTTGTTAAAAATTTAAAAGAAAATAATCTAGTTATACTTCCAACAGAAACGGTATATGGAATAGCTGCAAACGCTTTTTCAGATGATGCTTGTAAAAAGATTTTTGAAGTTAAAGGAAGAGCCCAAGATAATCCTTTAATCGTTCATGTTAGCGATAAAAATATGATTTATGATATTGCTGAAATGCCAAACGAGATAGAAGAAAAACTTATTGATAGCTTTATGCCAGGACCATTTACACTCATATTAAATAAAAAGAGCTGTATTTGTGATACAGTAACTTGCTTTCGGAAAAACAGTTGGCATAAGAATGCCTAGTAATAAAATAATCAATAAGGTTATAAAAACGGCAAACATTCCTCTTGCAGCCCCTAGTGCTAATTTATCATCTAAACCAAGTGGAACTTGTGTTGATGATATAAAAGAAGAATTTGAAGACAAGATAGATATAATTGTAGATGGCGGAAAAAGCAATATAGGAATTGAATCTACAGTTGTAAGAGTTATAGAAGGAATACCTGTTATTCTAAGACCAGGATTTGTTACTGAAGATGATATAAAAAGAGTTATTCGGCAATGTTAAGCTTAGTGATAAATTATTTAGTAAAGTTGAAAAAGGCGAAAAAGTTGAAAGTCCTGGTATGAAATATAAGCATTATTCTCCTAAAACAAAATGCATATTGGTAAAGATGGGTTCAATGCAAATAGAAAAAGTAAATAATTTAATTCAACAAAACGATAATTGTTGTGTTTTAGGATTTGCAGAGGATAGACAATATATCAATGTTTCAAATGAGATGTTTATTAGCCTAGGTAGTAAAGAAAACTTAGAAGAAATTTCTAGCAACATTTTTTCGAGCTTAAGAAGGGTGGATAAATTAGGTTGTAATATTGCTATAATAGAAGGAGTAAATGAGAAAAATTTAGGACTAAGTATAATGAATAGATTGATTAGGGCATGTGAATATAATATAGTATAATTTTTAGATAAAAACGTCGAAAAATGTTGAGAATATTAGAGCTAGATGATAAAATAACCCTAGAAAGACAACAAGTAAAATTCAATATTGCTTGACTTACGAAAAAGCAAGCAAACAAATATGAAAGGGGAGTTTTAACTTGGATAATGTAAAAATATTTGCATGCAATTCGGCAGAAGACTTTGCAAATCGCATATGTCATCAATTAGGAGTAAAATTAGGAGCTAAAGAAGCTTTTAAATTCAAAAATGACAACACATTTGTAAAAATACTAGAAACAGTTAGAGAAGATGACGTATATGTCATACAAACAACACTTCCACCAGTGGACGAGAGAATAATGGAACTTTTAATAACAGTAGACGCACTAAAAAGGTCGTCAGCAAAAAGAATAACAGCAGTTCTTCCATATTTTCCGTACTCTAGGTCAGATAAAAAAGATCAGCCAAGAGTGCCAATAACGGCAAGACTAATGGCTGATTTATTAGTTTCAGCCGGTGTAAACAGAGTTTTAACTTGTGATTTACACAATCCTGCAATTCAAGGTTTCTTCAATATTCCAACAGACCAATTAAAAGCGACAGACATATTATCAGATTACTTTAGACCATTAATAGATAAAGATACAGTGGTGGTATCAACAGATGCTGGCAGTTCAAAAAAGGCATATAAATATGCAAAGGAATTTGGTGTATCAATGGCAATGCTAGACAAAAGAAGAGACGGCAACAACGATAAGGCAATAGCAAATTCATTTATAGGTGAGGTAAAGGGCAAAAAGTGTATAATATTCGATGATGAAGTAGATACAGCAGGTTCACTAATGGAGGCAGTAAATGCATTAAATGAACATGGCGCAAAAGAAGTATATGCAGCCTGCACGCACGGAGTACTATCAGGTCCAGCAATAGAAAGAATAAAAGAATCAAACTTAAAAGAACTTGTAATAACAAACACAATACCACTTGTAAAAGAAAAACAAATAGATAAAATAAAAGTACTAGACATATCAAATTTGTTTGGACAAGCAATAGCAAGAATACATAGAGGACAAGGCGTGGGAGAACTATTTAGAGATAGTAAAATGCAGTTTTAATATTTAAATTATACTGTCAGAAAAAATGGCATTGCAAACTAATTTATGAAAAAATAAAATATGTTGCAAAAAATGTAGAGGGGCTTAGGTGTGCTCCATAAATAGTGAACACAACAAAAAATGTATAGGAGATAAATTATGGAGAAAAGAGACTTATATGATAAAAACAGAAATCTTACTGGTAAAACAATATTAAAAGGCGAGCAAATTCCTAAAGACAGGTACATCGTTGTGGTATTAGTGTTCATTCAAAATTCAGAAGGAAAATTTTTAATTCAAAAGAGAAGCGAAGCAAAGAATGGAAAATATGCGACAACAGGTGGGCATCCAAAGACAGGAGAAACTAGTATTGAGGGGATACTTACTGAAGTAGAAGAAGAAATAGGAGTAAAAATGAATCCTAAAGACTTAAAACTATATTTTTCTGGAAGATCAGAAGACGAAAGAGTATTTTGGGATGATTATTACATAAAAATGGATATACAAAATTTGAATGATTTGAAACTGCAAGAAGCTGAAGTCGATTCAGTAGAATGGCTATCAGAAAATGAAATTGTTAATTTAATGAAACAAGATAAGTTCTTTAAAAACCATTATGAAGAATTTGAAATTTTACTTAACTGGTTGCACAATAATCATAAGAGAAGAGATGAAAGATGAGGTGCAATATGAAAGAAAAGTGTTTATGCTGTGGGTATAAAACATTACCTAAGAAAGTAGAAGAATGTATATGCTTCATATGTCCTGTGTGCTTTTGGGAAAACGATATTTTTATGAAAAATATATATGACACAAAGGAGAAAAGTGATTCAAACGGCGGAATGACATTAGAAGAGGCAAGAGAAAATTACAAAAATTATGGTGCTTGTGATAAAGAATTTATAGATAAAGTTAGAAAACCAAATAAAGATGAGATAGAATAGCACAATTTAGGTTACTGTTCAGCCTTAAAAAGTTACGAACATAATTGTATTTTGCAAAAATGTCGAGGAGCTTAGGTGTGCTCCATAAAAACATTACAATTAAGCTTTGTCATAAATTAAGGACTAATGGTAGCCAATTAAAAAACATAAAATTACAAAAAATCTTTTGAAATATTGATTATTTTTTGCAAATGTGTTATATTTAATACATAGGGGACAATAAGTTTATATAAATTGTATATAATATTATTGATAAAAGTGACAAAAAGTTGGTGAATCCAGCCATTAAATTGGAACTTAAAAAAGCGGTGAATCCAGCCATCAAATTGGAATTAAAAAAAGCGGTGTTTCCAGCCATTAAATTGGAACTTAAAAAAGGGGATTAGGGTTTTAAACTCTAATCCTTTTACATTTATAATTGAAATATTAAGGAGGTAAGTTACATTGATTATAAATTTTAAAATTGTTATGGTGGATTCAGATTATTGTGATTATTTGAGAAAATTTGATAATAAGGTTGCTTATAATAAAAACGAAAAGATATTGCGTCCTTTTGTAGGAATATTATTCCAAATGAATGATTATGAATATTTTGCACCTTTATCAAGTCCAAAGGCAAAACATAGAGAAATGAAGAATACGATTGACTTTTTGAAAATCAAGAACGGAGAATTAGGAGCTGTTAATTTTAATAACATGATACCTGTAAAGGAAGGTAATTATTCTTTGGTAGATTTGAATCAAAAAACTTTAGCGATAGAAGAATTAAAATACCAAAAATTATTAAAAGAACAATTATCGTGGCTAAATGCCAATTCTAATCAAGTAAAAAACAAGTCTTTTAAATTATATCAATTATACAATAATGGAAGATTACCAGAAAATATAAGAGAGAGGTGTTGTAACTTTAAATTGCTAGAGGAAAAATCTGGAGAATATCTAAAATGATAGTCTCCGATTTCCTTTCTATTTGGATATATGGAGTTACTATCCCGACTTAATTTATAACAAATGCTAAACAGTAGTATTTTTATGGAGCACACTGTGCTCCGTTACATTTTTACAGAACATAATTACATTTAATACATATTTTTATATTTTAAAAGGCTAAATGTTAACGATAATCTTCAATTTCCTTCCTGAATTTCAAGAATTTCCTTCCTGAATTTCAAGAAAAATGTTGATTTTCATAGTAAATGATGGTAAAATAAAGCAGTGTGTTAAGCACAAATCCACATATAATACTAGCTAATTGCCTAGTGCCAAGTAATTGGTGGTTTTTAGTGTTTGAAGTATTATAGAGGAAATAAAACAAAAATCGAGGAGGAAATTAAAATGTCAGTAGTTGCAATGAAACAATTATTGGAAGCAGGTGTTCATTTCGGACATCAAACAAGAAGATGGGATCCTAGAATGGCTCCATATATCTTCACAGCAAGAAATGGTATTTATATCATTGACTTACAAAAAACAGCTAAGAAAATAGATGAGGCTTATGCTGTATTAAAGAGTATCGTAGACGAAGGAAAGACAGTTATCTTCGTTGGTACAAAGAAACAAGCTCAAGAATGTGTTAAAGAAGAAGCTGAAAGATGCGGTATGTACTATGTTAACCAAAGATGGTTAGGTGGTATGCTTACAAACTTCAAAACAATCAGAACAAGAGTTAACAGATTAAAGGAATTAGAAGCTATGGCTGAAGATGGTACATTTGATGTATTACCTAAAAAAGAAGTTATAGTTTTAAAGAAAGAAATGGAAAAATTACAAACAAACCTTGGCGGAATTAAAGATATGACTGAAATTCCAGGAGCTATGTTTGTAGTAGACCCTAAAAAAGAAAGAATAGCTATACTAGAAGCTAGAAAATTAGGTATTCCAGTTATCGGTTTAGTAGATACAAACTGTAATCCAGAAGATGTTGATTATGTAATTCCTGGTAACGATGATGCTATTAGAGCAATCAAACTAATCATCGAAGCTATGGCAAATGCTGTTATCGAATCAAAACAAGGTGAATCTATGGTTAAAGAATCTGAAAATGATGAAGAAACAACTATGGAAGAAATCGAGAACACACAAGAATAATCAGATTTGTAAAACATATAAAGCCACTGCTTTTTAAGTGGTGGCTATTAAATTTTAAGGAGGATTAAATATGATATCTGCAGAACAAGTTAAAGAACTTAGAGAAATGACAGGTGCCGGAATGATGGAATGTAAAAAGGTACTTGAAGAAGCAAATGGAGATAAAGAAAAAGCTGCTGAGCTTTTAAGAGAAAGAGGAGTTGTTAAAGCTGCTAAAAAAGCAGGAAGAATAGCTGCTGAAGGTTTAGTAGAAAGCTATATTCATGGCGATGGAAGAATTGGTGTATTAGTTGAAGTTAACATTGAAACAGACTTTGCAGCTAAAAACCCAGAATTCAGAGAATTCGTTAAAGATGTAGCAATGCAAATCGCTGCTACAAAACCAGAATATGTTAGAAGAGAAGATGTTCCAGCTGAAGTAATCGAAAAAGAAAAAGAGATTATCAAAGCTCAAGCTATAAACGAAGGAAAACCAGAAGCTGTAGCTGAGAAGATAGTTGCTGGAAGAATAGACAAATTCTATGAAGAAGTATGCTTATTAGAGCAAGATTTCATTAAAGATCCAGATAAAAAAGTTCAAGAAGTATTAACAGAAAAGATATCAAGCATCGGAGAAAACATTACAATCAGAAGATTTGTAAGATTCGAAAGAGGAGAAGGTATCCAAAAGAAAGAAGAAAACTTCGCAGAAGAAGTTATGAAACAAATTAACGGTTAATAAAAAAATTATCCCCCGGCAGTAAAGCTGGGGGATAATTTTTTGTAGATTTAATATTAAAAATCGCAATTTCCAGGAGTTCTATAGAATGGAATTACATCTCTTATATTTTCAACACCTGTTAAATAAATAAGAAGTCTTTCAAATCCCATACCAAAACCAGAGTGTATGCAACTACCATATTTTCTAAGGTTTAAGTACCAATCTAATTCTTCTGTATGCATGCCTAATTCTTTCATACGAGTTAAAAGCTTGTCATAATCTTCTTCTCTTTGGCTTCCACCCATAAGTTCGCCAGCACCAGGAACTTCTAGGTCAACTGCAGCAACAGTTTTACCATCTGGGTTTTGTTTCATGTAGAATGCTTTAATATCTTTAGGCCAATTTGTAATAAATACAGGTCCGCCAAAATGTTCTGTAATATATTTTTCGTGTTCTTTTGCAATATCTTCACCATATTCAGGTTTGAATTCAAAATCAACTTTTGATTCTTTTAATATAGTAATAACTTCTTCATGAGTTACTCTTGTGAATTTGCTTGTTAATAGTTTTTGAAGTTTTTCTATTAAGCCAGGAGCAACAAATTTATTTAAAAATTCCATTTCTTCAGGACATTTCTCCAAAACATCTTTAACAATGTATTTAAGCATATCTTCTTCGATATCCATAAGACCATCTAAATCACAAAAAGCAATTTCAGGTTCAATCATCCAGAACTCAGAAGCATGAGTTTTAGTATTAGAGTTTTCGGCTCTAAAAGAAGGTCCAAAAGTATAAATTTTTCCGAATGCCATTGCAAATGCTTCGCCCTCAAGTTGGCCTGTAACAGTTAATCCAACATGTTTTCCAAAAAAGTCTTTTGAATAATCAACTTTTCCTGTTTCAGCAATTTTATCTAAATCAAGAGTAGTTACTTGGAACATTTCACCAGCGCCCTCACCATCGTTTGCAGTGATTAAAGGAGCGTGAAAATATATGTATCCTCTTTCTTGAAAATAGTTGTGAATAGCGATTGAAGCTACACTTCTAACTCTAAAAACAGCACTAAAAAGATTTGTTCTAGGTCTTAAATATGCTTGTTCTCTTAAAAATTCAATAGTATGACCTTTCTTTTGAAGTGGATAATCATTAGGAGATAAGCACTCTATTTCTATATTAGTAGCTTTAATTTCAAATGGTTGTTTAGCATTTGGAGTCTCTACCAAGATACCTTTTACTCTTAGAGAAGAGCTAACTGTTAACTTTGTCAATTCTTCAAAATTTGGTAAGCTATCCTCATAAACTATTTGAACATTTTTAAAAAAAGAACCATCATTTAGCTCGATAAAACCAAATGTTTTAGATTCTCTCGCTGTTCTAACCCAACCAGCAACTTCGATTTCTTTGCCTGCATATTTACTAGTTTCTCTATATAATTCTTTAACAAAAACCATAAATCTTCCTCCCATATCTGTAAAATATGAGTGTATTATATATCAAAAAAATTAAGAATACAATGGAGAAATTAAGTGATAATGCAAAAAGAAATAAAAAATTTTCGTTTCATACCCAACTTCAACAAATTTTTTACAATATTTTATGTATAATCTGTATAAAAAATACAAAGGAGGAAATAATATATGTTTGCAGAATACGATGAAAATCAAAGGCTACTTACGATAAATTTTAGTGGTGAAATTGACCATCATACTTGCCTAGAAATTTCAAGAAAAACAGATGATGTGATAAGAAAATATTTGCCACATAAGGTAATGTTTGATTTTGAAAAAGTAAATTTTATGGATAGCTCTGGGATAGGCATGCTTCTTCGGAAGATATAAGCAACTCATAAGATTTGGTGGCACAGCAGAAATGAAGAATCTAAACAATGAAATGAAGAGAATCTTTAAAATGTCAGGCATATTTAAAATAATACCAATAGTAGAGGAGGAAACTATAAATGGATAATGAAATGAAGCTAGAAATAAAAAGTAAATCATGTAATGAAGCTTTTGCAAGGATTGCGGTTGCTGCATTTGTCTCGCAACTTGATCCGACAATAGAAGAACTCGCAGACATAAAAACAGCGGTGTCAGAGGCTGTCACAAACTCCATAATTCATGGCTACGGAGATAAAGAGGGAATTATACATATAAAGTGCAAAATTACAAATAGAATTGCAGAGATAGAAATAATAGATTATGGCAAAGGCATAGAAAACATAGAAATGGCAAAACAGCCGCTATACACAAGTAATCCTAACATGGATAGGTCTGGCATGGGCTTTACAATTATGGAAAACTTTATGGATGAAATGAAAGTTGAATCTATAGTTGGAATGGGCACAAAAGTGTATATGAAAAAAGAAATAAAGGAGGTCGTATGAACGAGCTAATAGAGCGTGCTCAAAATGGCGATGAAGAAGCAATGACTAAAATAATAAATGAAAACGTTGGATTAGTGTGGAATGTAGTAAAAAGATTTTATAACAGAGGATACGATAAAGAAGATTTATTTCAAATTGGTTGCTTGGGCTTTATAAAAGCTATAAAGCGATTCAATTTGGAATTTGAAAATAAACTATCTACATATGCGGTTACTATGATAATTGGCGAAATAAAACGCTTTTTAAGAGATGATGGAATGGTAAAGGTAAGTAGAAGTTTAAAAGAAAATGCAAGTAAAATTAGAGAAATTCAAGAGACTACTTTGAAAAATCATGGGATAGAACTTACAATTGAAGAAATATCTGAGAAACTTGAAATTTCAAAAGAAGACATCGTACTTGCGATGGAAGCGACTTCATATGTTGACTCGCTAGACAAAACAATTACTGGCGAAAAAGATGATGATACAGTTGGCGAAAAAATTGTGATGAAAGACAATGATTATGATAAGGTTATAGATAAAATGGCAATAGAATCAATGTTAGAGATATTAGATGAAAACGAGAGGAGAATAATTATATATAGATATTATCGAGAGATGACACAAGCACAAGTTGCTAGAATAATAGGAACATCACAAGTTCAAGTTTCAAGAATCGAAAAAAAGGCCTTATCTAAAATGCATGACATGGCAATTTAGTAATATTTAAAACATATCTGAATATATATGTAACATAAGAATGTATTGGGAGGAAAAGAATATGGGGTATGAAGAAAAAGATATTACAAAAATGCAAAATATAATTTTGGAAAATAGAAATAACTTAAATGTATCAGGCGTTTTAGATGTATTAAATTTTGATGAGCAAATGGTAACACTAGATACCGAACTCCGGAATATTAATAATAAAAGGCGAAGATTTAAGGCTAAATAAATTCAATCTAGAAAACGCAGAATTAAGTGTCGAGGGTGAGATTGCTTCACTTGTATACAATGACAAATCACATTCTAGCAAAAAAGGTGAAAGTGTACTTACAAAAATATTCAAGTAAAGAGGTGTAAAAATGGTCGCAAGGGAAGTCATCGTATTTTTATGGTCAATTGTAGTAGGAGCAATATTAACATTGATATTCGACTTTTTTAGGCTGGCGCGTAGAAATAAAAAAACAAAGGATATAATTGTATATATACAAGACATATTTTTTTGGCTAATAGTAGCAATAATAATCATAATAAGTGCATTTGTAACCAATAGTGGTGAATTAAGAGGGTACATGTTTGTAGGCTATGCGCTAGGAAGTATGTTTTATTTAATATTGTTTAGTAAAATAATATTGACCGTTTTTGGAACAGTCTTTGATACAATACATAAAGTGTTCGCAAAAATAGTGGAAACAATAGGAAAAATAAATTTTAAAAAGAAAAATAACAAAATAAAGCAGGAAATTTGAAACTTTTGTGGAATATATTACATAAAGGTTTTACAAAAGATAAAAGGGTGATTAAATGAAACGTTTTTTTAAGAAATTAGCTTATACGCTTGGAATAATGCTATTTTTTGTATATGGCATGTATACAATAATAGAGCAACAAAGCGAATTAAATAATATAAACAAAGAGATAGAAAAATACACAGTAATGTGTGAAAATGAAAACATGAAATACGAGCAACTTCTAGAAACTAAAGAAAAAATAAATAGTGATAGTTATATAGAAGAAGTAGCTAGGGAAAAGCTAGGCTTGGTAATGCCGTACGAGATAATATTTGTAGATGCAAGCATATAGAGAATGGCCGAAAGGTCGTTCTTTTTTATTGACTATCTAAAGAAAATGTTGTAAAATACAGAAAGTAAAAGTGCAATAAAAGGAGGAAATATTTTTTATGCCAGTTAGTGTAGGCGATATAGTAGAAGGTAAAGTAACCGATATAATGAATTATGGTGTATTCGTTAAATTAGAAAGCGGAAAAAGTGGCCTAGTTCATATATCAGAAGTATCAAAAGATTATGTAGAAGATATACATACAGTATTAAATCAAGGAGATAAAGTAAAAGTAAAAGTACTTTCAATAGATGAAAAAGGCAAAATAGCCCTTTCAATAAAAAAGGCATTGCCACAAGTTAAAGAAAATAAAGGTTTTAGCAAGAAAAATATTGAGCCACAAGGACCAATGACACTTGATGATATGCTTTCAAAATTTTTAAAAGACAGTGATGAAAGACAATTAGATATAAAGAAAAATATAGATTCAAAAAGAGGTTATTCAAGAAAACATTCTTAAAGATTATGTTCTGTAATATGGACAGGTAAAAAGCTTGTCCATATCAAGTTTTTCCGTAGAATATATAATTTTATAAAAGTAACTTAAGCTTAAGTGCGCTCCATAAAAGCATTCTAAGATAAGAGCACATAATCAATAATGCAAACATAACAGTAGCTTAAGCTTAGGTGTGCTCCATAAAAACATTTTAAAATAAGGATACATAATCAATAATACGAGCATAGATAGTAGCGGAGCACAGTGTGCTCCATAAAAACATTTTAAAATAAGGATACATAATCAATAATACGAGTATAGATAGTAGCGGAGCACAGTGTGCTCCATAAAAATATTTTAAAATAAGGATACATAATCAATAATATGAGCATAGATAGTAGCGGAGCACAGTGTGCTCCATAAAAAACACTTTAAAACATATAAATATCATAAATTTAAGCTCTATAAAAAATTCATAGGAGGGAAAAATGGGAGACGAATTAAAATCACTTTCAATCGCAGATCTACGCGATTTAGCAAAACAAAAAGGAATCAAAAATACTAGCAAAATGACAAAAGAGGCTTTAATAGTAACAATACTAGAAGAGCACAATTTAGCTAAAAAAGCTCAAGAAGATAAAGAAACAACCTCAAAAGAGCAAAAAGAAGAAACACCAAAAGCGCAAGCGGAAGCATTCCAACCTGGCGATTATGGGGTAGAAGGTGTACTTGAAGTATTACCTGATGGATTTGGATTTCTAAGAGGAGAAAATTACTTATCAACACCAAAAGATATATATGTATCACCAATTCAAATAAAAAGGTTTAGATTAGCTACAGGTGACAAAGTCAAAGGTATTGCAAGAACTCCGAAAGAAACAGAAAAGTTCTCAGCTTTAATATATGTAAACACCATAAATGGGGATTTGCCAGAGGTATCACTAAAAAGAAAGAGCTTTGATGATTTAACGCCAATATACCCAAATAGAAGAATACATCTAGAAACAGTGCCAACTGAATATTCAACAAGAATAATAGATTTAATGGCACCAATAGGTTTTGGCCAAAGAGGAATGATTGTTGCACCGCCAAAAGTAGGTAAAACAACACTTCTTAAAAAGCTTGCAAATAGCATAACAACTAATCACCCAGAGGTAGAGCTAATAGTTCTTTTAATAGATGAAAGACCAGAAGAAGTTACAGATATGAAGCGTTCAATAAGAGGCGATGTAATATATTCAACTTTTGATGAAATGCCAGAACACCATGTAAAAGTTGCAGAAATAGTTCTAGAAAGAGCAAAAAGACTAGTTGAGCAAAAAAAAGATGTTGTAATATTACTTGACAGTATCACAAGGCTTGCAAGGGCATATAACTTAGTAATACCATCATCAGGAAGAACATTATCAGGAGGTTTTGATCCAGCTGCATTACATAAGCCAAAGAGATTTTTTGGCGCTGCAAGAAATATAGAAGAAGGCGGAAGCCTTACAATACTTGCCACAGGTCTAATAGAAACTGGAAGTAGAATGGATGAGGTAATATTCGAAGAATTCAAAGGAACTGGAAATATGGAAGTATACTTAGATAGAAAGTTATCAGAAAAGAGAATATTCCCAGCAATCGATATAAACAAATCAGGAACAAGAAAAGAAGATTTATTGCAAGATAAAAAAGAACTAGATACTGTATGGAAGATTCGTACAGCATTAAATGAAGGTAATGTACAAAATATCACAGAAAACTTAATAAGAATGATAGTTACAACAAAGACAAATCAAGAGTTCTTAGACAAGTTTAAAATATAGTTTAATTGTATATGCAAAATAAGTTTTAGTAATTGCTATACTAACAAATAAAAAAGAAGTTTGAGTGGGTTAAATTCAAACTTCTTTTTTATATATAAGAGACCAAGCGGTTTTAATCAATAATAGAACTAATAAATTCTGCTCTTGCAGGGTGGTTCATTTCAAAATCTTCACTATCAATCATATAGAATGCAACACTTTCTGCAAAGTCTTCACTGTAGTCATCGTTTTTGATAATTGCTTTTCTTGAATAATTGCTAACGTAATTGTCGTCTTCGCGGGCTAAATCACTATATTCACTATAATTAAAATCTAAAACTTTAATTCTAATTAGTTCGTAAGCCCATGTATGAGCAACTTCGTGATAAACAATATTTTCAAAAGTTTCACTTCTATAAGAAGATAAACCATAGAATGTGATGCTATCATATTTAGTTACGCCAGCTACATTACCTCTTGTTTTGCTAGGAACCATTTTGATTTCTTTTAAGTTTTCTTTCATTTGAGTAGGCATATTGTCTAATAAATCAAATACCTTTTCTACACTTTTAACATCTTTTTTAGTATAAATAAATCTAACACTTTCATAAGTAGTAACATAAACATCTTTATTACCAATTTCTTCATCTTCATAATCAGCTACGAAACCATTTTCATCTGAAATATAATATGTATAAATAACTTCTTCATTTTTTTCATTTGTGATGACAAATTCTTGTTTTCCGCTTAAACCATAAGTGTCAATTACAAAGTGATTGTCTAGTACTTGAATTTCTTCGCCGTTAACAAAAACCTTTTCTTCATCTTCCCATAAATCAAAGCTAATTACATCATTTTTAGAATCTATAATAGAATTAGAATCAAATTCAGGTAATACATTATAGAAGAATGGAACTGTATCTCCAGCGAAACTAATTGTTCCAATTGCTAATGTTAATATTGTTGTTGGTACGATTTTTTTAATTATTGTTTTCATACTAGCCACCACCTTTACTAAAAAAGTTTACTTTTTCATTATTTTTATATAATAAAAAAGGCCTTTTTTTTTAAAGGTCTTTTGATGCTACTTAATTTATTTGTTTTGTATAACTATATTATAGCATCTGAAAAGCCAAAAGTAAAGTTTTCGAGACTGCAAACGCTTGATATAGGCTGATGTATACATAAGATGAAAACGATAAATGCTACGGAAATAAAGAACAAAGACAAGCAAAAATAACATAAAAATTTTATAAAAACATTAAAAATATGATTGAAAAAGTAAAAAAGGGATAAAATACCAAAAGAACCAAAAGCTACGGAAAAGTACACTTACCTAAAATGAGGATTACATAATATAACAAAAATCGCAAAAAATTTTTTTGAAAAACTTTTTAATACAAAAAATGCAAATTTCCGTAAATAAAAATAATAAAATCGCTTTCCAATTTTTGAAAAATGTGATATGATGTACCAGCAATTTTAAGAAAGGAGTTGATTTTTTCGTGAAAAAATCAGTAGTAAGAATCGGATTTGCGTTAATCGGTCTAGTACTTATTTTTGGAACAATGACAGCACTAGCAGTTCAACCATATTCTGATTTAGCACCAAACCATTGGTGTTACAAAAAAATAATGGAATTCGTAGATAAGGGTTACATCCAAGGTTATGAAGACGGAACGATGCGCCCAGACAGAACAATCACAAGAGCCGAATATGTTAAAGTTGTAAATAACTTTTTTGGCTTTAGAGATGGTAAAACAGACAAAAAATTTAGTGATATAAGTGATGATGCATGGTATGCAAAATATGTATATGCTGCCGTTGCAGAGGGGTATATATCAGGGTATGAAGATAACACATTCAGACCAGAAAACCCAATAACAAGACAAGAGGCAACAGTTATATTATCAAGAATATTAAAGATTGATAAAGAAGTATATCCAAAAGATCATGTAGATGGTCTAGCACAATATTCTGATGGAAATGAAGTAGCAGATTGGGCATATACAGCAATCCACAGCTATTCAGTATACAACTTTATAAATGGTTATGAAGATGGTACATTAAGAATATTACAAGATGTTACAAGAGCTGAAACTGTTGAATTGTTACATGTTTTAGAACAAAAAATCGAGATAGATAGACCATATGGAAGAACAAAAACAACCAAAATGCCTACAATAAACGTTATAATTGAGGCAGGAAAAAATGAATTTAAGCCAGCTACTACAGTAAATGGTTGGTTTAACAATGAAAATTCATGTAAGAACGATGATATAGATGGCGTTTATGTAAACATAACTACAACAACAGATGGAGCAACAATTTATGAAAAAGTAAATCCTAGAGATCCAGCTGATAGAAATTATGTAACAACTACAGTAAACGATTTTAAGAATATGTTCTTTTTAACAGATGGTGTATACGATGTATCAGCATATGCTAAAAAGACTGGCAGAAAAACAAGTGGAACAAATAAAGTTACACTAAAAATTGATACAATGGCACCATATGTAGAAGCAAAAGTTTTAGACAATGAAACAAATCCAAAGAGCAACGTTGCACATACACAAAAGATATCAGTAACATTAAAAGATGTAATTCCTTCTGGTTTAACAGAGGATAAAGTAAGTGGAGTAAATGAAGCTTCAGCAAAATATGCTTGGTTCATTGAAAGTGGCGAAGACGGTTTTGTTAGAGTTGGAGAATGGACATCACTTTCAAACGGTCAAGTAGTTGAAACACCAACTAAATATGGAAAATACAAATTAGCAGTATCAGTAAAAGATAGTGCAGGAAACAGCTTCGGAGATAAATTTGACGGAGAAATTAGATACGATTTCGTAGAAGATGGCGAAACAACATCTAGTGAAGACATAGTAGTTGAAGTTGGAAACAATGCACCACAAGCTGAAGATTTAGTATTATACACAAAATTAGGAGTAGTAGCATCAGGAGACATCGTAGCATTCGATTCAGATAGTGGAGATAAATTAACATACACAATAGAAACAAATCCAATAAGTGGCGAGGCAACAGTTGATGCAGTTACAGGCAGAGTAACATATACTCCAAGCGAAAAAGGTACATTTACATTTACTGTAAAAGTATCAGATGGAAACGAGAGTGGCGATGCAATAGCAACTGTCACAGTAACAGTTGAAGATTTAAACTATACAGTAAACTACTATTTAAAAGGCACAACAAATAAGCTTGCAACTTCAAAATTTGTAGACAATCAATTCTTTTCAACAAAGATATTAGCTGTAAATGAAGCAATTGCAATAGATGGTTACAATTATGACAGTGCGGACAAAGAAGAATTAATAATAGGTCTAAATGAAAATGTAATAAACTTGTACTACGCAAAGAGAACAGATTTAAGCTATACAGTAAAATATCTAGAAAAAGAGACAAATAAAGTTCTAGCACCTGCTAGTGTTGCCACAAACCAAACATTTGGAGACAAGATAACAGAAAGTGCAATCGAAATAGATGGATACAACAAAGTAGCACCAACAAGCGTTGAAGTAGAAATAACAACAGGAACAAACGAAATCACATTCTATTATGAGAAGAGAACAGAC
>CAKPEF010000019.1 GCA_934149305.1 uncultured Clostridia bacterium
CTCTAGGTTTGTTTTATTTATTGTACTGTATAGTACTTAAACTCGATATGCTTTACATCAGTTTTTAATGTCATAGCGTATCAAACTTTCGCTTGGTTTCTCTTATTTCTCATTGTTTACTTTTCAATGTGCTTTGCTTTAATTTCTTAAAGCTCTTGTATTATACTAAAGTTGTTTGCATCTGTCAACAGTTTTTTAAAATTTATTTTTGAACTTTTTTGTTCAGATTTTGTCTATACAATTCATCTGCAATCTTTGTGTTCTCAATAAGTTGTTGTCGCTGTCGACATGTTCTATATTAACACCCTAAGCGACAATTGTCAACAAAAATTTTAATTATTTTTCACTATTTTTTCATTGATTTTTCATCAGCCAACAAAGTATTGATTTTTCAGTACTTTTAGTGTGTCAACCTATGTTGGTTTGCAGATGTTTTTTTAGCTTATTTCTACTAGTATTATATCATCTCCGATTCTCTTTATGTTTTTCCATGGAATTACTATATCCGTTTTGGCACCTAAAGAAAACATTTTATTCGTACCTGGAACTATTATTGCTGTTATTTCTCCTGTCTCAAAATTGGCTTCTACATCTTGTACATATCCAAGTCTTCTTCCATCGGTTAAATTTATTACTTCTTTTTGTTTAAAGGTAAGTGCTCTTCCCATTTTATCCTCCTTCTTATTTTGGGGTTGTGTTTACTAATTCTTTATGGAGCACACCTAAGCTCCGCTACATTTTTTTTTGCAGCTGTTTTGTATTTTTTTCACAAATTAGTCTGCACTACTTTATCTTATATGGAACTTAAGTTTCGCTACATCATCTTTTTTATGAGTTAGTTTTCATTACTTATTTATATGCTTTTTTTATTTCGATATTACTTTTTCGTTATATACAAAAGAAAAGAGCCGAGCTCTTTTTTGGAATTTCATCCGCCAATTCGCTCTAGCTCTTTTTCTCGAACTTTAATTTTTAGGTTCAGTTCATTGCGGCCCGGTTTTACACTCACAGTTGCTGGAATTCCCTCTTCTTTGAGTGCCAACCTTATTTGCTTTTTTAGCCATTTTGGCGATTTACCAATTGGTTGAATCGCCGCCGTATACTCGAAACCATTGTATGTTTTGATTTCTTCTGTAACGGTGTACTTACCTGTCAGGACCTCTTCTAATGTTGTTGAAACATTGCTATGTGGCATGTCGATGTACCGTGGTTCAGGCATCTTTAGGTCTTCATCTCCGCCCAAGTAGCCTTTTGACAAATAGTCACTAAAATAACTTAAGAAATTAGTCATTTTTTCCTCCATAATTTTAATTTTAGTATTGATTACTATAACACCTTTTAAAATTTATGTCAAGTGGTTTTCTATATTTTGTAAAATATTTTCGAGTTTTATGATTACTGTTCAGCCTTAAGGTAAATAAGCATTAACTAGTAATGTTTTTATGGAGCACACCTAAGCTCCGCTACAATTTCATAGCACACATTTACATTTGATATATACTTTTTATTTTGAAGACTGAATAGTAACGTTTTATGTTAAACATTTTTACTTCATGAAGAATAAACTTTTATCTCACATTCTCATAAATTTATTTTCTTATATTATACTATATGCTTCTTTTGCTTTTTTGATACTTTAGATATTCTTTTTCATGTGCAATAATGCTTCTTTTTCTAGTCTCGATACTTGTGCTTGTGATATTCCTATTTCTTCTGCTACTTCCATTTGCGTTTTTCCGTCAAAAAATCTTTTTCGTATTATTAGTTTTTCTCTATCATTTAGTCTTTTTATGCTTTCACTTATTGCTATGTCCTCTGTCCAATTTTCATCTGTATTTTTGGTATCTCTTATCTGGTCCATCAAATATAAACTGTCTGCACCATCATTAAATGTTGGTTCATAAAGAGATATTGGTTCTTGTATTGCATCTAGTGCAGTTGCTATTTCTTCTTTCGGAATTCCTATTTCTTTTGCTATTTCTTCTATTGTTGGCTCCTTATTATTTCTTGCTGTCAGTGCTTCTTTTGCTTGCATTGTTTTATACGCTATGTCTCTAAGTGACCTACTTACTCTTATCGAATTGTTATCACGCAAATGTCTTCTTATTTCTCCTATTATCATTGGCACTGCATATGTCGAAAATAATACATTTTGTGATAAGTCAAAATTGTCTATTGCCTTTATTAGTCCTATACAACCTACCTGAAATAAATCATCTACATTTTCGCCTCTGTTATTAAATTTTCTTATTACACTTAAAACTAATTTCAAATTACCATTTATAAATTCTTCTCTTGCTGCTTTATCACCTTCTTTTATTTTTATAAATAACGCGTTTTTTTCTTCATTACTAAGTACCGGTAATTTGGAGGTATTTACACCGCAAATTTCTACTTTTTTTATCAAAATAAAACCTCCCTTTGAAAATCTTTTAATAAAATTATTTCCAAATTGAGGTTTTATATTCATTTTATATTTTCATTTTCATCTCTTTTTTCATTCTACTTATTATCTTTTTTTCTAATCTTGAAATGTATGACTGAGATATTCCGAGCATGTCTGCAACTTCTTTTTGAGTTTTTTCTATGCCAGTTTTAAACCCAAATCTTAGTTCCATTATATTTTTTTCTCGTTTGCTTAACTTATTTATTGCTTCGCTTATTAGTTTTCTATCTACCTCATCTTCTATGTCCTTAAAAACCATGTTGTCATCTGTACCTATTATATCTGACAGCAATAATTCATTTCCATCACCATCTGTATTTAATGGTTCATCTATTGATACTTCGTTTTTTTGTTTACTAGTTCTACGCAGATGCATCAATATTTCATTTTCTATGCATCTTGATGCATATGTAGCTAATTTTATGTTTTTCTTTACATCATATGTGTTTATCGCTTTCATTAGTCCTATAGTCCCTATTGATATTAAATCTTCTATTCCGCACAGATGTATTTTCAAATTTTTTTGCTATATACACTACTAACCTTAAGTTTCTTTCTACTAGCGTTTTTCTTACAGTTTCGTCATTATTTAATAATCGCTCTAATGCTTCACTTTCTTCTTTTGCTGAAAGTGGCGGTGGCAATGTTTCAGCACCAGCTATGTAATATAATTCGTTTTGTTTTTTCAAACCTACCAATGTTAATATTTTAGCAAATAATTTTTTTGCTTTTTGTCTGATTATAAGCAACATGTCCATTTTCAAAGCCTCCTTCTAATAAATTTATTCCAATCAATGCATCAGCATCTGAAATTTTTGTGTTTGAAAGCGCTATTATTGCTTCTCTAATCATTGTTACATTTTCGTAGTGTATTATTACTTCTTTTATTTTTAATCCGTACATCATTTTGGGTTGTTCATTTACTACGGAATATGTTATTGGTCGTATATTTTTAAGGATATTAAATTTTAAATTTTCTATCTTTCCATATCTTAAGAGCTTATATATTTGTGGTGAAAAATTGTTTTTTATTATGGATTCATTTATAACTATTACAGGTGACTTATCTCCAAAACCGATTTAATGTATTCCCTGTATCTAAAAAAGCCTTCATTTTAATTTTTTCTCTTTCGACTTTTAATTCTATATTATACATATTTCTAATTTTCCATTTTTGTTTTTTGTAGTATTCGCTATATTTTTTTATTCCTAAGACGCATATTGTTCCTAATATAAATATTTCTTGCATTTTGTTTATTGATGATGAAAAAATACCACCAAACAAAAAAGTTAAGCTTATGTTACTTGTCATTTCTACTATCAATTCTTCAATTTTTTTCGGGGTATATGCCATGTATGTATACAATGTTAAAATTATCACTTTGATTAAAATTTTTTCGTTTAAATCATATATAATTGCGCATATCGTAAGTATTGTTGATACGCCACTTGATAATAAGCATTTTTTCTTTTTATATTTTATGTTTAGTATTTCTCCTGTTATCATTAAAATTAGATATGAATATATGCAGTTTTTTATAAACAATTCATCAATATAAATTGTCATTTCTATCACCTTGTAGATATTCTACATTATATTTTGAAAAATGTTTGTCTAAGCTTGTCATTGTGTTTAAAAAACAATCGCCAAAAAACACAAAAAAACGCCTATAAACATGAAACAAATTTAAATGCTTCATATTTATAGGTGCCTACCTTTTACTAATTTATATTAAAATTACTATCTATTATTTTTTTGTTTTTTCTTAAAAACGTTGGAACATCTAGGTCATTTGAATTTGATGTTCTTATTTCTGGTGTACTTGGATTTTTGTCAAATGCTGTTTTATCAAGTAATCTATCAACTGTTACTTGTGATAGTGGCACTCTGTCTTTGTCAAAGCCTGTTGCTATAACTGTAACTGACATTTCATCTCCCATTTTTTCATCAATTACTGCACCGAAGATTATGTTTGCATCTGGGTCTATGCTCTTTTGAACAAGTTCTGCTGCTGTATTTACTTCGAATATTCCTAAATCTGGTCCAGCTGTGATATTTAATAATACTCCTCTTGCACCATCAATAGATGATTCTAGTAATGGGCTGTTTATAGCAGCTTTTGCGGCTTCTTCCGCTCTATTTTCGCCTGATGCTCTACCAATACCCATATGTGCCATACCTGTATCATACATTATTGTTTTTACATCTGCAAAGTCTAGATTTATTAGACCAGGGATTGCAATCAAATCTGATATACCTTGTACACCTTGACGTAAAACTTCATCTGATAATATGAAAGCTTCTGTAAATGTTGTTTTTCTTTCCACAACTTGCATAAGTCTATCATTTGGAATTACAACTAAAGTATCAACTTTTTCTTTTAGGCTTGCTATTCCTCTTTCTGCATTTTGCATTCTCTTTTTTGCTTCGAATGAGAATGGTTTAGTTACAACAGCAACTGTAAGAATGCCTAGTTCTTTCGCTATTTGTGCAACTATTGGTGCGGCACCAGTTCCAGTTCCGCCTCCCATACCTGCTGTTACGAATACCATATCAGCACCTTTTAGTGCATTTGCAATTTCTTCTCTTGTTTCTTCAGCTGCTTTTTCACCTACTAATGGATCTCCACCTGCACCTAAGCATTTTGTTAGTTTTTCTCCTATTTGAATTTTAGTTGGTGCTTTAGATAATACTAACGCTTGTCTATCTGTGTTTGCTGCAATAAATTCAACTCCTGTAACTTTTGCATCAACCATTCTGTTTATTGCATTGTTACCAGCACCACCAACACCAATTACTTTTATTTTTGCCATTCCATCATAATTACTTACATCTTGATCGTACACTTTAAAATACCCCCTACTTTCTTAATTTGCTAGGCTTTGCTATACCTAATAAGCTTTTAAAAGATTGAACTACATTTTCTATAAAACTTTGCTCAACATCTTCTTGAATTTTGCTTCCTATATTTTTTGAATATTTTATATTTGAGACATATTTTACGATTCCGTATGCTCCTGAACACTCTGGCTTTATCAAATTTGCAGTCTTAGAGTTTCCGAATCTAACTTGTGTTTTCAATATATCTTCTGCTACTTTTTCACTTTTGTTTATAGAGTTTATGCCTTGTCCAGCTATTACACATGAACAAATTGAATTTTGCAGACCATTTTCTTCGATCTTTTCTCTTATTAAAGAAAATATTTCTTCAACTCTAGCTTCAATGATTTCAACAAGTTCTGAACATTTTATTGTTCTAGATCCCTTTTCGCCACTATATGTTGAAAGTGTGATGCTATAATCATTATCTATGTATGATACTCTCGCAAGTCCGTATTGTTTTTTTAGTTTGTCTGCTTCTTGATATGATATTTCAAGCCCTATTGAAATATCATTTGTTATCGTTTCGCCACCTATTGGAATTGAATCTGTATATAAAACCCCGTTGTTTTTAAATACTGACATATCTATATTGCCAGAACTTATATCTAAAAGAAGTACACCATCTTTCTTCTCTTCTTCTGAAAGAACTATTTCTTTCATTGCATAACCATTTATTACGATTCCATCAATCAAAAGGCCTGCTTTCTGCATTGCCATTCCTATATTTTTTACAGCTGTCTTATCTGCAATTATTACATCTAATTCTGCTTCTAATGTATCCGTAAAAATTCCTATAGGATCATCTGTGATTCTTGAATCCGTAATAAATTTTGTTGGAACTATATCGATAATTTGTTGTCCTTCAGGAATTTCTATTTCTCCAACATTTCTAATCAATGCATCGATATTTTTTTGAGTTACGCCTGCGTATTTATCTTCTAGTTTTACCCCATATTTTGTTTTAAAAATTGATACATATTTTCCAATTATATTTACATAGGCAGATTTTATTATAAAGTCTTGTGTTGCTTCTATATCACTCACTGCAAATCGTATTGCCCTAGCGACTGCATCTGTGCTAACGATTTTGCCTTTTTTTACTCCTTCACATGTTACACTTGATGAGTTCAAAATTTCTACTTGATTAAACTTATTGATTTGTCCCAAACAACAGCATACTTTTGAGGTGCCTATGTCAATTCCTACGATAATATCCCCGATGGCCAACTCTACACCTCCCTAATCAATTTCGTATCTAAAGAATATTATATTACGAATAAAAAGTCAATATTATATTACAAAAATATTACAAATTTATTACACCGTTGTAACAATATTTTACACATGGTTTTTCATAATTTTTATTATGTATATTTAGACTTTATTTTTCTAATTTTTTAGCTTTCTTTTTCGACATTTCTTCTAGCAAAAATCTTCTAATTTGTGATAGGTTATTAAATATTCTAAACACAAATACAAAGATAGCAGCTAGGTATATATCTACATTTAAGCTTTCTCCTATTATTGTAAATGAAATTGCTATAAGTGCATTAACAAAGAAGCCTGATACAAATATAGACATATCAAATGTGTGTTTTGTTGCTGCAACCCATGCGCCTATTATACTATCGAAAGCTGCCATTATTGCTATTGCAAGATAACTTGAATATGCATATGGAACAGTTGGCGCTACCATTCCAAGTGAAATTCCTGCTGCTATGTATACTATTGAAATTATAACTGTTTTCATTTTTACTTACCTCCTTTTTCGACCGGCGTTGCATATCTAAGTGAGGTAGTTCCTTCATAGCCTCGTAATTTTATGTCTTCTTTTGTTATTGTTATATCTATTTTTAAATTTCTAAGTTCATCTACTTTTCCATCTTTAAGTGCAATACTTGCTTCTAGTGTATCTGGATCACCTATTGCTTCTATTACAAATGGCGCTGTTGTATTAACACCATTTATTTTTATTATTGGGCCAGAACTTTTTATAGAAGTTAAGTTCGTTATTCTTTGACCATTTACACTTATTGCTTCTGCACCATACATTACTAATTCATTTACAATTTCCATTATATCATAATCTTGTATTAGTGAAACGCTACTATCATATTTACCAGCATTTAGTGCTATTTCTTCTAGTACTTTTTCTACATCAATGTTTATCTTTATGCCCTTCCCCTTCACTGCCGTAAGGCCTGCTATGATATTAGCTTCATCTAATTCACTTTTTAATAATTCTCCATTATCAGTATCGCCAATTGCAGCCTCTCTATATTGATCGATTTTTTTATTTAGTTCAGAGTTTTTAGATGCTAAGTTGTTGTATGCATCTTTCCATTGATTTATTTCATCTCTTAATTCATTTTCTCTTTTTAGTCTTAAAATATCCGCATTGTTTTTGTTAACAGTTTTTACTTGTACTGTGACAACAAAAGATAGCAAAAAGCAGATTACAAATATTACAATATGTTTTGTGTTAATTTCCATTTTTCCTCCTTATAACCTCTTTGTGAAAACTGATCCTTTTAAGTAATCTTCGCTACTTACATCAAGCTTTCCACTTTTTCCTTCTATGTTTTCTAGAATTCCTTCTATATAACTTAATTTGTCTGATATTATATTTTTATCTATTTCACCGTATATAATTTCTACATCTTCACCATTTAGCCACAGCTTTACATTGCCTATACTTTCATAATTTATCTCTGCTATAGTATATTTAAATTTATTTTGCCTTGCTATTTCAAGCATATACACTACATTATCATACTTTGTTTTTGCTGTATCATCAAGCTGTTTTCCGATTTCGTAATCTTTAAATTCTATATTATATATAATCGGTAAATCTTCAAATTTGTTTTTTCTAATTATCTCTAATATATATCCATACTTGTCCATCACCAAATATGATTCTAGATACTTTATAAGTGCAACGGGCTCTCTTTCTGTGTATTCTATTCTTATGCGATTTGGAAATACTAACTTAGGATTTGCTTTTTGTATATATGGCAAACTTTCTACAGATTTTTTTATTTCTTTATAATCGATTTTAAAAACATTTATCTGTGGCTCGATATAAAATGTTTTTGCGATTTCTTCTCTTGTTACATTAACTCCATCACTTATCATTACATCTGCAAGTTCAAATGTTGGTGAAAATAAGCAACCTAATGCAATTCCAATTATAATTAAAAGTACAAACAATGTTGTAAGTAGTTTGTTTCCGCTTGAAGTTTGACTTTTTTCTTTGACCTTTTTTTCTTTTTTGATTTTTGGTTTTGTAGATTTCACTATTTCTTTTTGTTTAGGTTTTGATGCGACTTCTACTTTTATTTCAGTAGAAGTCACATCTTTATTTGACGAGTTAAAATTTCTAAAATCTTGTATTCTTTTCGCCATAACTATCACCTTTCATTTTCATCTAATACACTAGTGTATTTTATCACTCTTCTTTAATTTTTGCACCTAATATTGTAAGTTTTTCAATTAAATTTTCATAACCCCTCTTTATATACATAATTCCAGAAACTGTAGATATGCCATCTGCCATTAAAGCAGCCGAAACAAGTGCAGCTCCACCTCTTAAATCTTTTGCTTCGACATTTGCGGATTTTAATTTATCTACTCCTTGGATTATCGCAGTTTTTCCCTCAAGCGTTATTTTGGCCCCCATTCTTATTAACTCATTTACATATTTGAATCTGTTTTCAAAAATATTTTCTACAACTATTGAAGTTCCTCTTGCGACAGTTAGCAGTGTGACAAATTGCGATTGCATATCTGTTGGAAATCCAGGATACGGCATAGTCTTTATGTTTGTAGGTGATAGCTCTTTATTCATCTTTAAGTAAACTGCATCTTTTGATATACCGACTTTGCAATTTGCTTGTTTCAATTTATGAATGACTGAGTTTATATGCTCTGGATTTACATTGTTCAATTTTATTTCGCCTTTGCAACCAGCTGCCATACATAAATATGTTCCTGCTTCTATTCTATCTGGTATAACTTTATATGATGTATCATGTAGTGACTTAACACCTTTTATTACTATTGTGTTACTTCCTGCTCCGGAAATTTGTGCTCCCATACTATTTAAAAAGTCTTGTAAGCTTCTTATTTCTGGCTCTCTCGCAACATTTCTAATGTATGTTGTGCCATTAGCAAGCGAACTTGCAAGCATAATATTTTCTGTTGCTCCAACAGATGGAAAATCTAGAACAATTTCTGTACCATTTAAATTTGCTGATTCGCAATTTATAAATCCGTTTTCTTCTTTTATTTCTACACCCAATTGTCTAAATGCATCTAAATGCATGTTTATTGGTCTCGCACCAATTTCACAACCACCTGGATATGTAAATTTACACTTGCCAAATCTTCCGAATCAATGCACCCGCAATTATAACAGATGAACGCATTTCATGCATCAAATCTTCTGGAATCTCTACACTGTCAATGTTTGAAGTGTCGATTATTATTTTACTATTATTTATATCTATATTGCAACCTAGTTTTTTCAAAATACTAAACATTATTTTTACATCGTGTATTTGCGGACAATTATTTATTTCTACGGTTCCACCATTTAATATACTAGCCGCAATTATAGGAAGCGCTGCATTTTTAGAACCAGAAACATCAATTTCACCAGATAATACATGGCCTCCTTCAATTATGTAATTATTCATTTTATTCACCTCACAATTTTTTGCGTGAGAATTCTCACGAGGCCAAAAACATAAAGTGCACTTTTCTTGCCTAATATAATGTATGCCTGTATTTTAATTTATGTTACTAAGTTTTTAGGACGGAACAAGAAAAGTATATCTTTCTCATTCCGTCCTATTTTTTATCCTCTTTTAACTCTATCTATTTTGCTTCGTACATATTTTTCTAATTTTTCCATGAAGATTTCAGAAACGATTTCTCTATTAGCTACCATTTCTAGTCCCTTTTCCCAACTTGCCGTAAGCTGTGGATTAAGCATATCTGGCACAGCCCACCTTACTACTTTATATATAAGCTCACCTTTGCTACTTGGGGTTAGTATTTGAGTTTTTGCATTTATGTCTATGTATCCTATTCTATTTAATTTCTTTATTATCTCTGCTCTTGTTGCACTTGTGCCTATTCCAGTGCCTTTTATTTGTTCTCTTAATTTTTCATCTTCTATTAGTTTACCCGCATTTTCCATTGCAAGTATTATTGAACCTGATGAATATCTCGTTGGAGGCGCCGTTTCTCCCTCTTTTATTCCGATATCTTCTAGTGTTAATTCTTGACCTTTCTTTATTGACTTTAGTATATCCGCATTTGATGTGTCTTGCACTTGTTCACCATCTTCATCTGTTTGCTCACCTTTTAAAGCCTCAAGGTATCCAAGTTTTGTACACACTTTTGCATTTGCATAAAATTTTTCGCCATTTATATCTACTGTTACCGATAACTTTGTATATTCCGCTGCAGGAAAAAATATGCTTAAAAATCTTTTTGCAATAAGTCTATAAACATCTTTTTGCAAATCTCCTAATTTATCATAGTTTTCAAAACCTTGTCCTGTCGGAATTAATGCATAGTGATCTGTTATTTTAGAGTCATTTACATATTTGCTCTTTACTATATCTGTGCTATATTTGTTTTCTATCATTTTTTTTACTATTGATGAAACTTCTTCATCTTTGCTAAACCTTGCAAGACCATTTAAATTTTTGTTTATCTCTTTTGCAACAGCTGTTGAAATTACCCTCGCATCTGTTCTGGGATATGTTACAAGCTTCTTCTCATATAATTCTTGTATTATTTCTAGTGTTTTATCTGGCGATATTTTGAATTTCTTGCTACATTCATTTTGTATTTCTGCCAAGTTATATAAAAGTGGTGCATTCTCTTTTTGATTTTTCTTTGATGCTTCTAAAACTACTGGTTTTGCATTCGATTTTTTTAGTGCTTCTACAAAACTTATTGCATCTGCCTCGTTTTTAAAACCATTATCATTGTATAAATTGTTAGTTTCGACTGCTAGTTTTACTATTGGCATTTTTGTATCTTCGCCATATTTCCACTCTGCTGTTAACCCCTCTTTAAACTTTGGTTGTATTTTATAAAATTTTGATTTAACAAAATTTCTAATTTCATTTTCTCTATCTACTATCATTCCTAACACGCATGTCATTACTCTACCAACTGAAATAGATACTTTCTCTTCATTATTTAGTTTTGCAACTTGTTTTCCATACGCAAGTGTTAAAATTCTTGAAAAATTTATTCCTATTAAATAATCTTCTTTTGCTCTTAGATATGCACTATCTGATAAAGAATCATATTCACTTAAATCTTTCGCTTCGTTTATACCTCTTAAGATTTCTTCTTCTGTTTGTGAATCTATCCAAACTCTTTTCTTTTCTTTTCCTTTTACTCCTACCATTTGGTCAACTAATCTATATATGTATTCCCCCTCTCTTCCAGAGTCAGTGCACACATAAATTGTATCAACATCATCTTTTAGTAAAAGACTTTTTACTATATCGAACTGATTTTGAACAGAAGCAATTACTTCGTATTTCCATTCTGTTGGGATAAAGGGTAATGTATCAAATCTCCACATTTTATATTTTTCATCATATACCTCTGGATAACTCATTGTTACTAAGTGACCCACGCACCATGTTATTATGTAGTTTTCCGATTCCATATAACCATTTTTTCTAGTAGTATTTATTTTAAGAGCCTTTGCAAATTCCATTGCTACGCTTGGCTTTTCTGTTATTAGTAGTTTTTTTGCCATTTTACTCCTCCTAAAATTAGTAACTTTATTCTACACTAAATACCGTGAAATAACAAGAAAAAATGCACTTTCAAATGTTAATTTTGATATGTTTTTAACATACCTACTTTAACATTTTAGTGCATTCAAACTTTAAAGCTTTTATTTAATTTTCACGTATTTATTTATCTCGTCCATAATTTTTTCTATTGCTCCAATGTTTTCTTTTCTTAATGCTTTCAATTTCATTTTTCCTAATTTTTGCTTGTCAGAAAGTAGATTTTCTATTGTGTTCTCTAGTTTTTCTTTTGTCAAATCTTTTTCTTCTATTATAATTCCTCCGCCAGCATCTTCTATAGTTTTTGCATTATAGTATTGGTGATTTTCTGCCGCTGTTGGAAGAGGCACTAATATCGCTGGCACACCTAATATTCCAAGCTCTGTTACAGTTAAAGCTCCACTTCTGCACACTGCAATATCACTTACCGCCATAATCTCTTCCATGTTGTATATGTATTTTTCTATTTTCACATCACTCGATTTGTTTGTTATTTTAGACATTATCGCATCATAATTTTTAGGTCCTGTAGCATAAATAATTTGATATATTTTCTCTTTTTTGTCATTTATCAAATCTATCATTGTTTCATTTATCTTTTTAGCACCTTGACTTCCACCAAAAACCAATACTAGTGGTTTATTTAATGCTAATTGTTCTTTTATCTTTTGCTTATCCACATTACCACTCATTTTTGTTGGATTTCCAGTATAGACTGCATTCTTTGCTTTTGGTAATCTCTTCTTTGCATCTTCGAATCCTAAAGCTATAACGTCAACTTTTTTTGAAAGCCACATTGTAGTTTTTCCCGGAAGTGCATTACTTTCATGTATCATACATGGAATTTTCTTTTGTAGAGCTGCAATAATTGCAGGTGCCGTAACATATCCACCAGTTCCAATTATCATATCTGGCTTTTCTTTTTCTATTATTTTTTTCACATCTGATATGCCATCAAACAAACATTTAATTATTTCTATATTTTTTAAAGAAAATCCTCGAATCAAACCTTTTGCTCTTATTATTTTTAAGTCATATCCTGCTTTAGGAACTAGATCTGTTTCCATTCCTGTACTAGTTCCTAAAAATATTACTCCATTTCCTAATTCTTTTAGTTTATTCGCTATTGCTATTCCTGGGGTTATATGGCCACCAGTGCCACCTGCTGCAATTAGAAATTTCATTATATCGCCCCCTAGTAATTATTGGTAGTATAAACTAAATTAAATTTTTAGAATTTCACTTTTATGCACAGCTATCATTTTTTATGGAGCACACTGTGCTCCGCTACATTTTTGCAACTGTTCTATATTTTTTCATAGATTAGCTTACACTACTAATTATTTTATGACATGATTGCTATTTTGGTTATCTATATTCTAATTTCTTTATTTTTTCGAAGCTCTTTTTGTGGTTTTTGATGTTTTGGTAGTTTTCGCTTTCGCTGTCTTCTTAGTTTTCTTTTCTTTTTCTATTTCTGCTGGTTTTATCACTCCATTTTTGTCTGGCCCATTCCAAGCTATAAAATCGCACTTTGTTCCAGTATTATCATTGTTTTCACAAATATAATACTTTTTACCTCTCTTACTCTTTTTAACTAATATGTCTCCCCCACATTTTGGACATTTAACATCTAATTTTTGAACTATTGGTTTTATGTTTCTGCATTCTGGAAAACCTGGACATGCCATGAATTTACCATATCTACCCATCTTTATTACCATCATTCGTCCACACTTTTCGCAAGGCACGTCAGTAACTTCATCTTTTATTTCAACTTTCCCTATTCTGTCTTCAACTTCTTTTAAGTTTTTTGCAAAAGGTCCATAAAAGTCTCTCAATATATTTTTCCAATTAGTTTCTCCCTCGGCTACATTATCTAACATATCCTCCATGTGTGCTGTAAATTTCAAATCTACTATGTCTTCAAAATTTTCTTTCAAAAGTGTATTTACAATTCTTCCAAGTTCTGTTGGGTATAAAACTTTTTTCTCTCTTTCTATATATTTTCTATCTAATATTGTTGTAATTGTCGGTGCATAAGTACTTGGTCTTCCTATGCCTTTTTCTTCTAATGCCTTTACTAAGCTAGCTTCTGTGTATCTTGCTGGTGGCTCTGTAAAGTGTTGCTCTGGCAATAATTCATTTAGTTTTAATTCTTCTTTTTCTTCAAGTGGTGGAAGAATTACATCTTTTTCTTCTAAATTTTCATCATTGCCCTCGACGTACAAAGTCATGAAACCTGCAAATTTTATTTTGGAGCCGTTAGCCTTGAAAAGATATTTGTCTGCACCAATATCAACTGCCATAGTATCATAAATTGCAGATGACATTTGTGATGCTAAAAATCTTTCATAGATTAGCTTATAAAGTTTATACTGATCTAATGGATGTTTTTCTTTAATCTCACTTGGTGTTAATTCTATATGTGCAGGTCTTATAGCTTCGTGAGCATCTTGAGCATCTTTTTTAGCTTTGTAATATCTATTTTCGTAATACTCTTTCCCATACATATTTACAATTTGCTCTTTAGCAACTTGTCTAGCCTCTTCTGATATTCTTGTAGAATCAGTTCTCATGTATGTTATTAGTCCACTTTCATACAAAGTTTGAGCGACTGACATTGTCTTTTTGATTGCAAAACCTATTTTTCTTGAAGCTTCTTGTTGCAATGTGCTTGTTGTAAATGGTGGTGCTGGATTCCTTTTTTTCTCACCATACTTTATATTTTCTACTATATATTTTGTATTTTCTAAATCCGATAAAATTTTATTTACTTCTTCTGAAGATGAAATCTCTATCTTTTTATCTTTTTGACCATAAAATTTTGCAGAAAAATTCTTTTTAGATTTTACATGTTTTAAATCTGCCGTTAATGACCAGTATTCTTCTGGTTTAAATTTTTCTATTTCTTCTTCTCTGTCTACAATCATTCTAACAGCAACTGATTGTACTCTTCCTGCAGACAAGCCCTTTCTAACTTTTTTCCATAGAAGCGGACTTATTTTATATCCAACAATTCTATCAAGAGCTCTTCTTGCTTGTTGTGCATCTATTAAATCTTTATCTAATTTTCTTGGATTTTTAATTGCGTTTTGAATTCCGCTTTTGGTTATTTCATTAAAAGTAATTCTACACTTTGAATCTTCATCAATTCCTAGAATATGTGCTAAATGCCATGCTATAGCCTCTCCCTCACGATCAGGGTCAGTTGCGAGATATACTTTACTTGCTTCACTTGCTTCTTTTTTTAATTTCTTTATAAGTTCAGCTTTTCCCCTAATATTTATATATTTAGGTTCAAAGTCATTATCTACATCTATTCCAAGTTGAGACTTTGGCAAATCTCTAATATGTCCCATTGATGCCTCAACTTTATATTTACTTCCTAAAATTTTCTTTATAGTACTAGCTTTTGCGGGTGACTCCACTATAACTAAATAATCAGACATAACATTCTCCTATCTTAAAATATTGTTTACAACTTAGAATATTTTAAACCATAAATATAAATATTGCAAGAGCAACAAAATAGAGACTACTCAAACCAAGTAGTCTCAAATTATTTTAATATATTGGAAATCTTGATGTTAGCTTTAATACATCTGCTTCTATTTTTTCTTTGTCTTCGCCTTTTATTGTTCTATCAATAAGTTCCGCAATTGTCTTCATTTCTTCTTCTTTCATTCCTCTTGTTGTCATTGCTGGAGTACCGATTCTTATTCCGCTTGCTATGTTTGGTTTTTGTTTGTCAAAAGGTATTGTGTTTTTATTTACTGTTATTCCTACCTCGTCAAGCATTGCTTCTGCATCTTTACCAGTAACGCCCTTGTTTGTCAAGTCTACAAGCATCAAATGATTATCCGTTCCACCTGATACTAATTTGAAACCTCTATTCATTAGCTCTTTTGCTAATACTTTGGCATTCTTTACGATTTGATTTTGGTATTCTTTAAATTCTGGTGTTAAAGCCTCTTTAAAACACACTGCTTTTCCAGCAATCACATGCATTAAAGGACCACCTTGTACACCTGGGAATACACTCTTATCTAAATCTTTTGCATATTTTTCTTTGCAAAGTATCATTCCACCACGAGGTCCACGAAGTGTTTTATGAGTTGTTGTTGTTACGAAATCAGCATAAGGCACTGGGCTTGGATGAAGTCCAGCTGCTACTAATCCTGCTATATGTGCCATGTCTACCATTAAATATGCTGAAACTTTATCTGCAATTTCTCTAAAACGTTTAAAATCTATTGTTCTTGGATATGCACTTGCTCCTGCAACTATAATTTTAGGTTTGCACTCTAATGCTATTTTTTCTACCTCATCATAATCAATGTAACCATCTTCATTTACTCCATATGGAACTATGTTATACATTTTGCCCGAAAAATTAACAGGGCTTCCATGTGTTAAGTGTCCACCATGTGATAAGTTCATTCCAAGTATTGTGTCACCCGGATTTAAAACTGTAAAATACACTGACATATTTGCTTGTGCACCAGAATGAGGTTGAACATTAGCATGTTCTGCTCCAAAAATTTCTTTTGCTCTATCTCTTGCAAGATTTTCTGCAACATCTACATTTTGACATCCACCATAATATCTCTTTCCTGGATAACCCTCGGCATATTTATTTGTGAATACGCTTCCCATCGCCTCCATTACAGCTTTGCTTGCAAAATTTTCAGATGCTATTAGCTCTATCTTTTCGTTTTGTCTTTTATGCTCTTTTTGTATTGCATCGAAAATTTCTTTATCTACTACTTCTAAAGAATCATTTAACATTCGCATAACCTCCTTTTTCCTAGACAATTATATACAAAACTTATCACATTTTCAAGGCATTTGTAAAAGAGTTTGTCACATTCAAAAACTCTTATTTAAATTTTTTCCATTGTGTATTTTATCTATAAACATTGCTTATAAGTAATATTTTTATAACATATCAACAATTATATCTTTCAAATGAATAGGCGTTACCTTATTTTTTCTTATGCAGTCCATTATATCTACCGCATACTCCTTGTTCGTCGTAACATCACTAACAAAATCACTTTCAACATTCTTTCCATTCCACTTTTCAACCTCTAGTCCATAAGTAGAAATCCCTTCTTTGCTATCCTCTACACTCTTAGATTGTTCAACAACAAAATATCTTAAAGTTGCGACTCTTTTGTTTTCAAGTGCGAGGTATTCTTCACCTATATAAAGCCTTTCCACGATGATTGCCCCCCTTTTTCTTTAGTATACTTACATTATATAGTTTGTATAATCAGACATACAAGAGAAAGACATCGCAAGTTTTTGCATAAAATGACATTATACTTTGTTAAAATACAAATAATAAGATTTTCATCGAATAAAATACATTCTTTTCCATAATTTTTTAATCATTCTTTCGAATTCGATCCAAAATATCAAAAAATAAATATTCCTAATAAAAAAGTTCCGCACATAATCGCACGGAACTTTTATCAAATTTTATCTTGCTAATGTTTTTACTTCCTCATCTAGTTTTGCAATAAAGTCTTCTTTCTTCATTGCACCCAAGTCTCCATCTTTTCTTGAACGTACTCCAACAGAGCCACTTTCTATTTCCTTATCTCCTATTACTAGCATATAAGGTATTTTTTGCATTTGAGCTTCTCTTATCTTGTAACCTATCTTTTCGTTTCTTTCATCTACTTCTACTCTGAAACCTTTTTCATCTAATTCAACTTGAAGTTTCTTAGCATATTCCATATGTTTTTCTGCTGATATTGGAAGTATTTTTACTTGTACAGGTGTTAGCCATGTTGGGAATGCACCAGCAAAATGTTCTGTTATTATTCCAATAAATCTTTCGAATGAACCAAACAATGCTCTGTGAATCATTACTGGAGTTTTCTTATTTCCATCTTCATCAATATATGTCAAGTTAAATCTTTGTGGTAATTGGAAGTCAAGTTGTGCTGTACCCATTTGCCATTCTCTACCTAGACAGTCTTTCATCTTTATATCTATCTTTGGTCCATAGAATGCTCCATCGCCTTCATTTATTCTATAATTATTTTCACCACAAATTTCATTTAATACAGCCTTTAAATCAGCTTCAGCTTTATTCCATGTTTCAATCTCACCCATGAAATCATCTGGTCTTGTAGATAATGTTAAAATATACTCTAGTCCGAATACTGAATATAAATCTTTTGCGATTTCAAGGATATTTTTTATTTCGCTTCCGATTTGTTCCTCTGTTACATAGTTGTGGGAATCATCTTGTCTAAACATTCTAACTCTAAATAATCCATTTAATTGTCCTGATTTTTCATTTCTGTGAATAACATCAACATCATTAAATCTAAGTGGCAAATCTTTGTAACTTCTTAATTTGCTTTGGTATACTTTAATTGAGTTTGGGCAATTCATAGGTTTTAAAGCTTGCTCTTTTCCATCAGCATCTGTTAGCACAAACATATCCTCTTTATAATGATCCCAGTGTCCTGAAATTTTCCATAGTTCACTACTATTTAATTGTGGACCTGAAAACTCTTGATAGCCATATTTTTTGTGTTCTTTTCTCCAAAACTCAATAAGTGTATTTAGCATTGTAAATCCCTTTGGTAGCCAATATGCCATACCTGGTGCTGTTTCATCAAAGAAAAATAATTCTAATTCTTTACCTAATTTTCTGTGATCTCTCTTTTTAGCTTCTTCTATCATTTCCAAGTGATGATCTAAATCTGCTTTTTTAGGGAAAGATGTTCCATATATTCTTTGAAGCATTTTGTTATGCTCATCACCTCTCCAATAAGCACCTGAAGATGATGTTAATTTAAATGCTTTTACAAGCCCAGTGCTCATTAAATGTGGTCCTGCGCATAAATCAACATACTCACCTTGTCTGTAGAATGAAATTACTGCATCCTCTGGTAAATCTTTTATAAGTTCTACTTTGTATGGCTCTTCTTTTTCTTCCATTAGCCTAATTGCTTCTTCTCTTGGTAATTCAAATCTTTCAATTGCCAAGTCTTCTGAAACTATCTTAGCCATTTCTTTTTCGATTGCTTCTAAATCATCCGGTGTGAAATTTCTATCCATATCTATATCATAGTAAAAACCGTTTTCTATAGAAGGACCGATTGCAAGCTTAGCACTAGGAAACAATCTTTTAATAGCTTGCGCCATAATGTGAGATGTTGTGTGTCTATATGCACCTTTTCCTTCATCATCATCAAACGTCAAAATGCTTAGTGTACAATCTTCATTTAATATTGTTCTCAAATCAACAACCTCATCATTTAATAAAGCTGATGTTGCAACTTTAGCCAATCTTTCACTTATTTTTTTTGCAATCTCGTATATAGAGATTCCAGCTTCGCTCTCCATAACAGAGCCATCTTTTAATGTAATTTTAATCATTTTTTCCTCCTTCTTGTAAACATGTTGTGTTCACTAGTTTTTATGGAGCACACTGTGCTCCGCTACTTTTTGTAGCGTATTTGAGCTTTTTTCATAAATTCATATTTGCACCACCTGTAAATGTCTTATGCTTGCCAGTTTTAATTCTTACATGTGCAATTTTGAACGCTTTGCCCACATCTTTGCAAAAACAAAACACCCCTAATGCTTTGCCTTCACAAAACATTAGGAGTGATAATTTTAAGAATCACGGTTCCATCCTAAATTTTAACTTAATTTCTATTATAACGTTATAATCGGATATTTTTATATAAGGGTAGTTTTTCAAAAATATATATCTTATACCTGCTTTCAGCCGGTGACAGGTAATCTCTAAAAGAATTTCAAAATTTTACTTTGTCCTCAAATATCAAGTTTTATTTTAACACCATTATGGAAACTTTGCAAGCATATAGAACTATTTTTTACATAAAGTCAATTATATAGTTACTGTTCAGCCTTAAGGTAAATAAACATTAGCTAGTAATGTTTTTATGGAGCACAATGTGCTCCGCTACATTTTATAGCACACATTTACATTTGATATATACTTTTATTTTGGAGATTGAATAGTAACATTATATGCCTGCATTTAAAATTTTCATTCTTAACCTCTAAATGGCTCTAAATTGCTTAGTACCCAATCGTGACTTCCTGTTGTTATTACACTTCCACAATATTCACATTTTCCTGATGAAGTAATCTTTGTTGGAGCACCGCAATTTGGACAATTTGTTGTCTTAACTTCATCTGTGCTCTCAGCCGTTACTACACCTTTCTTCCTAATAAATGTCAACAAGTATGATTTTGTTCTTCTTGTAGTCTTATCTCCAAGAATTACTTTATTAGTTCCTTCTTCTATTATATAGTCTGCCATTGAAGAATTTAACACAACTTGTAATATATCTTTATCGTCATCTTGTTCAAATGAGTATAGATTTGCATAATTTACAGCTATTCTATCCATTATATTAAATTGCTTTTTATCGATATATTGTTGTATTTGCTTATTGTGCTGTTCGAATAAATCTTCTGTTTCATATGTTCTCATTTCGCTTAAATCTCTCTTAGACCATGCTGTTTGAAGTTTTACAAATAAATCTTTTGTCCAAGCTAAGAATTTTTCTTGATTAAAGTATTTATCTGCCGCTTGCAATCTGGCTAATACATTTTGACATTTTGCTTCGCTTGATTTAGATGTATTTACAACCTTGTTTGCAACAGATGGGCTGTTTCCTTTTTTCTTAGAAGCCAACGCAATGACAACGATAATAATTATTACAAATACAAGTTCTCCTAAAGATAACTCTGATGAACCTCCCGAATATGATCCTCCATTATAGTCAGAATCCCAGTCAGAAGAACTTCCCCAATCTGATGAGCTACCCCAATCTGATGAATCACTATAATCAGAATCATATGATTCGAAATTTCCAACATCTGCTATTGAAATGCTACAAAAACAAACACTAAACACTGCTATCATTGCTATTAGAATTCTAGTTGTTTTATTTTTCAACTTATACCCTCCTTTAGTATTTAGGTTATTTCAATTTTTGACCACACTCTGGGCAGAATTTATCTGTTTCTTCTACTTTTGCTTTGCAATTTGGGCAAACATTTTCTTCTGCCTTTTTATTTCCACATTCGCTACAGAATTTGCCTGTATTTTCGGCTCCACACGCACATTTCCATGTATCTGCCTTTGGTGCCTCTTGATTTTGTGCTGGCGTTGCTTGGTTTACTCCAGCTTGAGCAGGTGTTCCATAATTTACATTGTTTGCTACATTAGATGTTACTGCACCAAATGTGTTTCCAGCAGCCATATTCATCATTCCGATTCCCATAAAACCGTTCATTGAGCCATTGGCATTTTTAGCTGCATCTTGCACAGCATTCGCATATGCTGATGTAAGAACACCTTGTTGTTGATATTGATCTCCAGCAAGTTCGTAATCATCAATCTTTTTATTTGACTCTTCTGTAAGAGTTACACTCTCGATAGCAAATGAAACAAGTGCTACACCTCTATTTCTAAGTGGTTCATCAAATACTGATTCACTCATAATGTCTTTTATTTCATCTGTTTTGCTAGGTAGTGAAAGTGCTGGGAATTTGTATTCGTCATCTGATAAACTATTTAATACATTGCTGAATGCTGCAACAACTTCTGAACGTAGTTGCTCTAATAATTGTTCTTTTTTATAAACATCTGCCGTTCCTGCTATTTTAGTCATAAATAATGCTGGGTCTATTATGCTAAATGTGTATGTTCCATGACATTTAATTTCAAGCCTCATCGGTGTATATCCACCTGTTCTTGCATTTAAAAGAGCATGTTCCCAATCTCTATATGGAACTGGTGCTGGTGTACCAAACTTATTGCCCATTATTTCTTTTATGTTAAAGAAGAATACGGCTTGTTGTTTTGATGTAGCACCATTATATGTGAATCTAGTCCACATTTCTTTAAATACTGCGCCAAATTGACCAGCAAAAAATGATGGGCTACTTGATGTATCAAATGTATAAATACCTTCTTCAGCTGTAGCATCGATTACTCTACCATTATCATATATGATTGCACATTGAGATGGTCCAACGATAATTGTACTTTTATTTGTAATAACTCCTGTCTCTGTTGTAACTTTTTTCATCAATATATCATTACCCATATCTTCACATCTTATGGCTTCTTTCCATTGATCTTTAAATGTGCTACCGATAGCACTAGCCGCTGCTTTAATTAATCCCATTAAAATCATCCTTTCTTTTTTCGACAAAATATGCCGTCTATACTTTTATAATAACATTACAAAATATTATTATCAAGTAAAATATATTACAAAAAAGGAACCAGAATTTAATCCGGTTCCTTTTTGTCTTCATTTAACCTCTCTCGAAGTGAATGTCAGAGACAATTTGTCTCATTTCTCTTTCGTTTTTCTCGATATCTTTAAGAAGTGCAATTTGTACACGAGCTCTTCCAAGATTATCACCATCAGAGTTTACGTCAAAATATTTGTTGCAATCAATATGGTCATCAAGGAAGCGAATTGCAAGCTCATATGTCATAAGCCATACAGAGTCTACAAGAAGGTTTGCTTCTCTCTCAGTAAGACTTGTAGAAGATATAAAACCTTCGCAAAAAGCCTTAAAGTACTCGATGTTTATCCTTACTTTTTGAGGATTATTGCTCTCCTCAGATTCGGTGTTACAAGCGTATCTCACCGCATCGCCAAAGTCATAAAGAATAGTACCAGGCATCACAGTATCAAGGTCTATCATGCACTTTGCCTTGCCAGTATACCTGTCAAAAAGAACGTTGTTCAGCTTCGGATCGTTGTGAGAAACTCTCACTGGTATTGCTCCGAGTCTGATTGCATCCGTTATGATGCCAACTTTCTCTGCGCGTTTTGGCGATATGATGGACTTGATCTCCTCTTTGCAATCTCTGCACCGTGTTTGCAAGAAAGCATCCGGGCCGAAATAGATTGATGCGATTCGATTTACCATCTTTCCGAATCTTGCCGATGTGTTATGGAAATTAGGTATTGTTTCCACAAGGCAGCTTGCATCAAAATCCGAAAGCGCCAGTGCAAAATCGCCTATCGCTTCACCGAGTGAAGTTAAATCACTTGCATCGGAAATTTGATTTTTCACATCTGATTCGATGAAATTCATAAGACGCCAACAAGCACCATTATCTGAGTAAATATACTCACCATATTCAACATTCTGGAATTTTTCTTTCACTTTTTTAAAGTGAATTGTTTCTTTGCCTTTTTGGGTAATATGTTCCGTCACTCTCGAAATGTTATTCATCAGTTCTTTCGGCTTTTTAAATACATTGGTGTTTATTCTCTGAAGGATATACGATGCAAAGCCGTTATCGTTGTGCATCGTTACAGAAAAAGAACGGTTGATTCTGCCGTTAGAAATGATTTCTAACCCTGTGATGTTGCCTACAGAAATCTCGAATTTCGAAAGTAAATCCTTGATTTCACTTGTGAGTTGCTGCGAAAGTTTGCCAAATTCCATATAAGTTTCCTCCTACCAATACATTGGTGTTTAATAATGGTTTATGCGTACGCGTATTATATTATCACATTTTTTGCATTATGTCAATATTGTTTCCATTTTATTACATTTACTTTACTATTATTCTTCCAATATTTATGAAAACTACTAAACAATAGTATTATTATGGAGCACAACGTGATACGCTATATATTTTTACGCATAATTACATTCAATGCATGTATTAAATGTAAAATTGCAATTGTCTTTTCCGATTCATACTACAAAAAAAGAGCCTAAAGCTCTTTTAATGTTTCATTTTTTCTATAACATATTTTTTATTTTCCGCTTTAAAAATAGATGTTCCAGCAACAATAATATTCGCTCCTGCTTTTTTAGCTTCTTCTATGTTTTCTAGATTTATTCCTCCATCTACTTCTATATCAATTTCTTTAGAAATCTCTCTTAGCTGTTTGACTTTTTCTAAACATTCTGGTATTAGTTTTTGCCCTCCAAATCCAGGTTCAACTGTCATTACCAATATCATGTCTACCTTATCTACATATGGTAAAACTTCTTCTATACTAGTATCAGGCTTAATAGCAATTCCAGCTCTAATTTCATGTTCATGTAATTTTTCAATAATTGAATTAGCATGTTCTTCATCGGTAGCTTCTATATGAAAAGTTACTGTATCAGATTCTAAAAAATCATCAATCCAATCTTCTGGGTTTTCTACCATTAAGTGTGTATCTAATGGTAAATTAGTTGTTTCGTTTGCTATTTCTATCATATCGATTCCTTGAGTTTTGTTATTAACAAATTCTCCATCCATAACATCGATGTGTATATAATCAGCTCCCGCCTCTTCTACACTTCTTATTTCTTTTTCTAAATTATCAAAATCCGCCGCCAAAATAGACGGTGCTATGATTACCATTTTTTCTCTCCCCTTAGTTTTTCATACAATTCAACATATCTATCATATCTGCCTTTATCAATCTTTCTTTTTGAAACTGCTTTCTTTATACCACAATTTATTTCTTTTATATGACTACATCCTCTATACTCACATTCTTCTTTAAAATGCGCGAATTCTACAAAATATTCATCTAAATCTTTATATGTTATTCCTTGAAGTTCAAATGATGAAAAACCTGGTGTATCGGCGATATAGCTATTTCTTGAAAATTCAAACAATTCAACATATTTTGTTGTATGCTTGCCTTTTTCTAATTTTTCTGATGTCTCGCCCTCTGGACTCACTGATTCATTAAATATATTATTAGTGAGTGCTGATTTGCCTACACCCGAGTTACCAGTAAATGCTGTTATTTTATTGTTTAGCACCACAGCAAGTTTTTCTATTCCTAGTCCATTCTTGGCATCAGTTGTTATTACCTGATAACCGATATTTTCATATGTTTCGATTATATCTGTATAATCTGAATTTAAGTCTATTTTATTTATGCAAATTATTGGCTCAACACCATTTTTTTCTGCCATTATAAGCTGCTTATCTACAAGCATTAAATCCGGTTTTGGATTCGTTGTCGCAAGCACTATTATAAACTGATCTATATTGGCAATTGGTGGTCTAACAAATTCATTCTTCCTGGGATATATTTTTTCTATTACATCATTATTTATTTCGACAATATCGCCAACAATTGGGCTTATCTTTTTAAATTTTAAAATGCCCTTTGCCTTACATTCAATCTTTTCATTTTCTGTTTTTACAACATACAAATTAGATTGAACTTTGGTTATAATTCCTTTCATTTCATATAACTCCTTTATTTACCCAAGATTTATATAAATACTATTTAAGTATATATTCATATTCAAGTTTGCCATCTATATATACACTTATCATTGCGCCTTTTATGTCAGACACCATAACTTTTATTTTTCCATCTGAACGCTTGTGTTTTGCTTCATATTCAACTTTTCTTCCACCAATTAGTTGTCCCTCTATTTCAACTCTTACTGTAAATACATCTCTTTCTCCAACATTAGAAACATCAATTTCAATCGCTTTTTTGTTTTTTAGTGGATCATCTTCTGTCGTCTTTGATGGTGTTGGTGTAGAAGTAACTTTATCTCCGCTAGGAGTAGGTTTTGTAGAACCCGATAAATTGTTTATTACAAGTGTTACCTCTGTTAACTCTGATACAAATGCTCCTGGCTTTGGATCTTGATCTACTACTAATCCATCTTCTTTTGATAATTCTTGAATATATGTTGGAGGTGTAACTATCTCTAACATTTTTTCTCTTAATTCTTTTATTGCATCCGCTTCTTGTTTTCCTACAACTCTTGGCACTTCAACTAGTCCTGAGTTTTCTGGTCCTTTACTTATATATAGTGTTACTTCTGAACCTTCGGCAACGTCTGCATTAACAACTGGTTCTTGTCTTATAAATTCTCCTGAAGGTATTGTTGGACTAAATTCGTATGCTTCTTTATACACAAGTCCTACTTCTTTTAATTGCATTTCAGCTGCACTAGTTGAAGTATATTTTGTTATATCTGGAACCAAAACTGTTTTTTGTCCTTTGCTAATCCACAAGTCAACAGTTGCACCTTTTTTCAATGTGTAATTTTCTTGGTATTGTTGTCTTACAACATATCCCTTTGGATATTCTTCACTTACTGCATTTATTTGTTGACCTACTTCTAAACCTCTTTCATTTAATAATTCTATTGCATTTTCTAATTTGTATCCTACTAAATTTGGAACAATTACATTGTCTTTTTGACCAACATCCATTATTTTAGATGTTATAAATCCCCCAAATTTCATGCAACCCCAAAATACAACAACCATAAGAAGTAGTACTATTAACGCTCTTACTAGTGCCATAGATTTTGTTACCTTTTTCTTTTTACCACTCATTTTTTCATCATCCTGTTCATTTTTATATTTTTCTATTTTTTGAGCTAAGGTTGGCTCTTTTATTGCCTTTTCTACATCTTCAACAGAAATCTTTTGCGTTGGACATTCTTCATTTGTTTTTTCTACTTTAGCAACAGCTATGCCTGGATTACTTAACACTTTTTGTAAGTCTTTATACATTTCAGCCGCTGTGCTATATCTCTCACTTGGTTCTCTCTTCATTGCCTTCATAATTATATCATTTACTGCCTGTGGCAAGTCTTTGCATATTTCGATTGGTTCTTTTGGTGTTTCTTGTATATGTTTTAATGCAACTGCAACCGCATTTTCGCCATCAAACGGTAATTTTCCAGTACACATTTCATATAGTACAACGCCTAGAGAATATATATCTGATTTTTCATCAGTATATCCGCCTCTTGCATGCTCTGGTGAAAAGTAATGTACACTTCCAATTGTGCTACCAAATGCATTTATAGTTGAATTCGAAACTGCCTTAGCAATACCAAAATCAGTAACTTTTGCAACACCATCTTTTGTTATTATAATGTTGTGTGGCTTAATATCTCTATGAACAATATGATTTTGGTGCGCTTGACTAAGACCAGAAGCTATTTGTGAGGCAATTCCTACAGCTTCTCTCCAAGGTAACTTGCCCTTTTCTTTTATTATTTCTTTTAAAGTTTTGCCTTCTATAAGTTCCATTACTATATAATGCATTCCATCTTCATATCCTACATCATATATAGAAACTATATTTGGATGCGATAAGCTTGCTGCTGATTGCGCCTCTACTTGAAATCTTTTTATAAACTCTGCATCATTTGCAAACTCATCTCTTAAAACTTTTATAGCGACATATCTATTTAACAATTTACACTTAGCTTTATATACGGTAGCCATTCCCCCGCTACCTATTTCTTCTATAATTTCATATCTATTTCCTAATATTTTTCCTATGCATCCCATATATTAAACCTCCACTAATCTATATAAGAAATTAGTATTACACTTATATTATCATATCCGCCCTGCTCATTTGCATTAGCTATTAAAAGCTCACAACCTTTTTTTACATCGTTTTTGTTTTCGGTAACTATATTGTATATTTCATCTGTATCAAGCATATTAGTTAAACCATCTGTGCAAATAAGTAGTACATCATCTTTCAAAAATCCCTTTGTTATAACATCTGGTTCAACATTTTTTTCACAGCCTAAAACTTTTAATAAGACATTTTTTTGCGGATGGTTTTGTGCTTCTTCTTTTGATATACTACCATTTTCAACTAACGCCTGTACATATGAGTGATCTTTTGTTAGTTGCCTAATAATATTTTTTCTAATTCTATAAGCCCTACTGTCTCCTATGTGGCCTAGATATACTTTATTTCTGTATATAATTGCTGTTATAACTGTAGTTCCCATTCCGGCGTATTCTTTTATTGCCTTTGATTTGTCATACACATAGTTATTTGCTACACTCATTGATTCTTTTATTAAATTTTCTATGCTTTCTCTGTCTTTATTTATACTCTTAAACTTTTTTAGTATACAATCTTTTATAAAGTCAACTGCCGTGCTACTTGCAACACTTCCTGCATTAGCTCCTCCCATTCCGTCTGCTAAAATAAATAATTTTAGTTCACTGTCTTTGTCTACTAAATATATTTTGTCTTGATTTTCTTTTCTGCTTCTGCCTATATCACTAAGTCCGTAGTATTGCATTGTATCACCTCTTCCTATTGCAATATTATATATAAATTTACAAATTTAGTCAACCTTTTGCAAAAAGTGCTTAATCGCCTTTTTTATCTCTTACCAATTGTCCGCAAGCAGCTGCAATATCTGAGCCTAGCTCTCTTCTAACAGTTGCTACGATACCTTTTTCATTTAGCAAATCTCTAAATGCTAAAATCTTTTCTGTGCTGCTCTTTTCATATATGCCATCTTTGATTTTATTTACAGGAATTAAATTTACATGACATAGCATGCCTTTTAGAAGTCTTGCCAAATGAAGAGCATCTTCTCTGCTATCATTCACACCATCTACTAAAGCATATTCAAAAGTTATTCGTCTATTCGTTTTTTGTATATATTCTTTGCATGCAGGTATAAGCTCATCTATGTTGTATGTTTTATTTATAGGCATCATATTTGACCTTACTTCATTTCTACTGCTATGTAGAGATATGCAAAGATTACATTGTATATTCTCATCAGCAAGTCTCTTTATGCCTGGAATTAGTCCGCATGTAGAGATGCTTATATGTCTAGCACCAATATTCAAACCTTTTGGATCATTTATAAGTCTAACTGCTTTTATTACATTATCGTAGTTATCCATTGGCTCTCCAATTCCCATAAAAACTACATTTGATATTTTTTCGCCAGTATGTTTTTCTATCTCTAGTATTTGACTAACGATTTCACCTGGTGTCAAACTTCTTATAAATCCAATTCTAGCAGATGCACAGAAATTACAACCCATCTTACAACCAACCTGATTTGAAACACATGCTGTATTTCCATATTTGTATTTCATGATAACACTTTCTATAGCATGTCCATCATTTAGTTTAAAAAGATATTTTATTGTACCATCTACTGATTTTTGAAAACTATCTAATTTTAAAAGTTTTAACACAAAATTTTCTTTTAATTTTTGAATCAATTCTTTTGACAAGTCTGTCATCTCATCAAAACTATCAACACCACGATAAAGCCAAGCAAAAATTTGCTTAGCTCTAAACTTCTTTTCTCCTAATTTAATTATTTCTTCTTCTAATTCCTCTTGTGCTAAATCTCTAATGTTTATCATTTTATCAAATCCTTTTTATTTATAGTCTTTGTAATACCGCTATAAAAAATCCATCTGTATCATTTATGTGTGGATATAAATTTATTTTTTCTAACAATTTATACTCTGTATGCTTCATTAAAAATCTTTCGATTTGTTCTTCGTTTTCTTTTTTGAAAACTGTGCAAGTGCTATAAACAAGTCTTCCGCCAGTTCTAAGATATTCTGAACATGTGTCTAATATTTGTGATTGAATTTCTACCATTTCATCTATATCTTCTACTTTTCTAGTCCATTTTATATCTGGTTTCTTTCTTATTACACCAATACCTGTACATGGCACATCAAGCAAAATTCTATCATAATGTCCATTAAATGCTGTAGTGTATTCAGTAGCATTTTTAACATTAGCCTTTATAATATCTATTCCTAATGTCTTCGCCGCTTCTTCTACGAGTCTTACTCTGTGAGGATGTATATCCCAAGCATCAACTCTTCCTTTGTTTTCCATAAGTTGTGCTATATATGTTGTTTTCCCACCTGGTGCACTACAAGCATCCAATATTTTTTCACCCGGCTTTGGATCAAGTTTTAAGCATGCAAGCTGTGCAGCCTCATCTTGAACTGTATAAAGTTGTGTTCCAAAATCGGTTAATTTTTTCACCTTTATACTATCTTGTAAATTGCCTTTTCTGCAATCAACTCTTTTAAGTCTTAACAAATTGAACAAATCATCTCTGCTTGTTTTTAACAAGTTTGCTCTAATTGTTATATCTGGCTTTATATTGTTTGCATTTAAAAGTTCTGTAACAAACTTTTTATCATACTCTTTTAAAAGCTCATCTACTAACCAAAGTGGATGCGATGTTACTATAGAAATTATCTCATCTTCTAAAAGTGCCTTTGTTGAAAGATGTTCAAGTAATTTATCCATTTCGTTTTTGTCTATCTTTCTTAATATCGCATTAACAAATTTTGCAGACATTTCATGTCCATATTTCTTTGCTAATTTAACACTTTCATTTACCGCTGCACTCTCTGGAATTCTATCTAAAAACACTATTTGATAAATTCCAATTCTCAAAATATTTAGAATCCACGGTGATATCTTTTGCATTTTTATGCTTGAATGCATCTTTATTATTTCATCTATAGTTATCTTCCAAGTTAAAACACCATATACAATCTCTGATGCTAACGCTTTATCTAAATCTATTAAATCTGATTTATTAAATTCTTTATCGATTTCTATGTTTGCATAGCCCTCGCCAAATTCAACTTTGTATAAAATATTCAATGCTAATTCTCTTGAATTCATGCTTTTCTCCTTTGTTTTACATATCTGTTGGTTTTTCAGTAGATACTCCAAAATAGTACTCGATAGCCTTTATAATTCTATCACAAGCAAGTCCATCTCCATAAGGATTTGTAGCTTTGCTCATCTTTGCATATTCTTCTTTGTCTGTTAATAGTTTTGTAGCTTCTTCTACTATCAATTCTTTGTCTGTTCCAACAATCTTTACAGTTCCTGCTGTTACAGCTTCTGGTCTTTCTGTTTCTCTTCTTAATACTAATACTGGTTTTCCAAGTGAAGGTGCTTCTTCTTGAATACCACCAGAGTCTGTAAGAACCATGTATGATCTGTTAATTAAATTATGAGTAGTTATAACATCTAATGGTTCAATTAGATGTACATTCTTTGTGTTTCCAAGTATTTCTTTTGCAGTATTTTGTACTGCTGGATTTAAATGAACTGGATATACAACTTCAACATCTTTATTCTTTTCTGCTAATTCTTTAACTGCAAGACAAATATTACGAAGAGGTTCACCTAAATTTTCTCTTCTATGTGCTGTCATAAATATGACTTTTTTATTAAAATCAATCTTTGAAAGAACTGGATGTTCAAATTTATAATCACTTCTAACAGTAGTTTTTAAAGCGTCGATAACTGTATTTCCTGTTATATATATATCCTCGTTTGATATCATTTCTTTTAGTAAGTTGTTCTTATTATTTTGTGTTGGTGCAAAATACAAATCTGCTATTTGAGTTACAAGTTTTCTGTTCATCTCTTCTGGATATGGTGAATACTTGTCATAAGTTCTAAGTCCTGCCTCAACATGTCCAACTCTTGTCTTTGTATAAAAAGCTGCAAGTGCTGCCGCAAATGTTGTAGTTGTATCTCCATGAACTAGTACTATATCTGGATTTTCTTTATTTATAACTTCTGTTAAACCTTCTAAAACTTTTGATGTTATATGAGTAAGTGTTTGACAATCTTTCATTACATTTAAATCATAATCCGGCTTAATATTAAATGCCTCTAAAACTTGGTCTAACATTTGTCTATGTTGTGCTGTAACGCATACAACTGTGTCAATTTCTTTATGCTCTTTTAAATGTTGTACAAGTGGGCACATTTTAATAGCCTCAGGTCTTGTACCAAATACTAACATGACTTTTAATCTATCTGATTTTGGTTTTATTTCTTCTTTAGTTTTTAAATTCATAGTTTGATTTTCCTTTCTAGCATTAAATATATCTCTCGAGCCTAACACTGACAAGATAGCGAGTATCATGCCAAGTGCGACAATCTTCCAAATATCACTTTCTAAAATTATTACAGCAAAAATTCCTAAAAGAGCTGTGATTGCGTACAATATAATAACAGCTTGCCTTTGGGAAAGTCCTGCATCAATAAGTCTATGATGTATATGACCTCTATCTGCTTGCATTATAGATTTATGATGTGCAAGTCTTCTACAGATAGCAAAAAGTGTATCAAATATTGGAAGTCCAAGTATTACTACTGGCAATACAATAGTCATTACAGTATATGTCTTAGCAAGACCAATCATAGAAAGTGTTGCTAAAACAAATCCTAAAAAGTTTGAACCAGCATCTCCCATAAAGGTTTTTGCCGGATTAAAATTGTATGGTAAAAATCCAATCAATCCGCCAAGTAGTGCTGCAACTAAAACTATAGCAATTTCACTCGCACCGTTTAAAATAAAGATAACAAGCAATGATAATGTTGAAATTGCTGAAACACCAGTTGCAAGACCATCTAATCCATCAATTAAATTTATTGCGTTTGTGACACCAACAAGCCAAAAATAAGTTATTATTATTGAAAGCACATCATTAAGTCCATATAAAATTAGAAATGGAATGTTGATATAACAAATTCTAAGTCCACTTGCAATAACGCAAACTGCTGCTAGTGATTGGCCTAAAAATTTCATCCATGGTTTTATATTTTTTGTATCATCTATAAAGCCAACCGCCGACACGATGCCTGCTCCTAAGAAAAATCCAAATAAATTTGGCATGTTAGGAATATCACTCGTTAATAATACAAATAAAACTGCAATAAAAAAAGCTAAAATAAATGACAAACCGCCAATTCTTGGCATTGGTTTTGCATGAATCTTTCTTGCATCTTTTGGTATGTCTATCGCACCAACTCTAAATGCAAGTTTTATTGTCATCGGCGCAAAAATCGCAGCAGACAGTGCTGCCAATATAAAAGCTATCATACTATTTATTACCATACTTTCTCATGGCATACCTAAAATATGCCATATACCTCCTTAATTCTTATTTTCGTAATCTGTTATCAAATCAACTCTTATTTTATGTCTTCCACCTTGAAATTCACTATTTAGCCAAGTATATATAATCTCTTTAGCAGCTTCAATAGTAATTTCATCGGCAGCTAAGGCTATCATATTGGCATTATTATGTTCTTTGCATAATCTCGCAGCTTTTAAATTTGAAACATTTGCACATCTAATACCTTTTACTTTATTTGCTGCAATATCCATTCCAATTCCACTACGACAAATTAAAATTCCATATTCACATTCTCCATTTGCTACACTTTCAGCAACCTTAAATGCTATTTCAGGATAATTTACAGATTCCGTCGAAAATGTTCCAAAATCTTTAAATTCAATATCTCCATCAAAACTTTTTATCAATTCTTCTTTTAGTAAATAACCACCGTGATCAGCACCTATTGCAATCATTTTCCTTCCTCCTTTTTTAAAAGCATATCTATATATTCATTTAATTCTTTAGCACAATTTGAATATATTTCTATTGTGCCACCATATGGATCTAAAACATCTCCTTGCAAGCCAACATACTCTTTTATAGTGTATATTTTTTCTTTTAGCTCAGGAAACATCATTATTAGCATATCTTTATGAGACTTTGTCATTGCAAAAATCAAATCCATTTCTTTGATTTTAGAAACTTTAACATTAGTTGCTCTGTGATCTTTTATATCTATCCCATACTCATTTTGCATAACATAAACTGCCTCATATGTTGAAACATCGTTTGGATATGCCGAAATTCCAGAAGAACACACATAAAACTCTTTTTCTAAATCTTTTTCTTTTAATTTTTTCTTCAACAATCGTTCCGCCATTGCACTACGGCATATATTGCCTGTGCATACAAACATTATCTTTTGCATATTTTTCACCTCTAAAAGCTTATCTTTTTTCTCTTATATATACTTTCCTAATTATACAATAAATATCAAAATTTGCAATAGCAGACATAATTTTAGGGTGGGCAAAGTAGCCCACCCCAGCAAAATTTAATTATTTCCATATGGACTCTCAGGCGAGTCCCAACCAGAAGGAAGACCTCCGTTTTCATTTTCTTTATCTTCACTTTCCCAGCCATATCCTTCTGGAGAAGTAGGCTTTTTCGTAGGTACCGGTGTAGGAGTTGGTGTTGGCGTTGGAGTAGGTGTTACCACCGTCTCTTCTTTTGTTCCAACTTTTATAATTTCATTTGTTGCTATGTATTTATCCTTAGAAATCAACTTCTTCGAAATCACATTACCAGAAGCATCTTTTTCTATTCTATAAGCTTCAGAAACATATCCAAGTACTGGTGATTGAATAACTTCAGTTTTTCCTTTTTCCATAGTTGGATCATTTTCGGTTACTGTCTTATATTCTAATGTTTCAAGTATATTTGATTCTATTTCAATTATAGGATCACTTGCACTCTTTATACCATACAATGTGATTGAAACAACACCATCTTTTGCAGATGCCTCAAGTTTTACAGGTGTGCTTCTGTTATTTTTAAATTTAAAATCAATTGCACCATCTACGACAGTAGCATCTAAACTAGGTTTCACATATTCGACATACATGCCATGCGCAACTCTATTAGTTACCTCTAAATCTGCCATCAAAACAACATTATATAGTGTTGATGAAACTTGACAAATTCCTCCACCTATAGTTGTAACCACTCTGCCACCTGCAAATGAATGACCTGGTGCAAAACCATTTGCTACAGTTCTTGTTCCAAGAGCTTTGTTGTATGAAAACTCATCACCAGGATATAAAATCGTATCATTACATCTTTCAGCAGCCACCTTTAAATTAGTAACCCTGTTTTTATCTGATTCAACATATTCTGTTGAATATGTTGCTAGCACATCTTTAAATAAACTTTTGTCTAAATCTGCAACTGTAATCTCTGGTTTTATTTCTTCGATTTTAATTGTCATTGTCTCGCCATTTGCAAGAGCTTCATACTGCTTTTTAGCCTCATCTAATTTAAAATATTTTCCTGGTTTCTCTACATTAACCTCAAAAGATTCTCCTGATACAGTATAATTTGCATTAGTAGGTGCAACATAAACCTCATCATAAATTTTATCCATGTCGATTGCACTATTTTCCTCTCTATGTAATGGCACATTTATTGATGGTATATCTTTTAATATTGCTGAAATAATGTATTTTCTAGTTTCTTCTTTATCAATCTTTTCACCATTTGATCCCTTTGTTATATAAATCACATCGCCTGAAATTTTGAAGCTATCATCTTTTGCAAGTGATTCATCTCCACTATCACTTAGGCTATCAAGTACGCCATCCAATTTTTCGCCATTAAACATATATGTTATTTCTGTTCCATCTAGTTTTCCAAAATAACCTTTAAAAGTATCAACTGCATTCGTAACAATGTTTCCATTTCTACCGTACCCATAAACCTTGTTTACCATTTCTGTTGGAGTTTCTTTAGTGCAAAAGCCCATTTCGCTTGCAGAAACTTGGTATTCTTTTTTGCCTAATATCAAAGTAACATTTCTATTTGCATATTGATTTATTTTTTCTTGCAATGTTGTTGTAGCCTCATCTTTTGTCATAGAGCCAACTGCAACATCGCCAATATATACATTAGCTAAAATTTTGTCACCTGCAAGCTTTGGTATTAAAGCAAGCACCACTAAAATTATAACTAATAAAATCACTAATGTAATAATAATTTTTTTATTTGAATTCTCATTAGTTTTTCCTGAATATAGTATTTGATTCATCTATTTACCACCTTTTCAATATTATCGTAAATATTTTAACATAAGATTACATAAAACACAATATTTAGCGCAAATATTTGCTCGTTTTTACATCTTTGCCAAAGTGCAACATTTTTTTCAAAAAATACTTGCAGTTTTATTTTATTATATATATAATGGTTTTAACAAAAGATAAAGATTAAGGAGTGAATAACATGTCAGTTAGTGAAAAAGTTTATTTTGATACAGATAATTTAATCGAAGGAAGAACCGCAAAACTTACATATAAAGGAGATTTAGCAACACCTACAACAAATGAGATATATGTTCACTATGGTTTCGGTTTACTTTGGGAAAATATACAAGAAACAAAATTAGACAAAATTGATGATTGCACTTATGAAACAGAAATAAATATTGCACCATCTTATGATAGTATAAACTTTTGCTTCAGAGATGACCAAAACAATTGGGATAACAACGAAGCAAAAAATTATTCTGCATGCATATCAAAAGAAGAGGTAACTGTTGCAAAAGTTGAACCAACAGCTATCGAAGTTCCAAGATTGAAAAAGTCATACTTAATTGCAAAGAAAATTAAAATTGCTTTTTATAAAATAATTACATATATACCAAAAGCTTTTTCTGGCGAATGGAAAAAGAAAACTGCTAAAGAATAAAAATTAGGTCGACTTAGATAAGGTCGACCTTTATTGTTTTTAAAAATGATAATATATGAAGTATAACATAATCTATAAAAATGCATTGATAAAAAGTTGTGTAACTAATTTATGAAAAAATGTAAATAAAGTACGCTGTACTCAATAAAATTAGTGAACACAACCATAAAAAGAAAGGATGAACAAAATGAAAACAATACTTGTTACTGGAGGTTCACGAGGAATTGGTCGTGCAATCGTTGAAAAATTTGCTAAAGAAGGCTATAACGTAGTCTTGAACTACAATAAATCAGAGTATGCAGCATTAGATATTGCAAAGCAATATAAAAATGTTGAGATTTTTAAAGCTAATGTATCTAATCCAAAAGATGTTGAAGCAATGGTTAATTTCGCTGAAGAAAAATTCAAAAAAATTGATGTTTTAGTAAATAACGCTGGAATCTCATCATCTTCATTACTTCAAGACTTGTCACTTGAAGAATGGAATAACTTATTCGAAGTAAATGTTACTGGAACATTTTTAGTAACTAAAAATGTATTGCCTAACATGATATCAAACAAATCAGGAAAAATAATAAATATTTCATCTGTATGGGGACTTGTTGGCGCTTCGATGGAAGTTGCATATTCAGCTAGTAAAGCAGCAATAATAGGCTTTACAAAGGCACTTGCCAAAGAAGTAGGTCCATCAGGAATAACAGTAAATGCAATTGCTCCAGGCATTGTAATGACAGATATGGTAAGCAATCTAACGGTGAGTGAATTTGAAGAAATACGAAATGAAATTCCACTAGAAAGAATTGGAGAAACATCTGATATCTCAAACACAGCATTCTTTCTAGCAAGTGAAGAAGCAAACTACATAACTGGACAAGTAATTTCTCCAAATGGAGGTTGGGTTATATAGTAAATTAAGGGTTATATTATTAAAGGTTACATATTTAACAGCAATGTAACCCTTTTCGTTTGCCTATATTCCGCCATTTCACAGATTTATAAATTTTTTTGAAGTTTTATAAAAAATTTTGTTGACACAGCAAAAAAAATGTAGTAGTATATAAGAGCAGTCGCAAGTGATACTTGCACAGCAAACACATATGGGCCATTAGCTCAGTTGGCAGAGCACTTGACTTTTAATCAAGTTGTCCGCAGTTCGAATCTGCGATGGCTCACCATATGTGGCCCGATGGTCAATCGGTTAAGACATCGCCCTTTCACGGCGGAGTGGGGAGTTCGACTCTCCCTCGGGTCACCATATTGCCAGTGTAGCTCAGTTGGTAGAGCAACTGACTTGTAATCAGTAGGTCGTTGGTTCAATTCCGATCACTGGCTCCAAACTCTTCACTTATGTGAAGAGTTTTTTGTTGTCTTCTACAATTGGCTCTTTGTCAATAGTTGGGGTGGAGTAACCTAAAAATTGTTCTGCACCAGCTTTTTTTGTTGTTTATTCCTTGATTTTTTATGTAAATCATGTTAGAATGCTTTTGAGATAAATCCCTATACACTATCCATTAACTAACAAAATAATTTTTAGGAGGAACATCTATGGATATCATTTCGATGCCAGCAAAGCAGATACTCGCACTCGGGGACAATATTCGTTATGAAGATGATGTTAACGACTTTTTAACAAAATCTCAATTTTACGAAATTCTGGGACTCTTGAAAGATGCGAAAGAAACACGAAAACTTTTGGTAGA
>CAKPEF010000020.1 GCA_934149305.1 uncultured Clostridia bacterium
GCTAATGTATATAAAAAGGTATTTCAATTGCAGTTATTTCTAAATTGGTGTGACATATGTTTGACAAACCTACATTTTTGTTTGTGCATTCTTTGCAAAAACCTTGATATTTAAGATATAAAACAATATAATTTATATTGTAAATCAACTTATGAAAAGCTACAAAAACATAGGCTTGTAATATAAAAATAATTGATAGTAACGCATTAAAACAAAAATTGAGAAAATATAAAAAAATAAAAACAATCTAGAATAATTAAAAAAGTAGCGGAGCTTAACTTAAGCTCTATAAAAAATAAACATGGAGAAGAGATATGGATAAAAAAATAAATAAAAAAATAAATAAAAAACAATCATTTATGGAAGGAGTAATGACTCTTTTTTTAGCGCAGTTAATCGTAAAAATACTAGGGCTAATTTATAGACTTGTAATTACAAATGTCGAAGGCTTCGGTGATGCAGGTAATGGCTTATATGGTGCAGGGTATCAAATTTATACATTGTTACTCGCATTCGCATCAATAGGTGTTCCAAGTGCGATAGCAAAACTTGTTTCAGAAAGAATAGCAGTTGGAAAAAACAAAGAAGCACATGATGTTTTTAAAACCGCACTATGCCTATTTGGAATAATTGGATTAACAGGAGCTTTATTCTTATTTTTTGGTGCAGACATTATAGCAACAAAATTTATAGGCAATCCTAGTGTTGCAGGAGTAATGCGAGCATTGGCACCGGCAATATTTTTTGTAGCAATATCGGCGGTAATAAGAGGATACTTCAATGGAATGTATAATATGAAAGCTACTTCAAATTCTCAAGTTTTGGAGCAGGTATTTAAAAGTTTATTTACAATTTTATTGGTCCTTGGAATAAGAGCATTAGCAACAACTAATCCAACAACATTAGCAAGACTATTAAACATATCAGAAGAAAACGCAACAGAAGCAATGGCAATTGGTGCAAATTTTGCATCTACACTTGCAACACTTTGCAGTTTTGTTTATTTATATATGTTTTATAATCACAGAAAAAAAGAAATATGGAAAGATATAAATAATTCAACCCATACATACACAAAATATACCAAAAAACATATAGCAAAAACAATATTAAAATATTCTATTCCAATATCACTTGCATCAATAGTTGCAGCGATAAATAGAAATGTAGATACATTTACGGTAATAGGTGGATTAAAAACATTACTTACAAGTCAAATGTATGGTACACAAGAAATGATAACAGCAGAAGCAACAAGACTATACGGAATATTATCAGGAAAAGTAGATATGTTAGTCGGACTTCCGGCAGCTCTAAATGCAGCATTTTCAACATCACTAGTACCAACAGTATCAGAATCGATGGCAAAAAAAGATGAAAAAACAGCAAAAAGAAGAATGGCATTTTCAATTAGAACAACATTATTATTAGCATTACCTTGCGCAGTTGGACTTGCGGCTTTGGCAGAGCCAATATTATTATTACTATTTCCAAATGCAGTTGCAAAAGAAGCACCAATGCTACTTGCAATAAGTGCATTTACAATTATATTTACATTAGTAAATCAAACATTAAGTGGTGCTTTGCAAGGACTTGGTAGAGTCATGATACCTGCGATAAGCTTAGCATGTGGAGCAGTTGTAAAAGTAATAGTAAATTTAATACTAATACCAGTGATAGGAGTAAACGGTGCAGCAATAGGTTCTATCTTCTGCGGAATTACCGCACTAATAATAAATTTATATTTCTTGCATAAGAACATAAAATTAGAATTAAACTATAATCAAGCAATAATAAAACCAGTAGCTATAAGTGCTGCAATGGGAATTTTAGCATACTTAACGCAAAAATATGTAAAAATACTACTAGGAAGAGCATCTATAGCAACATTAGTTGCAATAATAGTTGCAGTAATAGTTTATTTTGGAGGAATAATATTATTTAAAGTATTTGATAGAGATGATTATCACATGTTGCCATATGGAGATAAAATGTATAACTTTTTGCACAAAAACAAAAAAGAAACAAACAAATAAAACAATCAAAAATGTAGCTTAAGTGTATTCTATAAAAACAATATAATTCATCAGTTGTCATGAATTAAGGCTAAATAGTAACCTATAAAACGGCTAATAAATAGGCTTTGAGTGAACATAACTACAAAAAACATTGAAAAATAAACATTTTTTATAAAAAAACTTGAAAAATAGCATAAAAAAAGCAGGAATATTAAAATAAATGGCGAAATATAAAAGTAAGAATATAGATGTAACACGCTATATCAAAAAACAAAATCTAATAGGAGGTAATTTAAAATGAACAAACTTGATTTAGTTGCAAAAATTGCAGAAGATGCAGATATTTCTAAAAAATCAGCAGAAGCTGCTTTAAATGCATTTATTAACGCTGTTGAAACAGCTTTAAAGAAAGGTGACAAAGTTCAATTAGTTGGATTTGGTTCTTTCGAAGTTAGAAAGAGAGCTCCAAGAAAAGGTAGAAATCCTCAAACAAAAGAAGAGATTAAAATACCTGCTTCTAAAGCTCCAGTATTCAAAGCTGGTAAGCCATTAAAAGACTTAGTAAATAAAAAATAATTAAACTATGGGTTACCAATAAAGGTAGCCCATTTTTTTGCAAAAGGCAGGGAGACATATATGAGATTAGATAAATTTTTAAAAGTTAGCAGAGTAATAAAAAGAAGGACTGTAGCAAATGAAGCTTGCGACATGGGAAGAGTAATGATAAATGGTAGAACGGCCAAGGCATCTACAAGTGTAAAAAGTGGTGATATAGTAGAAATAAAATTTGGTGAAAAAATAATTAAATTTCAAATACTTAGAACAGATGAAATAATAAAAAAAGAAGAAGCAAGCGAAATGTTTAAATTATTAGACTAGCTGTAACGAAAAATAAGTAGGAGCATACAATGTAGTATGGAGTGGTGCCTATGAAAAATGTATCGTATGACCAAGCTATCAACTTAGTAAATGAGTATGGAGCAAAGTTAATTGATGTTCAGCTAGAAAATGATTATTATAGAAGCCACTTGTATGGCAGTATAAATATTCCCGTGGAAAACATAGCAAATGAGATAGCAAATGTTACAAATAGCATAGATGAAGTACTTGTAGTGTATTGCTTAAAAGGAATTAGAAGTGTTGCGGCATGTGATATTTTAACAAGACTTGGATATATAAATGTGTACAATATACAAGGTGGAATCGAATATTAAAAATAAAATGGTGAGGAAAAACTTCACCATTTTTTTCATTATATGCCATAAATTTTGCATTGTTTAGTAACTTATGTGATTTTAAAATTAAGATATGAAGTTATTTAATACTATTTAGACTTTAAAAATAAAAAGTACAATTGACTCTACAAAAAAGTAAGCTTAAGTGCGCTACATAAAAATACTACACTTTAATATTTGTCATACATTAGGGCTAAATAGTAATGGTTACATAAGGAGTGATGTTTTTTGAGTACAAAAGACAAAATAAAAATAATTTGTGCGCTATTTTTAATGCTCATACTAATTGGAAATTTACAAATAAGTAATGCAAATAATAAAATAAGCATGGCATATTTATATGGCAATTATGATTATGAAAAATTAATATTAAGAAATGAAAATTCGTTAAATGTTGTATCACCAAGTAGTTTTGATTTAGATACAAATGGAAGACTTGTATATAATGCTATAGATGAAAATTTTATCAAAAAAATGCACCAAAACAAAATAAAAATAACACCTTTTTTAAGCAATCATTGGGATAGAGAAAAAGGCAGAAAGGCGCTAGCAAATAGAGAGGCATTAGCAAATTCTATAGTTGAAATAATAAAAAAATATAACTTAGATGGAATAAATGTAGACATAGAAAATGTAACAGAATCTGATAGAGAAAACTATGTAGATTTGATAAGAATATTAAGAGAAAAATTGCCAAGTGAGAAAGTTATTTCAGTAGCAGTTGCTGCCAATCCTTATGGAATAAACAAAGGCTGGCAAGGTTCATACGACTATGAAAAATTAGGAGCATATGCAGATTATTTAATGATAATGGCGTACGATGAACATTACGAAGGAGGAGAAAAAGGTGCGGTTGCGAGTATAGACTTTATTGAAGCATCAATAAAATATGCACTTGGAAAAGTGAGCAAAGAAAAAATAGTAATTGGACTTCCGTTTTATGGTCGATATTGGAAGCAGGGAGTAACATACGGAGGCTACGGAGTTACACTAAAAAAGATAAATACAATAATAAATAATTATGAGACAACATTAGCATATGATAAAGAAAGTGAAACACAAGTAGCAACTGTAAAAATAAGAGCAGCTGATAGAAAGCCTACAATAAATGGAAGAACATTATACGAAGGAACATATAACTTTTATTTTGAGAATGCAGAAAGTATAAAGAAAAAAATCGAGCTAGTAAAAAAATATGATTTGAAAGGAATAGGTGCGTGGAGCTTAGGGCAAGAAACAGATGAAGTTTGGTCATATTATGGAACATATCTAGGAAAACAAAGTGATGAGTTCGAAGATATAGAAAAAGTAAAATGGGCAAAAAGTTCAATCGAATATATAAAAGAAAAAGGTTGGATAAAAGGTAGAGCAAATAACATATATGCACCCGAAGAAAAATTAACAAGAGCAGAATTTGTAACAATGGTATGTAGGATATTAGAGCTAGATACAACCTATTCAAACGAAACATTATATGTTGATGTAAATAACCATTGGGCAAAGGCAGCAATAAATGCACTTACAAAAACAGGGTTAATAGCTGGTTATGATGACAACTACTTTAGGCCAGATAATAATATAACAAGAGAAGAAGTTTGTAAAATATTAAGCAATTTAAAAGAAAGTAGAAAACAAAAGCTTACGGCAAAGCGGATTTAGCGATGTTAAAGAAAGTGATTGGTCATATAAATATATAATGAAAATGCTAGAAGATGGAGTAATAAATGGGTACGAAGATGGAACTTTTAGACCTAAAAATGAAATAACAAGGGCAGAAATAGCAGTTATGTTGACTAAAATGTACAAATAGTATTTAAAAATTGACAAGTAGACATAATTCTGATAAAATGTGTTTGAACAATTTTAAATAAGGAGAAAAAGCGATGAAAAATTTTCGGAACTTTTTAGCAGTTTGGGCAGCACTTGTACTTACGGTATTCGTAACTTGCGAGTTTATAGAGGTGATAAAAGCAGTTGTAAAGAATGCAGCAGCCGCGTATAAAATCACTACGGACTGGCGAGTTGTAGTCGGAGCAATGGTTATAGCGGCACTTGCAACAATTATAGCAAACCTTGTAATCCGTAGGAGGGGATAGTAATTTTCTTGTAGAATGGTTAGTTTTCTAATCATTCTATTTTTTTGTTTTAAAATTTTCTTTTTTACGGATATAGTAATACCAAGGCTTTGCGGACTTTTGCCTATTGAAAAACAATAAAAAATAATGATAAAATTGTTATATATAAAAACAAAAGAGAGGTGAGCTTTGATGAAAAAAATTATTATGATTGTTGTAACAATGTTAATATTATTTTCAAACAACATAATGGCCCAAGAGCGTGTAAATCTAGGCTATATGTATGGCTCTAGTAAAGCTCACACACAAATAGTAGAAAACACAAAATATTCAGTAAATGTAGTATCTCCAACATGTTTCGATATTAGTTTAAAAGGTGATTTGGTAATAAACAGCTCAATTAGCCAAGAATTTGTTGATGAGATGCATGAAAAAGGGATAAAAGTAACACCTTTTTTAAGTAATCATTGGGGATCAAAAAGAGCTAAAAAAGTGTTAGATAATCCAGAAAAGTTATTGTCACAGCTAGTAGGGGCCATTTACGAATATGACTTAGATGGTGTAAATGTTGATATGGAAAATATTCCAAATACATATAAAGATAAATTAACAAATTTTGTGAAACTCCTTAGAGAAAAGCTTTCAGGTGATAAAACATTGTCAATAGCTGTTGCAGCAAACCCAAACAAATTAGAAACGACATGGGTAGCATCATATGATTATGAAAATTTAGCAAAGTATGTGGATTATATGGTGCTTATGGCATATGATGAACACTGTCAAGGCGGTGCAGAAGGTCCAGTTGCAAGTTGCGATTTTGTAAAACAATCAATAGAGGTCGTGTTAGAAAAAGTATCGAAAGATAAGGTGTTACTTGGTATACCTCTATACGGCAGATTTTGGAAAGAGGGTGCCGAAACTGGTGGAGAAGCGATAGTAATTGGAGCAGTAGAAAATCTAATAAAAAAATATCGTCTTGTTCCTGAATATGACACCAATAGTAAAACACCGAAATTAACAGTAACAATTGATGGAATGAAAAATGCATATGTTAATGGCAGATACTTAGAAGAAGGAAAATATAACATATGGTATGAAAACGAAAATAGTATTAGAGAAAAATTAAAAATGGTAAATGAGTATAACTTGCTTGGCACAGCTCTTTGGGCATTAGATAACGAAAAGAAAGAATTTTGGGATTTTTATCCTGCTGCACTAAATGAAACAAACTACGAAAATACAGAAGAAATAAGAGTGAGAAAAAAGACAGAAGCCTATAGCAAAATAGTAATAATAAAAATTCTAAATCCAGAATTAAAACTGCCATTTGAATTAGAAAAGATAAATTTACTAGCAAAAGTAGAAGCACAAATAGAAAGATTAAAAAATAATAAAATTAGAAAAACAACTTTAATAGAAAATGAAATAGGAATAAAATTAGTAAAAGATGAAAAAATAACAATTAAAACATATCTTAAAAAGAATGAAAAAAATAAATTTAAAAGAAAACTTGGTTAAAAGAATATCTTAAACCAAGTTTTATTTTTTATACAATAGGAAAGTAACAAATTTGCAACCTTTTATGTATTAGTTTTCTTTCCTATTGTATAAAAAACTTTAATTTATGCGAGAGATTTTCTCCTTTTCAGTCGAAAACTCTCGAGGGTTGAAAGACTGAAAATCGAAGATTTTCATCTTTCTTAAACTATAATTGTATGATAATTGGTATAAATAACCATGCCAGGTTTTGCACCAATTTCTTTATGTACATTTTTTACTAAAGTATAATCAACTTCAACCTTAGAGGAATTTTTACCTTGACTATGTTTTACTGCAAGTGTCGCAGCATAATATAGTAGCTCATCGCTAACCTCATCACTCTTAATTATAACATGACTTCCATGAATTCTTTTTGTATGTAACCAAGTGTAAGATTTTTTTGCCATCTTCAAAGTTAATTTATCATTTTGCAGATTGTTTCTTCCTACTAAAATTTCCACACCATTAAATTCATACTTTATAGGCTCTGATGGTAAATCATCACGTTTTTTATTTGATTTATAAACTTTCTTTATATATCCGCCATTTGCAAGCTCCTCTTTGATATAATCAAGCTCTTCAAGCGATGAAGCAATTTCTAATTCATAAAGAACAGAATTCAAATAATCAATATTTTCTTCGAATTCTATTTTATAAGATTTTGCATGAGATATAGAATTTTTAAGTTTAGTATATTTCTTAAAATAAATTTGAGCGTTTCGTGATGGAGAAATATTTTTTTGAAGAGGAATCTCTACAATGTTGCAATTATCATAAAAATTCTCTAGGCATACGCTGTCCATTCCAAGCGTTAATTTATGCATATTACAAGTCAAAAGCTCTCCGTATTGTTTATATTTTTCCAAGTTTTCTTCATCTTTCAATATTTCATTAACACTATAAAGTTTTTTATTTAATTTATTAAGATGTCCCCTAATATCTCTTTCAATATTTAATTTATTTACTTTTAGCAAAGAAATACTTTCTTTTTTAGAATAAAAATCATCTAAAAAGTATGATGCTTCTAAAGAATTAGTAGCAGTTTTTTCACCGCTTACAAAATAATCCTTACCATTTTCAGTATATTTAAATTTAAAGCAAGAATCATTTAAAGCAAGAAGAAAACAAGAAATCTTATCATAAATATTTTTTAAATGTTCATCGCAATTTGAAACCAATAAAGAATCATCATTTACAATTGAAGATGCATAGCTTCTGCTAAAACCAATAAATATATTAGAAATTGCAATAAAAAGTTGAGTGTCAGCTCCTTGCTCAAAAATCTTTTCTTTAAATAAATTAAAATCAGTTTTTATAAAATCTAGTTTTCCAAGAGTAGAAGGAAAAATGTAATCTTTATTAGGCAAAACCTCTCTTACAGAGCTCATCGTTATATCAACATGTCTCATAGAATCGATTATTTTATTATTATCATTTGCTAAAATAGCATTACTGTATTTGCCCATTAGCTCAACAATAAGCTTGCGCTCAACATTATCTCCAAATTCATTCAAATTTTGAAAAGTAAAAATAATAATTCTATCAAGTCCTACTTGTTTAACAGAAAGAAGTTTTGCACCTTGAAGATGCTTTCTTAAAATCATGCAAATCTGAGGGGCTTTTGAAGGATTTTCTTTCACATTGTTAGAAAAATGAACCCTCGCGTTATTAGCATCTATAGAAATAAGAAGTTTGAGATTCTCTCTATTTTGCGTATGAAAATTTATAAAAATATCGTTTTTAGTAGGAACATAAACCTTTTCAACTCTTGCATTTATCAAATTATTATTAAGTTCAAATAAAACATTTTTAAGACTAATACCGTCAAATGACATAAAAACACGTCCTTTCATAGAGGCAATTATAACGCAAATAACAAAAAAAGTCTACTTGAAGAACACAAGTAAACATGATAATATATAGGAAAATAGGTAGCAGTGTATAAAAATTGTAATTACTAACTGAACACAACAAACTACATAAATAGTGTAAAAATGTAGCTTAAGCTTAAGTGTGCTCCATAAAAAATAATCTGTAGCAGTATACTAAAATAAAATTAGAAAATTACTATAGTTAATAAAAAAATCATAGAAAGGGTGGCGCGTATGAAAAAAAGAGGATACATAATTATAATATCAGTATTATTATTAGGTGTACTTGTTGGTATAGGCAGAGGTTTAATTGAAAGAAACAAAAATTATTCATATAAAAAAGACAATATAGAAGAATACGGATTTGAAATATCATATCCAAAAGTATATGAAAATATAAAAGCATCAGGAGAAAAAAAATTACTGTCAAATTTAGAGATTACAGAATCAGGCGAATATATATCAGAATACATGAAAAACTTAAACTTAGTAGAAACTGTTAGAGAATTAAAAAATAAAAATAACGGAATAAGAATGACAATAGAGGCAATAAAAACAGAAAAAACAAGCTTAGAATTAGAAGAAATCTGTAAAAGATATGTTGTAATGTTTAAGATATATAACGAAGACAGAGAAATAAAAGAAAATACCGAAGAAATAATCGATTTAAACGAGACTAAAGTGGGCAAAGTTACATTAAAACTAAAAACAAAAGAAGAAGATGCAACTTTAATTGCATATCTAATCTCATTAGATGATAGAGAAATAACAATAACATTTATTGCACCAGCATCAAATATAGAAAAATATGATAGCGAAATTAAAAAAATAGTAAGTACATTAAGAGTATATTAAAATAAAAAATAACCAAAGAAAAACTTACCTATTGCATAAAAATATTAACATTAAATGGCATATAAAAAGAAGAAAAAATAATAGGTAAAAATAATTAGGTGACATATTTTTACACCTATGTAAACGGTCAAAACATAATCAATATATATATTTAATCAAGAACCGCAAACCGTTGCAAATACTGAATTTGAGCAAAAGAATTTTTTTGAAATTTTTTTGCTTTTTTTGTTGTAAAAAAACGCTTAATTGTGTTACAATGAATTTAGATTTTGAAAACGAATTAACCTAATTTTTGATAAAAATTTACATATAAAAATAGATAAAAAATACAAAAGATAAAACTACAACAATTACAAAAGAAAACGAAAATGTAAAAACACAAGAGGGGGTTTAAGTAATGAACGTAATCAAATTAAAAAGAGAAAACAACGCATTAGACATAGCACTAATGGTTGACTCAGCAACAAAAGCAGAATCACAAGAGTACGATGAAAGTGCAATCGTTGATGCACTAATAAGAGAAGCTGGTTGTGACAAGCCACTTGCAAAAGAAGTTGCGGGAATTGTTACAGAAAGACTAATGAGTGCTAATCTAACACAAGTTAGCACATCTCTTATAAGATCAATGGTTAACAATGTATTACTAGAGAAAGGTTTAAATAAAGAGTTAAAGAATAATTCTGAAGCTTCAATTCCATTCTACAACATTACAGAGATTATCGAAAATGCAAATAAAGAAAATGGAAACACAGCACATAATCCAGAATCAATCAACCTTACATTAGCTGAAAGAATTTTGAAAGAGTATGCATTAAAAAATGTATTTGATCAAGATATTTCAAGAGCACACTTAGCTGGTGAATTACATATCCACGATTTAGGAATGATAGACAGATTCTATTGTAGCGGACACTCACCAGAGTATGTTAAAAAGAACGGAATTAGAAATATACCTACAATTCCATCAAATTCAAAACCAGCAAATAGTGCAAATGTTTTAGCAAGACATATATGTTCATTTACACAATTCTTACAAGGCCAATTTGCAGGAGCAATTGGTTGGGAAGCAATAAATGTATTCTTTGCACCATTACTTGTAGGAATGGCATACAAGGATATAAAACAATTAGCACAAACACTTATATTTGACTTATCTCAACTTGCAGGAGCTAGAGGTGGACAAGTAGCATTCTCAGATTTTAATGTTTATGCTTCAATTCCTCATCACTATGCAACAGTTTATGCAATGGGACCAAAAGGCAAATATATGGTAACAGATGAATTAGACAATATCTTTAGATTTGACACTCAAGAAGAAGCAAAAGCATATGCAGAAGAAAACGGATATAGAGTTTTATTATATAAAGATTTCGAAAAAGAATCTAGATTATTTGCAAAAGCATTACTAGAGGTTGTTGGAGAAGGCGACGCAGATGGAATGCCATTTGCTTTCCCAAAGATAAACCTACATATAAACGAAGAATGTTTCACAGATCCAAAAACAAAAGCTTTGCTTATGGTTGCTTGTGAATCAGCAAGTAAAAATGGATGTCCTTATTTCATATTCGACAGAAATGCATTTTCAGTTTCACAATGTTGTAGACTAAAAATAGATTTCTCAGAAGAGGATAAAAAGTTAATAAACACACCAGAAGAATTAAGATTTGTTGGTGGACAAAATGTTTCAATAAACATGCCAAACATTCCACTTAAAGTTGGAAAGAATAAAGAAGCTTTCTATCAAGAACTTGAAAAGAGAATGGATATGTGTGCTAGAGCTCATATTCAAAGACAAAATTATGTATGGAAACTAGCAAGCTTAGAAAATTCACCATTAAGCTTCTATACAAAAGGAATGGACGGAAAAGCATACATAAGACTAAAAAATATATCATACCTAATAGGAATTGTTGGATTAAACGAGTGTGTATATAACTTAATAGGACAACAATTACATGAGTCAGATGAAGCTTATATGTTAGGATTAGAAATAGTTTCATTCATGTATCAAAAAACAAAAGAGCTATCTAAAAAATATGGTATAGCAATAAAACTAGAAGAGACACCAGCAGAAAGTACAGCTGGTAGATTTGCAAAACTAGATATTAAGAAATATGGAGATTTAGCATATCACAAAGAAAATAGTTTTGGTGTATATTACACAAACTCTGTTCACTTTGCAGCAGATAGTGATGTTGATTATATAACAAGATTACAAAAACAATCAAAATTCCATACACTAGTTGAAGCAGGAAGCATGATTCATATTTGGTCTGGAAACAACGCTCCAAGTCCAAAAGCAATATATAACTTGCTTGAAACAACTTGGTATAAAACAAAATGTGTACAATGGGTTCTTTCACCAGAATATACACTTTGTCAAGATTGTAGAACAAAGAGCAACGGATTATTAGATCAATGTCCAAAATGTGGAAGCATCAACTTAAGAGGAGTTACAAGAATCACAGGTTATTATGTATTTATAGACAAATTCAATAGTGGAAAGAGAGCAGAACTTGCAGATAGATTAAGAGAAAACATTGATCCAGAACAAGTTGCAAAGCAAAAAGCTGAAATTGACAAAGCTTAAATAAAAACATAATAAGAAAATATTTTAGGGGGAAATTATTATGATAAAAACATACACAATACCAAACTGTCCAATGTGTGAGGAGCTAAAATCTTATATGAAGAATAGTCATATATCATATGAAGAAACAAATGTAGAAGAGGATTTTAAAGCAAGAGCAAAACTTGTAAGCCTAGATATAGAACAAATGCCAGCTGTAGAAGTTAATGGCAAGGTATATTCAGGAGATTTAGAAGAACTAAAAAGCATAGTTGTAATGTAATAAATTGTTATAAGTATGGTCTTAAGGCGAGCCAAAAAGCTCGCCTAATTTTTTCTAAAGCTTTATATGTGGTAGAGTAAAATAATTTACGAAAAGTCAAAAGATATACCGCATAAAAAGTGTCTTAAGTGTGCTCCATAAAAGATGAACACAACCATGCGTCAAGGGGAGGAAAAACAAATGATTAAATCAGTAATATGGTCAAGTATGATAGACTATCCGGACAATGTTTGTACAACAATGTTTACAGGAGTATGTAACTTTGATTGTGAATTTTGTTATAATAAAGGATTATTAAAAGAAAAAGAATTAGATTTTGAAAAAGAAATATTACCTAAATTACTAGAAAGAAAAGACTTCGTAGATCATGTAATAATTTCAGGTGGAGAATGTACAATCCATAAAGATTTTGAAAAAATAATAAACACATTATATGAAAATGGATTTGTAATAGGTATACATACAAATGGATATGCACCAGAAATACTTGAAAGAGTAATTGATAAAATCGATTATATCGGTATGGATATAAAAAACGATTTTGATAATTATAATGCAATAACACAAACAGAAATCGATGTGGAGAAAATAAAAAAATCAGTTGATATAATATTAAAAAGTGGAATAAAATACGAGTTTAGAACAACAGTATATCCAAAGTATGTAAATACAGAAAATGTATTAAAAATAGCAGAATACCTAAAAAGTGTTGGCTCAAAAAAATATGTGTTACAAAATTATTTTGATCATAACAAAACAGTAATACCATACGCAGCAGAAAAATTAAGAGAAATCCAAAAAGAATGTAACGAATACTTGCCAACAACAGTAAGAGGAATAATATAGGTAGTGTAAACTAATTTATGAGAAAATAAAAATGTCACAAAAAAGTAGCGGAGCTTAAGTGTGCTCCATAAAAAACAAAAATCAATGCAAAAATAATTGCCAGCACAAAAAAGTAGCGGAGCACAGTGTGCTCCATAAAAACATATTAAAATTAGCAATGATGGCCTAAATAGCTGCTAAAGAAAGGAAGAAAACAATGAACGAACTAATAGAAAAAGGATTAAAATTAAATCCTAATATGAAATTAAATGAAAACAGCGAACATGTAGAAAAAATATTAGAAGGAATAAAAAGAAAAAATGGACATTGCCCATGCGTAATAACACAAAACGATGATACAATATGTCCATGCAAAAAAATGAGAGAAGAAAGCAAATGTTGCTGCAAATTATACTTAAATAAATAGTTCAAAAACGAGTGCTAACATAATCTTGTTAACACTCGTTTATTTTTATTGAAACATTCAAACTATTATGCTAAAATGTAGGCATTGGGAACGAAATTTGTAAATGTCATATAAATTGAGCGATGGGGACCTAGAAAGAGGTCAAAATGCAAAAAAGTTTTATAAGCATAATATCTTTTACTATATTTTTAACAATCTTTATCACCATTATGTCAGGTGAAAATTCAGCAAATTTTAAAATAAAAAGTACATATTACTGGCCAACGCCTAATTTTCATGGTATATCCTCATATTTTGGGTATAGAAAAAGCCCCACGAAAGGAGCATCAAGCAATCATAAAGGGATAGACATACTTGCAAATGAAAAAAGTATAGTTTGTGCAATAGCTGATGGAAAAGTAAAATATGCCGGTTTTAATGCATCAGGAGGATATATGGTTATAATATCACATGCTGAAAATATGGAATCTCGTTACGCACACTTGGATTCTACGCCTTTAGTAAAAGCAGGAGAAAGTGTAAAAAAGGGCAGTATAATTGGCAAAGTAGGCCCTGAATATCTAAAAAATGGTAAATTAAATGGAGCAACAACCGGGGTACATCTACACCTAGGGGTACTTAAGAATGGCGAATTTATAGACCCGTTAAAACTGTTCTAAAATGGAGTTATGTCTACTGCAAATAAGCAAAAAAAGAATAAAATGTAAACAAATTGTAAAATCCGTAAATGTTTTATAAACTTTGTTGACAGATTTTCTAGTAAATATATAATGACATTGTGCTTAAGGAAATGGCAACGATATCCATAATCTTTAAGATCATATTAGATTGTTTAGAGCAGAAAATGGAAGAAGGGGGCAATCTAGTAGAAATTAACTTTTCTTTCGAAAACAAAAAAATATAAGGAGGATTTCTAATGAAAAGAATAGTATCATTAGTACTTGCACTTTCAATGGTTCTTTCTTTGTTCACAACAGCATTTGCTGGAACATCATTAAAAGATGTTGAAGGAACAAAATATGAAGCAGCAGTTAGTGCATTAGTAGAATTAGGTATTGTCAACGGATATGAAGATGACACATACCGTGCAGAAAAAGTAGTAACAAGAGCTGAAATGGCTAAATTATTAGTTATAGCTTCTGGATTAGAAGCAGCAGCTGACCTTAACAAAGGTGCTACAAGATTTGACGATGTAGCTGCAAATCACTGGGCTACAGGATATATCAATGTAGCTACACAATATGGATATGTTAACGGTTACCCAGATAGAACATTTGCTCCAGATGCAACAGTTACATATGCAGAAGCTGTTACAATGGCAATCAGAGTTTTAGGATATAAATCAGTAGTTGAATCAAAAGGCACATGGCCAACAAACTACATTGCTAAAGCTTCTGAATTAAAAGCATTAAAAGATGTAGATTACAAAACATATAGCGATGGTGCTACAAGAGGAAACGTTGCAATATTAGTTTGGAACGTTTTAAGAGCTCCAATGTGGGATGTTGATAGCGAAAGCGAAAAAGACGGATTAAATTATTCAAAAGCTGGTACAATGATCAATAAATATTTTGATGATTATACATATGCTACAGTTACATTTGACGGATTCGAAATAGACGAAGATGGCAAAGTACAAGTAGAATTAGGCGAATATGATGAAAATGGCGACCCAGTATCTGCAAGCAAAAAAGCTTTAGGAACATCTAAATATGAATATGCTGGAAACGATTTCTATAAATTCGTTGAAGGAACAGAAGTTGAAGTTTTAGTTAACGAAGATGACAAGACTTTATTAACAATAGTTGCAACAGAGAACAATACTTTAAAAGATGGCGCAAAAGATGACATCGATGATAAGTATGATGAATTAAAAGGAAACGGTTATGATTATGCATATGTTAGAACATCTAAGAAAACAATTAAAGATGCAAACGTATTAAATACAACAAGTATCTTTGTTGATAAATTAGAGAAGAAAGCTGACTATATAAGAATTAACTCTGAAAAATATGGTATAGATGGTAACAAATATACAAACAAATTAGTTAGCACAAAAACAGACTTTGATTCAGAAGTTATTATAAAAGATGGTAAGAGGGTTTCTTTATCAGACATTAAATTAGGTGATATTTTAACATCAGTAGAAGTTAAAGGATTAACTGAGAATGGTCTTACAAAGATCGCTACTTTCTATGTAATTGGTTCTGAAGAAGCTGAAGGTGAATTAACAAGATGCGCAGAAGTTAAATATGAAAACGATTCTAGCGTAAATTTCACTCAAATGACAGTTGGCAAGAAGAAATATGTTGTAGATACAAATGCTACATACGTAGAAGATCCAGATGCTAAAACAATTAAAGCTGTTCAATTAGCTGGACATTATGATAGCAAGATGGAAGGCGAAGATGTTGTATTAAGACTTGATGCTGTTACAGGTAAAGTTGTAAGAGTTGAATTCGATGGTAAGATTGATTCTGGTAGCGAAGACAACACATCAATCAAATTCTTTGGTACAGTTGATTCAGTTGATAAATCAGGAAAAGTATATTCAATTGAACTAGAAAATGAATCAGGAAAAGAAACATATGAATTTGCTAAAAATTCAGATGCTGAAAACCAGGCAAAAGCAATGTATGCAAATGGTGAAGATTTAACAGGTGCTTTCATATATGTTGAATTAAATGATGAAGATAAGATCGTTAACTTCGATAAAGTAGTTGCTTACGCTGTTGAACAAAATGATAATCGAAAAGTAGTTAACACAAATAACATCGTATATGGTGATGAAAGTCAAGATGAATACTATGCAGTTAAAGATTTAAATATAGCATCATATGATGAAGATACAAAGACAGTTGTAGACGACAATGATGACACAAACAAGATTAAAGTAAATGATAGTACAGTACTTGTTAAAGTTGTTTTCGATAACAAAGGTACAGATAAAACTTCTGATGATGAATACAGAGTAGAATTCGAAGAAGGATTATCAGAAATTAAGAAAGCTATTAAGAGCGAAGAAGTAGTTGCTATATATGATGCAGCTGAATCTTTCATAAGAGCTAAATACTTAGTAATGTTTGATGATGCATCAGACAAATCAGATAATTTAATAGCTAAAGTTGTTACTCCTGATGAAGATGATATATACATCGGTGGTCAAATGATCGACCTAGAAGAAAACGATGGTACAGAATCAAGCATTAAGATAGCTTCTGGAACAAAAGATTTATCTGATTACAAACTAGTTGTTTACACAGTTACAACAAATGCTAAAGGTAAAGAAACATTTAACTTTGTTGCAGGTTTAAATAGCGAAGAATTAACAAGTGATTATACTAGACATGGTTATGTTGGTGAATGTGCAGATGGAAGAGTATTCCTACTAAACAAAACAACAGAATATGATTTAGATGATTACACAGATGACTACGAAGACTTTATGGTAGTAGTTGTAGAAACATCTGAGTTAAAAGAAGAAGGAACATTCGAAGTATCTTCATATGATGAAATTACATATGCTGAAATCGACCTAGAAGAAGGCGACAGAATTTCAATTGATGAAAACGCAGAAGTAATATTCATAATAAGAGGTATGGGAATTAAAGACTAATTCTTATAACAAAATGCCCCCGGTGATAACTCACCGGGGGTTATTATTGTTTTATGGTTAAAAACTATGCTCCTGTTGTTCCTTTTGGAGTTGCTGCAAATACTGGATAGTATGTTGCATCTTCTGTCGCTGCAGGAAGTTCTGTTAATTTTTCGCCACCTTTTGTTGCTGACCAACCATCAAATGTATATGTGTTAGTATCATCTTCAGCTTTTGTTGGTTCTTTAACCGTTGCAGGGACTTTACCTTCTTCAACTTCAACAGAATCTAATTCTGTATCATCTTCATTCAAGAATTTGATTGTGTATTTTTTAACTTCTGTATCATCCTCAAATTTATATCCTTTGATTATAAATACAACATCTTTAATTCCTGTTTTAGTTGTTATTGAATCATCATAAATGTAATCATCATCAACAGAAACATTAGCAGCTGTACGTACATCTACTGCTGTAAATTCTTCATCATCCGTATCATCATATGATATAACAACAAATGTTGTGTCTTCAAATTTATCATCATCTAAATCTACTTTTGTTCCAGCATATGTGAACATTCTAGAATCATATTCATCAAGAACTATTCTATTTGCTAAAACTGCGTTCATATCTTCTATAGAATATAATCCCTTAATAGTGATACCATCATCATTTTCAACAAATGCGATTACTTTTCCTTCATCAGCTTTTGTTAATGTTTTGTCTTCGTCTTCATCGATAACATATGTCTTGCCATCAATTTTAACTTGTTGTGTCTTTATACCTGATTGAACGCCCTTATCATCGATTATTCCGTATTCTACATCTGTGTTCTTTGCATCTTCCCATACAAATCCGTAAGCTGCAACTTTAGAATTTGCTTTGTGTGCTAATAATGTTTCTTCGATACCTTTTAATGCAGATTGTCCTTTTGTAATTTCAACTTTATATCCTATAACATCTTCATCTTCATCTTCAACAGCTGTAATTGTATAAACAGTTGTTGAATTACTTATTTTGTAATCTCCTATGTAGTTATCTGCTAATTCTTTTGTGCCATTTACGAATGTATATTCATCTGCAGTTGAAGAATCTATAATGATACCATCTTCTGTTGTTCTAGCAACAACATCGATATCAACTACTCTATCTTTCTTATCGAATTTTACAAATACAACTGCGCCTGGAACTAATGCCGCATAATCAAATCTTTCTAAATATTCTGATGTTGTTTTAACTTCGTAATCTTCTCCGTTTAATTCTACATATCTTGTTGTGCCTGATTTATCAGAAGCTTCCCAAGATCCTGGTACATTTGTTAATACATAGAAGTTACCATCATCTTCATCTTTGATTTCTTCGAATTCAACTCTTACTACTTCTCCTAAGAAGTTTACATATAGAGTGCAATCTTCATCAAAGTATTTGCTATCTTTGTCTAGTGAATTAAATGTTGGGTTAGCAAGTTTTTTGCCATTACTATCCATCTCAAATAATTTATCTGTTAATAAGTGTTCATATTTATCACCATCAACTTTTACAAAATCTTTTGAAGCATCATCAAATGATCCAGAAATTGAGTTTCTATTAACAACATATAATTTATCTTTGATTAATTCTGTTACAACATCTCCAGCTTTGATGTCTTCTCTTGTACCCCATTCACTACCAATTAGTACGATGGCATCTTCATCTGTTATTTTTACAGTGCTATCTTCAGCTGTTGTAATTTTTAATGTATCTTTGCTCATCTTTGTTTCTTTTACAACATAAGAGTTCTTTGAATTATACACTGTTTTGTAATCAGCTTTTTTGCTCTTGCCAATTACTGCTACTGTGTAAGCATCATCTGTTGCTTTAGTTCCCCATGTTTTAACATTATTTGTATTTAACTTATAATCAGCATCTTCTAATTCAGATTGGAAATCTGCTTTAACAGTATCATCTGTAGAAGCGGCAATTACAACCATTTCTTCTTCTTTAGTGTTATATAAGCCAGAAATTTTTCTACCATATAGATTTAAGAAATCTGTGCCTTTTCCTAATTCTACGTTATCTTTACTCTTAACGTCTGCTTTTTCAGAATCTAAATTTACTGTTACTTTTCCATCATCTACAAAGATTGCTGTAACAACATATTCAGAGTCCTCATCAATATATTCGTAATCATCGAAATACTTGCTAATCATTGTGCTACCATTTTTTGAGTAGTTTAATCCATCTTTTTCGCTTTCGCTATCAACATCCCACATTGGAGCTCTTAAAACGTTCCAAACTAATATTGCAACGTTTCCTCTTGTAGCACCATCGCTGTATGTTTTGTAATCTACATCTTTTAATGCTTTTAATTCAGAAGCTTTTGCTATATAATTTGTTGGCCATGTTCCTTTTGACTCAACTACTGATTTATAGCCTAAAACTCTGATTGCCATTGTTACAGCTTCTGCATATGTAACTGAATTTTTTTATTTAATATGGTCAATAATAGAATGTGCAATGGTTTTAAGCAAAAGGTTTGCTAGTTTGTGTATTATGTGGTACTTATTTAGATATTGTTTAGAAAGGATGGATGTGCAAAATGAGATTACCAAATGGTTTTGGTTCAGTTCATAAACTGCCAGGAAACAGAAGAAACCCATATAGGGTGAGAATTACAATAGGATGGAAAATAAGTGGCAAAAGAGAAAAGGTTCAAGAATATAAAACGATAGGGTATTTTAAAACAAAAGAGGAAGGGCTTATAGCTTTATCTAATTTTTATGAATCTCCATATAAGTTAGAAAATCAAAATATTACATTTAATGAGTTGTTTGATATGTGGAGTGAAGAACATTTTAAAAAGATTGTTCCATCATCTAAAAGGACATGGATTGCTGCATATAAGCATAGTATGCCTTTATATAATTTTAAGTTTAAAGATATACGAGTCATCGATTTAGAAAATACTATCGCGATAGCAAATGTTGGTGCTTCAACTAAATCGAGAATGAAGAGCTTATATAATATGTTATATCGTTTTGCGATTAAACACGAAATTGTAGATAAAAATTATGCAACATATTGTGAAACTCCGCATATAGATAAAAAGTTTGAGCGAGTGCCGTTTTCAGATCGTGAAATAGCTAAGCTTTGGAAAAATATAGACATGCCGTTTGTTGATATGGTGCTTATAAACATATACACAGGGCTAAGACCTAGAGAGCTAGTAGAAATTCAAAATAAAAATATCGATATAAAAAAGAAAATTATGCATGGAGGATTAAAAACAGAGGCTGGTAAAAATAGAACGATACCAATTCATGATAAGATTTATTCGCTAATTTTAAAAAGGTATGATTTAAAAAATGAGAGACTTTGCCTAAAAGAAAATGGTGAAGAAATGTCTTATGATGATTATAGAAATAGATTTAGAAGGATAATGAAGTCTTTAAAAATGAATCATAAGCCACATGATACTAGACACACATTTATTACACTTGCAAAAAGGTATAATGTAGATGAATATGTTTTGAAATTGGTAGTGGGTCATAAGATACAAGATATTACGGAGAGAACATATACACATAGATTACAAAAAGATATAAATCATGAAATAAACAAAATCAAATTATGACTTGTGTATTGTGTGTGTATTATTTATAAATATTGCTAAAAATTGTATCACTTAAAGTAGAACAATTTTTAAATTATTTTGCTTTTTTAGTTGTATTAAATTAGGTGGTACTGTATAATGTTGCTAGGGAAATAAGAAGGAGGAAAAAATACATGAAGAAAAAATTGTTTTTTATAATTTCTACAATTGTTATTTTATGTGTTGGCAGTGTATCTTTTGCAGCAACATCATTAAAAGATGTTAAAAATACTAAGTATGAAGATTCCGTAGACACTCTTATTACATTAGGTTTGGTAAATGGCTATGAAGATGACACATATAAACCAAACAATACAATAACAAGAGCCGAAATGGCAAAACTTATGGTTGTGGCCCTAGGACAAGATGGAAAGGTGAGCGAAGCTTCAAAAAAGCAAAGCAAGTTTAAAGATATGAAAGGCAACTGGGCATATGGATATGTAAATGTTGCATCTGATTTAGGTGTAATAAATGGCTACCCAGATGGAACTTTTGGTCCTCAAAACAATGTGTCTTATGCAGAGGCAACAGCAATGATAATTAGGGCGCTAGAATATGATTCTGAGGTTAAAAAGAGTAAAGAAGTATGGCCATCAAATTATATAAATTATGCTAATAAATTATCTCTATATTCATCAGTAGGTGCAGTAAAAGCTGATGATGGTGCTAAAAGAGGTAATGTAGCAATTATGCTTTGGAATATGCTAAGAACAGGTATGTGCACAGTAGTTGGTCAAAACAACAATGGTTTAGTATATGGTCAAGGCGAAAAAATGATAAATAAAAAAATGAGCAAATTCTTATATATGGATGATGCAACAATCACAGATATTGAATTTGATAGTAGTTATAAAAATGCAACTATTAAAATAAAGGGAACAACAACAATAACTATAACAATTGATGCAGATGAATTTGCTGAGATGTACGGACAAAAACTAAATGTATTATACAATACATCTACTAAGAAAATGGCAAAAATAGAAAGCGCATCTAAAAACACTGTGAAAACTGGAGAAATTGAAGATGTCACATCTTCAAAGATATATATAACTGGTGGTAGCAAGAAGGGTTACGAGCTTCCATCTAAAAAGAACATTTTATTATATGGTATAGACAGTTTAGATGATGCCACAAGTGCAATCCTTATTTTTGATGGATCTACACTTAAATATGTTATGGCATTTCCACCAAAAAATGTGAACTTTGCATTAGTTACAGAGACAGAAGTTACTGTTTCTAAGAAGGATGGAATAAGAATTGCAAATTATGGTGCTTCATCATCTAAAGCTTATGCACTTGCAGATGAAGATGATATGCCAGATGAAGATGATTTAATAGTATATTATTTAAATTCAAATAGCGAAATCGTAATATTAGATAAAGTAAGTGAAGATGATGCAAAGAATGTAACTGCTGCAAGCAAAACAAGAATAACAGTTAGTGGAAAAGGCAAAATAAATTCAAGCGATTCATATAAAATAGCAAGAATTAAAAAGTCAACATTAAAAGAATATGATTTTACAGATATTGAAGAAGGCGATGCAGTAAGCATAATAGAATTTAGCGGTACAAAATACATAGTCGTTTATCTAGGTGCTGGAACAGGTAGCAGTGATGATGATGATGTTTCTTCAAAAGAACTAAGAGCAATGCAAAAGAAACTTACAAGTATGATAAGCGATGCAGAAGATATACAAGAAACAAAGTATACACAAAAATCATATGCAAACTTAATGTCATCGTTAACGACAGCAAAAAGCGTGAAAGCTTCTTCTACGAAATGGAAAAAATATTCAACAGTTAAAAATGCATATGAAGATTTAAAATATGCATACGATTCATTAGCAGGAGCTAAAAATACTACAGAAAAAAATACAGTAGCTGTTAAGGCGGCATTAAGAAAGTTAGTAAATAGCAAAGAAGTTACAGATGCAGTAAAAAATAAATCATTATATGTTACAAGTACATATAATACATTCAATTCAGCTCTAACATATGCTAACAAATTGCTTACAAGCACCAGTGCAAGAAAAGAAGATTTGAGTAAAGCTAAAGGGGATTTGGAATCAGCTTTAAAGAATTTGGTAAAAACAACAACTAGTGAAGAGAAAACAAAAGCAATTACAGCTTTGAATACTGCTTTGAGCAATGCATCAAAAGTTGGTGCTAAAGAAAATTATACAGAAACTTCTTATGAATTATTTAAGGCGATGTGGGACGAGGCAAAAGCTATAAATACAACAACAGCAATAACAGAACAAATAGAACAAGCTACAAAGAATTTAAATAATGCAATTGCAGGTTTAGAAGGCAATTCTGAAAAAGAATATGCAGAGTTGTTGATTTTATTAAAAGATGCTGCAAAGATAACTAATGATGATTATTTCGATGCTGAATATACAAAATTTGAAACAGCACGTGATAATGCAGATAAATTAACAGAAACAAGTAAAGCAACAGATATAAAAACAGCTAGAGAAAATCTTAAAAAAGCTATTGATGATATGAATAAAAATAAGATAAGTGATGCGCTTGCAAAAGCTAAAACTTCTGCAAAAGATTATGATAGAGCAAGTGATGTAAAAACGGCTTTAGCATTAAAAGAAGACACTAGAGAAAAGAAGATAGAAAAAATAAATGCAATAAATGAAGCTGTGAAAAACGAAAAAAATGCCATGGAAGAAAATAAAAATTTACTAAGTTCAGGGATAGCTTGGGCAAAAAATTTGGTAAAAAAGGTTGATGACTATACTGAAGCTGGAATAAATGCGTTAAAAGAAGCAATTTCAAAAGCCGAAGCAACTTTGAAAACAACAAAAGTAACAGCTGAAGAATTGGATGATGCGGTGACGGAATTAAATGCTGCGTTAACAGCTTTTGAAGAAACTAAAAAGCCTACAACACCAAGTGGCGAAGATGCAAATTAAACTGAAGAAAATAACTAATTAAAATCAAAATGACACTTTATGTAAAAGTAGAGTGTCATTTTTTTATTGCAATATTGGAAATTTTAATAAAATATGATAAAATTACCTAAAAAGCAGAAAAGGAGCAAATTATGGGTGAAATATTAAAATTATTCTTTTTATTTTTTATTGGTTGCACAGCAGGATGGATTATGGAAGTTTTATTTAGAAGATTTAATAAACAAAATGTCGATAGAAAGTGGATAAACCCAGGTTTTCTAACAGGTCCATATTTACCACTTTATGGTTTCGGACTTTGCATTTTGTATTTGCTTGCAGGGCTTGAAAAATATAATTTAATAGCAAATCCTATTTGGAACAAAGTTGTCTTATTTATAGCAATGGCATTTTGCATGACTTTAATTGAATATATTGCCGGAGCAATCTTTATAGTTGGTATGAAAGTAAAACTTTGGGATTATTCGAAAGAAAAGTTTAATTACAAGGGAATAATTTGTTTAAGATTTTCTATAATTTGGGCAATACTTGGAGCAATATATTATTTTTGTATTCATCCATATATTATAAATGCACTAGACTGGTTCTCTGAAAATTTAGAGTTTTCATTTATACTCGGCACATTTTTTGGTGTATTTATGGTCGATGTATGTTACTCTTTCAATGTTGTTAGCAAGATTAGAAAATTTGCAAAAGAAAACAATGTACTAATAAAATACGAAGAATTAAAGCATCATATTAGAAAATCAGCGGAAGATGCTAAAGAAAAATATAGATTCTTATTTGCTTTTAGCACAAGAGAACCGCTTAAAGAATACTTGAAAAAATATATAGAGAAAATAAAATTGACAGATAAGAAATAGAATTTAGAGGAAATCATGGAAAACAAAGAAAAAGATTTTAAACTTGCAAATGTTATAGATAAATTTGAAATTGCAAGAAAGAAAAATAAAATACAAAACACATGCTTTTTTAATGAACAGGAGATTTCACAAGTTGAAAAAGAAATAAGAAAGTATAGTAATTATTTCTTTTTTGGTGGTTATGAAGAGGCTGTAAGAAAGATTTTAATTGTGTATCCTGAAAAGTTTACCAAAGAGATTGCAGAGAAGAACTTAGAGGATATTATAAAAGTAATAAACATAAAATTGCCGAATGAACAAACTGGTGTGTATACGCATAGTGATTATCTTTCTTGCCTTATGAAGCTTGGTCTAGAAAGAGAAAGGTTTGGAGATATAATTGTTTTTGAAGATGAAGCGTATATAATCGTACTTAATGAAAATGCTGAATATATAAAAGAAAATTTGAGACATTTAACAAGGCTAAAAAAATCAAATATAGAGATAAAAAATATAGCCGAAATAAAAGTAAAACCACAAGAATATGAAGAAATAAGAATAGTTATTTCTTCTGAAAGATTAGATAATTTTGTCGCAGAACTTGCGAGATGCTCTAGAAAAATTGCAGAAGAATACATCTTGTCAGAAAGGGTTTTAGTTAATAATCAGTTAGAGATTAAAAACTCAAAACAAATTAAACTAAAAGATATTATCACAATTAGAGGCAAAGGCAAATATATCGTAGATGAATTTGACGGTACGAACAAAAAAGAAAGAAGAATATATAGCATAAAAAAATATAGGTAGTGTAAAACGATTTATGAAAAATACAAAGTTGGTGCAAAAAAGTAGCTTAAGCTTAGGTGTGCTCCATAAAAAATAGAAAACACAACCAAAATATAAATAGGAGGAATAAAATATGGAACAAGAGATTTGTAATATTTCATGGGAAGAAGTTGAAAGAGGCGTATCAAGCATTTTAAGTGATATAAAAAAGAGAAATATAAATGTAGATACAATAGTTCCAATATTAAGAGGAGGAGCACCACTTGGAAACTTGATAAGCAATAATATAAATGCTGATATAGCGTATATACATATAAGAAGAACTGCAAGCAATGATATAAATGCTGAATTTAAGATTCCTGTACTTAAAGGAATAACTAATAGCGAAACGATAGAAGGCAAAGATATTTTGATAGTAGATGATTTACTTGATAAAGGCGTGACAATGGAGTTTGCTATTGAAGAATTGAAAAAGCTAAAGCCAAAGAGTATACATGTTGCTGTATTATATAATTTTACTAAATTAGAAAACGAAGAAATGTATATAGTTGGCCTTGAAATGAAAGTTAAAAAGTGGATAGTATTTCCGTGGGAAACAAAACTTGTGTAAAGGGTGAGTAATAGTATGGGAGAAAAATTTAAAGAATTAGTAGAAGAAATAAATAAACTAACAGAAGAAACTGATATTAAAAAAGTAGTAGAAGACTTTGAAATAACAGAGGAAGAGGCATCACAAAATGTGGATACATGGATAAAAGAAGTTATTGAAAGTCTTGAAAAACTAGATAAAAAGAAATTACCATATTTATTGCATTACTTATATATAAGTGAAAACAAAATAAAATTTATGCTATTTTGCATAGTGCTAGAAATAAAGTATAAAGACTTACCATTTATAACAAACTTAGAAAACATCGATTTAACAAAAGAAAAATATATAATGCTTTCAAGAGTACTAACAAAAGTTGCAAGCAATTCATATAATGGGATTGCTAATTGCATGTATTTAATATTACTAAATAATGATGAAGATGGAAGTCTATTAAAAGAAGATGATAGAAAACTACTTATAGATGGAATAAATAAAAAATTGCCGTTGCTACGAAAATACATAAAAGACAAAAAAGATGATGAAGAAGCAAGTACATCACTTGAAATATTATTGGATGTAGCATGTTTTATAAACGATGAAAAAACAATAAAAGAATTAGAAAGTTTTAAAGATATAGAGCTTCCGGTTACACCTGCATTGTTTTTAATAAAAGCAGAAGCGGCAAACAATCTTGAAATAAGTAAGAAAAATATGGATAAACTTTTAGAAGATAGAGGATCAACATATGCCTTATTTAGATTGCTAGAAAGAATAGGAAAACAAGAAATAGTACCAGAGGGAAAAATAACTATGGAAGATATAGCATTAGAAAAAATGATAGATTGGCTTGCTTATCCATCAGAACTTGGAGATTTACCAGCTACAATAGAATTGGTAGATATATTAGAAAAAGAAAAATTGGAATACTACATATATAAATTCACGGCAAAAGAAGGGGAACTAACAGAGAATGGATACATGATAGGCATAGCAGGTGGATTTGAAAAGGACAAACTAACAACAGAAGACACCGGTACTACATTTAGTACTTTTGAAACAATAGGACCAAATTACAAAAAACAAGCCGAAAAAATAATAAATCTAATAGAAGTTGAATGGAGAGAAAAACTAAAATAATAAGAATTATCTAAAAAGTAATAACACAAGCCTACTTAGAATACAATTTACAAAGAAAGTTGTATTTTGAGGGGGCTTTTGTTTATGGAAAAAGTGTACATAGAAGAGCGTGCAGTAGAACTTGCACATTACATTATTGATACAAAAGATACCGTAAGAGGTGCCGCTAAGAGGTTTGGCGTAAGTAAGAGTACAGTACATAAAGATGTAACAGAGAGACTAATGAAAATCAATCCTTCACTTGCTGGTGAGGCAAAAAAGGTATTAGATGATAACAAGGCAGAAAGACATATAAGAGGAGGTGAAGCTACAAGGCAAAAATATAGACATCTTTCTTAAAATTAGCATTTGACTTTAAAAAATAAAAAGTATGTATCAAATGTAAATGTGTGCTATAAAAATGTAGCGGAGCTTAAGTGTGCTCCATAAAAATACTACATTTTAGCATTTGGCATAAATTAAGGCTGAATAGTAACCGCTTTTTGAAACTTAAAAAAGTGAATTTGTTTTTCTAATGCAAACTTTAATCACTTTGTGGTATAATACCATTATTGAGGTGATGGTATGGAATATAAAGTTGAAGAAATAAAATTTAAAAGTTCAAACGAAAAAAATATGGTGCATGCAAAAGTTTTAAGCCCAATAGATTCAAGAAAAGTAAAAGGCATTATTCAAGTTTGTCATGGCATGTGCGAATACTTTGAAAAATATATAGAATTTTATAAATTTCTTATAGAAAATGACTATGTTGTTTGTGGCCATGATGCCATAGGACATGGCGATACAGCTAAGCTAGAAAGTGACAGAGGTTTTTTTGCAGAAAGAGATGGTTACAAATATTTAATTGAAGATGTTGAAAAAATGAGAAAAGAACTAAGAAAAAGGTATCCATATGAACCATTATTTTTGCTCGGACATTCAATGGGTTCACTTATTGCAAGATGTTATGCTGCTAAATATGGTCAAAACTTAAAAGGACTTTTATTATGCGGAACTGTTGGACCACAACCGCTAATTGATTCTGTAATAAGTATTGCAGATTTGATTATAAAAAGAAAAGGCGAAAGATATAGAAGTAGAAAATTAAATAGTATATTTTTTGATTTTGCCAACATTGGTTTTGATACATCAAAATGTAAATATGAGTGGACTACAAGTGATACTGAAGCAGCAAAAATGATAGAAAATGATCCAAAGCAAGACTTTATATTCACAGCTGCAGGCTTTAAAGATTTGTTTAAGTTAGTTAAACTTGCAAACTCAGACAAACTTATAAAAACGGTTCCAAAAGACTTGCCGATTCTATTCTTCTCTGGAAGCGACGATCCTGTCGGTGAAAAAGGAATCGGAGTTAAAAGAGCTGTAAAACTTTATAAAGCTCAAAAAATAAAAGATGTAACATGTAAGCTTTATGAAAAATGCAGACATGAAATGCTTAGAGAAAAAAATAAAAAACAAGTGTTTAAAGATATATTAGACTGGATAGAACTTGTAAGATTTGGTGAAGAATAATGATTATAAAGATAGTATTATTAGTAATTATATTGATTATATATCTAGTATATATTTTATATCTAAAACCATTTTTCGATGTTAGAAGAGTAATTTATACATTGAGAGATTTTTTGAGCACAAGAGATAGTTTGATTTTAAAACTGATACCAGAAGTAAAAAATAAAGAGCTAAAAGAAAACATCGTTGGACTTATAAATTCAAGAAAAGAAAAATTTAATCTTACATATAATGATGCGATAGAATCAGATATAAGATTGAATTCGGAGCTAAAAAGATTATATGAAGAAATAAATAAAATAAAGAACAATAGAATGGTGACTGGAATTTTTGAAAATATAATAAAAATTGAAAAGGAATTAAAGAATATAAGAACTAAATATAATGAAGTTGCAACGAAATATAACGATAATTTGGTTAAAAGAAAAAATGTATGTATAAAGCTTTTAAAAATGAGACCTTTAAATACGTATAAAGTAAAATAAGTAGAATACCAAGGTGAGAGGTAAATTTTTCTTACTTTGGTATATTTTTGTGCAAAAAAATCAATCAAATTTTCGCGTTTTTAATGAAAAATCATAATAATTATTATATAATGTTGTTGAAAAATGTGCGATTTGGAGGTAAAACATGGATAACCAAGAAGAAAGAATTGTATGCCCGGGGTTAGAAACTGAGGACAATGATATTGAAGTTAGCTTAAGACCTAGGGTATTAGATGATTATATAGGACAAGAAAAAGTAAAAGAAAACATGAAAATATATATAGAAGCAGCAAAAAAAAGAGGTGAAACATTAGACCATACGCTATTATATGGCCCACCTGGGCTTGGTAAGACAACTCTTTCTAATATAATTGCAAATGAAATGAATGCAAATATTAGAATAACATCTGGTCCAGCAATAGAAAAGCAAGGAGATCTAGCGGCACTTCTTACAAACTTAGCACCAGGTGATGTTTTGTTTATTGATGAAATTCATAGATTAAATAGAAGTGTAGAAGAAATATTGTATCCAGCATTGGAAGACTTTGCGCTAGATATAATAATAGGAAAAGGTCCAAGCGCAAGGTCAATAAGACTTGATTTGCCTAAATTTACGCTAATAGGTGCAACAACTAAAGTTGGAAGTTTGTCATCTCCACTTAGAGATAGATTTGGAATAATACATCGTCTAGAATTATACTCAAATGATGAATTAAAAACAATAGTAAAGCGTTCTGCAGGAATATTAAAAATCGAAATAACAGATAAAGGCGCATATGAAATCGCATCGCGCTCTAGAGGAACACCTAGAATAGCAAATAGACTATTAAAAAGAGTTAGAGATTTTGCTCAGGTTCAAGGCGATGGTGTAATAACAGATGAAATAGCGGATGTAGCTTTATCAAGCTTAGAGATAGACAAGCTTGGCTTAGATAATATAGACAGAACAATGCTAGAAACAATAATAAAAAAATTTGCTGGTGGACCTGTAGGAGTAGAAACATTAGCATCAGCAGTAGGCGAAGATATAGATACAATCGAAGATGTATACGAGCCATACTTAATGCAAATGGGCTTTTTAAATAGAACACCAAGAGGAAGAACAGTCACAGTAGAAGCATATAAACATCTTGGAATAGCAGTAGATACAGGTAGCAGGTATAGGCAAATGAATTTGGAGGACGAATAAAATGAAACTATTATTACATACATGTTGTGCGCCATGCTCAACATATGTTGTAGATAAATTAAGAAAAGATGGATACGATGATATAACATCACTTTGGTATAATCCTAATATTCACCCATATACAGAATACAAAATGAGAAGAGATACTTTAAAAGAATATGCTAAGCAAATAAATCTTCCACTTATAATCGAAGAAAATTATGGAATAAGAGAATTCACAAAAAATGTTTCTAGCAACATAGATGGACGTTGTTTATATTGCTATGAATCAAGACTTGAATACACAGCAAAATACGCAAAAGAGCATGGATATGAAGCGTTTAGCACAACATTATTAGTAAGCCCATATCAAAAGCATGAGTTAATAATAAAAGTGGCAAACAAAATGGCTAGGAAGTATCAAATAGAATTTTTGTATCAAGACTTTAGAGAAGGCTTTAGAATAGGCCAACAAATGGCAAGAGATGCAGGACTTTATATGCAAAAATATTGTGGGTGTATATATTCTGAGGAAGATAGATATAGCAAACAAATTATGCGAGATAAGGGAGGATAAAAAGAAAAGTGAGAATGAATCCTATGGAAAACTTAAAAGATTTAATAATTTACCAAAGTCAAAATAACGATAATATTTCTGTAGAAGTTTTATATGATAATGAAGATTTTTGGTTAACTCAAAAGTCTATGGCTAAATTATTTAATGTTGAAGTTAATACTATAAATTACCATTTGAAAGAGATTTTTAAATCAGGCGAGTTAACAGAAGAATCAGTTATTCGAAAAATTCGAATAACTGCAAATGACGGGAAAAACTATAATACAAACTTCTACAGCCTAGATGCAATAATTGCTGTGGGTTATAGAGCAAACTCAAAACAAGCAACGGATTTTAGAATATGGGCAACTAATACACTAAAAGAATACATAAAAAAAGGCTTTGTTTTAAATGATGAATTACTAAAAAACGGGCCCAAATTCGGAAAAGATTATTTCAAAGAATTATTTAGGAGATATACAGTATGTATAAAAATATAGATAAGAAAAAAATATTAAAAATAAAGGATTTAGTAAATCATCAAGACGGACAAGTTGTTAGTAAAACCCTAGTTCAAAATGAATTAGTTAGCGTTACAGTATTTTCGTTTGATAAAGGAGAAGAAATTTCAACGCATGCATCAAGTGGAGATGCAATGGTAACCGTGCTAGAGGGAAAGGGAAAATTCACAATAGGTGGAGATATTTTTTATCTAGAAGAAGGAGAGACAATTATCATGCCGAAAGACATGCCACATAGCGTATATGGAGAAGATAAATTCAAAATGTTATTAGTAGTATCTTTTTAAAAATAAAAGAAAAATATAGTAGGATAAAAACCAATGTAAAAATGAGTGACAGTCAAGGATAAATGTAATTGATCTATGAAGAAATATAAAACATGTTGCTAAAAATAAGAAACCTAAGTGAACCAAATAAGGATGAACGAAACGGGGCCAAAGGGGGAGATTCTGCATGGATTTTTATGCCATTGAAAAAGGTATAGAGGGAGATTCTGAAATAAAAAAATTGCTAAAAGAAAGTGGATTGAACGCGTCACAATTACTAGACTTTATAAAGACAGCCGAAGACATAACACCATATGTTGAAGACTTATCAATAATACGAAATATTACAGGCTATATAGAAGATAATGAAAAATTTGGAGAGGCTTATAACTCATACGATGAGTTTTTGAATTTTTCAATCGACCTAGTAAAATCTACTGGCGAGGCGAAAAAATATGTAAAAAATAAAGAGTTATTGAAAGGTGGATATGGCGAAGTTTATATATTGGCTGCAAACATGGCAGAAGAATGTTTAAACAAACCTGCTAAATTAAATAATCTTGGACTAAAAGGTTATCAAATCGCTGCATTGATAAGAGGTATAGGCAAAGCAGATGAATATTTAGAAAAACCAGAAATGCTTAAAAAACTTGGAGTGTTTGGCTCTGGATTCGCTGATTTAGTAATTGCAGCAGGCAAAGCAGAAGAATATTTAGAAAAGCCAGAAATACTCAATGAATTTATTGTAAGAAGGTTTACTATAAACGAATTGATAATTGCAACTGGTAAAGTGGAGGAATACTTAAAAAAACCAGAAAAACTTAAAAAATTTAGAGTGTTTGGCTCTGGATTCGTTGAATTGGTGATAGCAGCAGGAAAGGCCGAAGAATATTTAGAAAAGCCAAAAATACTTGAAGAATTTGAAGTAAGTTGTTTAGAGGTTATAAACCTTATAAAAGCTACTGGTAAAATAGATGAATATATAGAAATGCCAGAAATGCAAGAGAAACTAGCAAAACTAGGAGCTAAGAATTATATTTTAGATTTAATAGGAGCATCTAAAGATCCTTCAAAGTATTTGACTTTAAAAAAACTAAGTGAATTAGGAATAATATACGATAGACACTTTAGAAAAGATTTACTAAAGTTAGTAGAAGAATTAAATATAAATGATGACAAAGTATTAACGGCAGAAAAAATAAATATAATATACAGATTTAATATAAATACAATTAAAACAATAAGCAGCTTAGAGGAAAGCCAGCATAAAGGTGCAATAAAAATGTTAGAAAAACTTTGGCGTACGCTTAGGGTAAGAAATTTGGATTGTACTAAATTATTTGATATATTTGGTGCTGACACTTTGTTAAAAATGACACGAAAAACATTAGAAAATGTTGGAGAGATGGCATACAATCACAAAGAAGATTTATTAGAAAAGTGGTATAAGGCAACAGGAGAAAAATTTATACCACATCATGTAGTAATGCTAAATATTCCAGAAGATGAAATAGACAACTTTTTATCTAATAGTAAGAGATGGACACAGTTAATGGCAATAGATAATCATGCCTTGAATACTGATGGAAAGAGAGCTCTTTTAAAAGCAGCATATGCATTTGGTGTATTTAGAGGCGATGATGAGGGCTTTAATAAGGTGATGAGATTGTTTACAGACATACCGAAAGGTTTGTCGAGCGAAGAGTATGCAAGCGTAATAAATTATCTTGATACAAAATCAAATGAAAACCGAGAATTATTTAATAATGCTTACACTTTAGCTGAAAATGGCACATATGTTTTAAATCTTGATAGGCAAAAAGATAAAGAAAGTGTAAAAGAAGTAAGAAAAATACTAGAAAAAGCTCAAGTGCCAAGAATTTTGTCGCCAGAAAAAGCACACAGAATATTTGATTCATTTGAAATGAAATATGACCAAGAATTTCTTAAGTTTTTTATAGAAAATCTTGAAGAAATATTAGTAAATCCACAAGTTACAAGAAATATTGCAACAATTCAAAGACAGTTTGCTGATATTACAAGAGTAAACGCAGGTAGAAAAATAACACTAGATGTAGCACAAGATTATATAAAGAGTATTTCATATACAGATGTAGATGTTGGAAATGAATGGCTTGCAGAGCTTGTCAAAATAGCAGGATATTCGCAAAGAGATTTTGAAAAAATACAAACATTATATAATGAGGGAAAAAATAGAGAATTTTCAAGTATTCCTAGAATACAGGGGGAAGTTAACGGATATACATATGAAATGCTAAGATGCGATGATCCGCAAGCATTAACAATTGGAAGGCTAACAGACTGTTGTCAAGAAATACACGGCGCAGGGCAAACAAGTATGGAACACAGCGTTATATCGCCTGATGGAAGAGTGTTTTGCGTAAGAGATTCAGATGGCAGAATAGTTGCACAAAGTTGGTTTTGGAGAAATCAATATGCAGGTTGTTTTGATAATATTGAAATACCAGATAGAATTTTTGATTTGTATGAAAAAGAACATTCAAACCAAAAGCGAAAAAACTTAGCTAGTGAAATACTAGAAGTATACAAAAAAGCAACAGAAGATTTGATGAATGAAGATGAAAAAACATATAAAAATTTATTGCAGAATGGAACAATAACAAATGAACAATATAATGCACTATTATTAGGTAAAGTGACAATAGGTTTAGGCTATAATGATATTGCAGATGTGATTAAATCTGATAAAACAATGCATGAAGAAAGTACGCCTATTATGGTAAAAGGGACAAAAAGATTACCAGCACCGTATACAGATGCAAAGAAACAATATATTGTTAAAGAAAAAGAAAAAGCAATAAAGTCTGAATATGAAAATTTATATGTCTATGAAGATGATATTCCGGTTTACGATAACACCAATATATCTAGTGCAGCATTATTAACACTTCAGAGAATGGCACAATCGGCAGGGAGAGAAAAACTGACAAATATGCATAAAGAAAATGGAAATATCACAGAATCACAAAAAATAATAAACAGTATAGCAAAAGCTTATGAATTTGAACCAAAAGATACAAAGTTACACCAAGTATTGCCATAATATATAGTCAAAACGAACAAAATGAATTAAAAATAGGAGAAATATTAGTTGCACCACAAAGAGATGATTTAGATGAAGAACAAAAGAAAGAAGCTACAGAGCATGTAGCATATCAGGCAGAAAAAGCATTTGAAAAAATAGGAATAGGAGAAATTTTCATGCAAATTTATGAACAAGATCCTAGTATTTTATCTAATAATTTCATGACAAAAATAGCAAGAATAGTGGAAAACAAAAAAATAGACAAATCTGAAATTGGAGAATAGGAGGACGTATGAGTACAAAAATAAGCAATGAAGAATATTCAAATGCATGTGCGGAAGTGCTAGAAATATTAAAATCAGTAAAAGATGAAGATTTAAAAAGAATCCCAAGTGAAGAAATAGAAAATTTAAAAGAAAATGCTAATATGGAACATGAATTTTCATACGATGTTACGAAAAATATAAATGAGCAGAATGTATCAAAGGCAGCGAAAGGAATTATAGCATATTTTTTTGTTAAATACATAGCTACATCAGGTCAAAGACAAAAGATTTTGGCAATCCAACATAAAAAATCAGAAGAAAAGATTATGGCAAGTGGTGTTTATAAAAACAAAATTGAAGAAGAAACAACAACAATACCAAAGATGCAAATTCGTGATTTAGTAGAGGTTAAAAATATTAAATGGTATGAAAAGGTTTATTTGTTTTTTAAAAGAATTTTCGGAAAGGAAAAATAGTAAATTTGTTACTATTCAGTCTTCAAAAATAAAAGTATGTATCAAATGTAAATGTGTTTTATAAAAATGTCGAGGAGCTTAGGTGTGCTCCATAAAAACATTACTAGTTAATGCTTATTTACCTTAAGGTTGAACAGTAACAATAAACAAGAAAAAATACGAATATATTTAATTAAAGTAATGACTATAGGTTTAAAATAGATATGTCACAAAAATAAATATTGAAAGAGAGTACCGAAAATGTTAAGGTTTAAATATCGAC
>CAKPEF010000021.1 GCA_934149305.1 uncultured Clostridia bacterium
GAATCAGTATGAAACATACTTGGTACTCGAAATATTTAATTTTAAATATTTTGTGACATATGATTGACTAACCTACATACATATTTTACGGTTTTTGGCATATACTATTGTAATGAATGCCTAAAAAATGTATAATTTGTTTATCGATTTAAGAATTTGGTTTTAATTAGGAGGTATTTTATGTTAAATGATATAGATAAAAGTAAATACATACATATGATTGGAATTGGCGGAGTTAGCATGAGCGGAATTGCAGAAATTCTTGTCAGTATGGGGTTTAAAGTTTCTGGTTCTGATAGCACAGAATCTGAAACTACAAAAAGACTCGAAAATACAGGTATAAAAATCGCTATTGGTCAAAAAAGTGAAAACATAACAGATGACATTTCTATGGTTGCTTATACCGCTGCTATCAAATCTGACAATCCAGAACTTTTAGAAGCTAAAAAGAAAAACATTCCATGTATAGAGCGTTCAACTTTACTAGGCGAACTTACAAGAATGTATAAAGACACTATTGCCATATGTGGCACACACGGAAAAACAACAACTACTTCTATGGCTTCTCTTTGTTTTATTGATGCAAATCTTGACCCTACTGTGCAAGTTGGTGCGGATTTAAGAAAGCTTAATAATGCAAATTATCGAATCGGTGCTTCTGATTATTTTATAATTGAGGCTTGCGAATATGTTAGAAGCTTTTTGAGTTTTAGTCCAAAAAGTGTTGTTCTTTTGAACATTGAAGAAGATCATTTAGATTATTATAAAGACTTGGCTGACATTAAATCTGCTTTTAGCGAATTTTTATCTTATGTTCCATCTGATGGAGTAATTGTCTACAATAACGACGATGTAAATTGTACTGATGTAGCGAAAGATAAAACTGCTCCCAAAATCACTTTTGGCATTAAGAATGCTTCTGACTGGATGGCCAAAAATATTAGACTAAAAAATGGCTTTTATGCTTTTGATGCAGTAAGTGGCGATAAAATTGTGTCTATCAAATTAAGTGTGCCAGGTTACCATAATATTTACAATGCACTTGCTACTATTGCACTAGCTTCGCACTATAATATTAAACTTGATACTATTAAAAACTCTCTTCTTGATTTTACTGGTGCACATAGAAGATTTGAATTTGTTGGATACTTAAATGGTGCCAAAATTTATGATGATTATGCACATCATCCTACAGAAATAAAAGCTTTAATTAGTGCTGCAAATGAGCTTAAAACAAACAAATTATGGGTTGTTTTTCAGCCTCATACTTATTCTAGAACATATACGCTATTTGATGAATTTGCAAGTTGCTTCAAAGACGCAGATAATGTTATTTTAACATCAATTTACGCTGCCAGAGAAAAAGATACCGGATTAGTATCTTCTAAACTTTTATGCGAGGCTATAAATAAGGTAAAAGATAACTGCATATATATTGAAACATTTGAAGATATAGAAAAGTATTTAAGAGATAATGTTAAAACAAATGATATTATATTGACTGTAGGTGCTGGTTCAATCACAAAACTTGGATATGAAATTAAAGAATAATAATTTTCGGTTACTTATTTAGGCTTAATTTATGACAAGTGCCAACCAATAGTATTTTTATGGAGCACACTGTGCTCCGCTACATTTTTATAAAATACATTTACATTTGATGCATACTTTTATTTTGGAAGACTAAATAGTAATAATTTTCGCGGGCTGTTTAAACTATACTCACAAAGTAGAGTTTAAACAGTCCTCTTGTTTAAAGCTTAAGTTAAAAATAAAAAAAAGAGGCTAACCTTTAAGCCTCCATTTTATGACCTTAACGACCGTATTTATTTATTTAAAAAATCGTTTACTATATTAATCAAATTTAATTTGCTTACAAGTGGCAATTCTTTTGCTTTGGCTTGTAACGCATTAACCATGCCAATTGCCGCAAGTGTCATATATAAAACTTTCATCAGTAATGAGTAAAAATTTGTTATTCCCTTACCTGGAAAGGCAGTACCAAGAATCATTCCGAATAGCAATACAATTATTCCCCACACAAACAAGTTCATTCCTTGATTTGAATGAAATTTTACATACCCACTATGCCTTTCAACTATAAATGGTATTGGCGGAATTATATATGATAGCACCGCCATTAACACATTTTCTTCTCTTTCTTTTGATTTAAAATTACTTGTATAGTCGACTGTTCCTGTAACTTTTTGAAACATGTCTTTTAAATTATCTCCTATGTTTTTATCATCATTTGGCATAATATCATTCCTTTCTACTTTTCATTTGTTTTTAATATTTAGGTTTTTTACGCATAGCATCTAATTTAGCAAGCATCTCTGGATCTTCTAATGCTTTCCCTGTACCTAATGCAACACAAGATACAGATTCTTCTGCTATCATAACATTTATTCCTGTTCTTTCTTGTATAAGCCTATCAAGCCCATAAACTAAACAGCCTCCGCCTGTCATATATATGCCTCTATCGCTTATATCAGCGGATAATTCTGGTGGTGTTCTTTCAAGTACAGCTAAAACTGCTTCTATTATTTCATTTGCTGGTTCTTGCAAAGCCTCTAATATATCATCTGAATTTATTGTCAAGTTTACTGGTAACCCAGAAGATAAATCTCTTCCCCTAACATCCATTTTTAACTTTTGCATTCTTGGGTATACACAGCCAATATTTATCTTTAAGTCTTCTGCTGTTCTATCACCTATAAAAACATTGTATTTTTTCTTTATATATTTGATTATATATTCATCTAATCTATTACCCGCAACTTTTATTGAGGTACTAACTACTGCTCCGCCTAGTGAAATTACAGCGATATCCGTTGTTCCACCTCCCATATCTACTATCATGCTACCACATGCTTTAGATATGTCCATTCCAGCGCCTATTGCTGCTGCTATTGGCTCTTCAATCAAATAAACTTTTTTAGCCCCAGCCTGTGTAGCTGCATCAACAACTGCTTTCTTCTCTACTTCTGTTACCCCAGATGGTACGCAAACCATAATTGTTGGTGCAAAGATGAATCTACCACACACTTTTCTGATAAAATATTTTAGCATTTTTTCTGTTACTGAGTAGTCAGAAATAACACCATCTTTTAACGGTTTTATTGCCACTATGTTTCCTGGCGTTCTTCCAAGCATTCTCCTTGCCTCTTCTCCAACTGAAACTGCTTCTCCTGTATTTCTATCTATTGCTACAACTGATGGCTCTCTTAATACAATACCTTTTCCTCTAACATGTACAAGTACTGTAGCTGTGCCTAAATCTATTCCTATCGCTTGACCAAACCCCAACATTTTGTATCATCTCTCTTTCTTACCAACAACTTTACGCTACGATTATATTATAGTTTGTAAATAAAATCAAATAATTTGCACTAAAAATTAAAGTTTATGGCCTAGATATTTATAGTCCATAAACTTATTATCTTATCTCTTTATTTTATTTGTTGTTGTTTTTACAAATTCTTTGTCTCTTATTTTTATATCTGTAATTTTCTTATAAACAGGTAATTCTTTTGTTACATTTGAAATATCCTTTTTTAATGCCTCATGAACATCTTCAATTCCCATTGATTTTACCATATCTTGGTTTAAAAATACTTCTGCTTGTAACCCTACTTCTCTGCCGTCTTCTTTAATACCTCTTACAACAACTTCTTGTACATATGGTACTCTAGCTACATATGCTTCTATTTCTTCTGGAAATACATTTTTACCATTATTTAATACTATTAGATTTTTCTTTCTTCCTGTTATACTTAATTGTCCTTTTTCATTTATATTTCCATAATCTCCTGTATTAAACCAACCGTCTTTTAAAACTTCGTTTGTGCGTTCTTCATCATTATAGTAGCCTAGCATAACAATCTTACCTTTTACATGTACCTCTCCGTTGCCATCTTCATCTGGATTTACTATTTTTACTTCACAACATGGAAGCACAACACCGACTGTTCTGCAATCATTAAAATATGGTCTATTTACACTTACTAGTGGTGAACATTCTGTGATACCATATCCATTTAATAAATCGATTCCTATATCATCGAAGAACTTTCCGATCTCTGGGCGAATTGGAGCTCCACCGCAAACAATCTGTCTAAGGTTTCCGCCAAATGCATTATGTACATCTTTAAATAAATTCTTTCTTACATCTATTCCTATTTTTCTAAGTGCATTACTTACTACTATCATTGTTTTCATAATGCCATACTTTTTGTTTTCTTTTGCATTACTTATTATCTTTTTATAAAATAGTTCTGCGAAGGCTGGGACTAAGTATATATAATCTGGTTTATAGAATTGCAAATTCTTTAAAACGTTTTTCAAACTATCATTTATACATATTGTTGAATGATGATGAAGTGCAACTAGTATACCAGCAACTCCTTCATAAGTATGATGATATGGCAAAACTGATAAACATCTATCGTATACCGTAGCTACTTGAAGTCCATAATATACACATGAAATTAAATTGTTTTCTGTAAGCATAACACCTTTTGCCATTCCTGTTGTTCCTGATGTATATACTAGTAATTTTAAGCTATTTGGGTCACTCTTTAATTTTAGATACTTTTGATTTCCGGCATTAAATGATTTTCTTCCGTCTTCTATAAATCTGTCATATGATAAAACATTGTTTGATTCTTCTTTTCTTGAAAAGCCTATTAAAAATTTGATATTAGTAGCTTCTCTCAATATTTGTTCAACATACTTTTCGTATTTTTCTGCATAGAACAAAATCTCACTGTTACTGCTCTTTAATATGTTTATTATATCTTCAATTGGTAACTCTTTATCTACAGGTACAAATACACCATCCGACTTTAAAACTGTTAAGTATGTAGTAAGCCATTTATAACTATTGTCTCCTATACATGCTATATGTTTATCATTTAAACCAAGCTCTGTTATTGCTGTTCCAAGTGCTATTGTATCTTCTTGGAACTTAGCATATGTCACTTCCATATTTTCTTTGCCTTCTTTATACATGAAAGCAATTTTATCTCCAGCTTCTTCTGTTGCTTGACGCATTAAATCTGTTACACTATCAACTTTTTTTACTTCATTTAATGGGTAATTTTTATTCATATTTTCCTCCTCATTAGTTTTCTCTTAACTCAAGTGATATGTTATATCAAAATCAAAAAAATGTCAATTAAACCGACCAAACGGTCTAACAATTTTGTTATAATTTTACACTTTCAAAAAGATTACATAATATATATTTTTCTTTACTTTTATGCAACCTTGTGATATACTATTAAAGCAACCCATAAAAACTATATTTTACAAGGAGATTTATTATGTCCTACAGCAAACCTACTCACCCGTTTTCGAAGTACTATCTTTATAAGGATTTGAATCCTTCTGATTGGACTTCACTGCATTCTTTGTCGGTTGCCACATTTAAAGAAACCGGTGATGTTTCGACTATACTTGGTAAAGGTATGGAAGAGAATCAAGATCTTGCTTCAGCTTACAGCGAAAACAACCAGTTGTATCCATATGCATATTTTGTTTTTAGCAAAAATGCATATAATGCGAAAAAACCTCTTGGCTTTGTTCTTGTAAGCGATAATGGCTCCAGCTATGAAGTAAGCGCTGTTACTCAAGGCGATGACCGCAGTTTTACTCTCGTCGAAATTCTTGCAGAAGTCAAGAGTTTTGTGAAAGAGCTTTCGTGCAAGACAGGCAAGCCTGTTATTTGCAACATTACTGATGAACGTGCAAATAGGTTGGTTGAAGCTTTCATCGACTAATATTTCTTGAATCCACATGTTTTTTCATGTGGATTCTTTGCTATTTTTCTATTATTTTGCCTTTATTTGTAATATTAAACTTTATCTCTCCTAGTATGTCTGTCCTATATATTTCTGCCCCAATATCTTTTAATCTATTTAATATTTTAACGCTTGGATGCCCATATGAATTATCTTTGCCAACACTTATAAGGGCTATCTGTGGTGATACCTTTTTTATGAAATTTTCTGAACTAGATGTTGTAGAACCATGATGACCAACTTTTAATATATCTGCTTTTATATTCGTTTTTATTTTTTCTTCTTTTTCGCTTTCTAAATCTCCCGTAAATAGCGCTTTAACCCCTGCATATTCCATTTTTATTAGAAGTGACATATTATTTAAATTTGAGCTAATTTCTTTTTTATTTGGATGAAGCACGCTAAATTCAATGCCATCTACAAAGAATGTATCTCCTTTTGATACTTTTATTATTTTTGTCTTTCTTTTTTGGCACAGTCTTATTAATTTATCAGCTAATTCAGTATTTTCTACATTTTCACTTATAATAACTTCTTTCACTTTTAATTTCTCGACTACAGTTAGAACACCCTCTATATGATCTTCGTGCGGATGAGATACTATTATTAAGTCTATTACCAGCTTTCCTTTATTAAGAAGATATGGTAACAAAATATTTTTGCCTACATCATAGTCACTTCCCTCTGTACCTCCACCATCTATTAAAATAGCTTTCTTTTTTGTGGTTTCTATGTATATTGAATCACCTTGTCCAACATCTATCATATTTAGCTTTATATAGTTTCGTGGCACATTGCTTAATATTATATAGATAATAATTAAGCAAAATATTATTCTGTATACTTTTCGCCTATTTTTTATTGGCCTTATTTTTAAAAATATTATTAAATAATAAAATACCATCATCCATAGTTTTGGTGTTGGCACCAATATATTAGCCCATTTTATATTGCCAAAAATCGAAGTTATTTTTAACATAAAATATGTGAGCGTATAAATTGAATAGCATGCCACTTGTGCAAGTCTCATATTTATTACTCCAATCAAAACTGCTATAAATCCAAGTATTGTTAAGAATCCTGATATTGGTATAATTAAAAAATTAGTTATTAGTGACAACAAAGAAAAGGTATTAAAATAGTACATCATTATTGGTGTTAACATTATTTGCGCCGATAATGTTACCCCTATTGTTTCGGCAATGTTTTTTCTTTTTATGTATTTATATAAAAATGAATTTATTTTTGGAGATAAAACGACTATTCCAAATGTACCTACAAATGATAATATAAAACCAACATCATAAACGGTTAATGGATTTATACATAAAAGAAAAAGTGCCGATATATATATGTTATTTAATGTATTGGATTTTTTAGAAAGGAGCGTTGCACCTATATTTAGAATTGCCATTATTCCAGCACGCACCACAGAAGCAGAAGCTCCCGAAACAAATATAAAGACTACTATTGATGCAAGTATTATATAATACGAAAAATGTCTTCCAAAGATTTTATTAAATGCAATGGCTAGAAAAACAACTATGTATGCTATATTTGAACCTGACACTGCAAGTAAATGTGTTACTCCACTATTTTTAAAATTTTCTAATACATCTTTTGATACATTTTTGGTATCGCCATTAAGCATACCGTTTATAATTCCAGCGTAATTATTTGGCAAGAATTTTGAAAATGTTTCTTCTATTTTGTATTTTATTTTGGTTATGAAATCTAATCTTCCTTCAGATAACAAATCGATTTTTTCTTCACTTATTGTTATTATGCCATATATATTTTTTGAATTTAAATATCTTCTATAATCAAAACCACCATCATTTCGATTTTGCTCTGGAAGCTTTAATATGCCTTTAATTTTTATTTTATTTTGAACCTCTAGCTTTATATCAATACTGCTTTTAACTCTTAATATAAATTTATCTCCTAATGAATTTTTGCATATGTATTTGTTATAATATTCTGTGCTATCTTCTTTTGAAACGATTACTACTTCACATGATATATCACCACTACTGTATTTAGTGTCGAACTTTTCTATCCTATATGATGTGTATATGCATGAACATATTATTACAGACTCAACGATAATTGCCGTTTTTATAGAAAATATTTCACGTGATTTAACTGAGTTTATTATTTTACCATTACTGCTTTTTGTCTTAATTTTAGAAATTAAATACAGAGCCACAAAAATCATAAGAAATGAAATAATATATTCTTTTTTATTTAGGTTTATTCCTAAAATTATTCCTACCACATATCCTAATAATATATATGCCATTTTGCCTCCTTTTTACGCAAAAAGACCCATAGTTTAAAACTATAGGTCCCCATATTTTTCTTTAAATTTATGAATTTAAATCTACATAGCTTGCTGATACCCAACCTGTTGATGAAGCATATGTAACTTTGTACCAACCGTCTTGTGAATCTTTAATTGTTAAAGTTGCACCATTAGGCACTGTTGTTATTATTTTTGCTGAAAAGTTTGCACTTGCTCTCATGTTTAATACATCTGCTTTTACTTTTCCTGTTTTTCCGATTGCAGGATCTGTGCCGATTGTTGTGTTTCCTTCAGGAAATGAAATGTTATCTGTTCTCATCCATCCTGAAAGACCATCTTTCATAACTCTTGTCCAGCCTGTTGGATATTTTTGTGCTGTAACAACAGCATGTTTTTCTATTGTACCAACCACTTTTGAATTTTCATCTGCCTCTTCATATACATTAGCAATACTTACTGATATTGACGCATCTGTATAAAGTTTACTTATTGGTTTTCCAATCGTGCTTACATACTTTTCGCCAGCCATTTCTCCGTACTCAATGTTTTCTCCGCTTGTCTCTGAATCACCAGACAATGCTATTTGAGTATCTCCGCTGTTTTTATTATCCACTTTTGATGGATTTATAACATCGATATTCTTATTATATTCTGAATCTTCATCCCACACTTTATTTAATGTAACAACGCAAACTATTATTGGAACAATAATTGCGACAAATAATATAACTCTACCTAAAACTTTCATTAAAAATCCCCCCACTAAAAATCAGGTTGTGTTCACTAATTTTTTATGGAGCACACCTAAGCTCCTCTACTTTTTACAGCTGTTTCATAAATCAGCTTACACTACCTAAAAAATCAAAATTTAGTATCACATATAATCCTTTAGCTTTTTACTTCTACTTGGATGTCTTAATTTTCTAAGAGCCTTTGCTTCTATTTGTCTTATTCTTTCTCTTGTAACATTAAATTCTTTTCCTACTTCTTCTAGTGTTCTTGCTTTTCCATCATCTAAACCAAATCTTAATCTTAATACTTTCGCTTCTCTCGGTGTTAATGTTTCTATTATTTCATCTAATTGTTCTCTTAGTAGTGTGTATGCCGCAAGCTCTGATGGAGACGGTGCATCATCATCAGGAATAAAATCTCCAAGGTGACTATCTTCTTCTTCGCCAATTGGTGTTTCAAGTGAAACTGGCTCTTGTGCAACCTTTTTAATTTCTTTTACTCTTTCTACTGGCATTTCCATTTCTTTTGCAATTTCTTCTATTGTTGGTTCACGACCTAATTGTTGAAGTAAATGTCTTGATGTTCTTATCAATTTGTTTATTGTCTCAACCATATGAACTGGTATTCTTATTGTTCTAGCTTGGTCTGCTATAGCTCTTGTTATAGCTTGTCTAATCCACCAAGTGGCATATGTTGAAAATTTATATCCTTTTCTGTAGTCGAATTTTTCAACTGCTTTTATAAGTCCCAAGTTTCCTTCTTGAATTAAGTCTAAGAACAACATTCCACGGCCAACATATTTTTTAGCGATACTAACAACTAATCTAAGGTTTGCCTCAGAAAGCTTCTTTTTAGCTTCTTCGTCACCCTCCATCATTCTTTTAGAATATTCTAACTCTTGTTCTGCTGAAAGAAGAGGTATTTTTCCTATTTCTTTTAAATATAGTCTAACCGGATCATCTGTTCCAACTGAATCTGGAACTTCGAAGTTATCCATATCTTCTAGCTTTATTTCTTCTTCAATATCTTCAAGCTCTTCAAAATCTGGTTCATCAGAATCTTCTATAATTTCTACATTGGCAGCTTCTAAGCCATCATATATTTTTTCTATCTGATTTGCTTCTAATTGATATTTCTCTAGATAATCAATTATCTCTTTATAAGATATTGAACCTTTTTTAGCAGCACTATCAACTATTTGTTTTATGATGTCTTTAGATTCTTTCATTTCTTCACTCATTTTTTAATCATTCCTTCCATCTACTTTTAAAACAAGATTATCTTTTTGCAAGTTTAATTATTAAATCATTAAGCTCCTCTTCTAGTAATCTTCTTTTTTCTTCTGTATCAGCACTTTGTATCTCTTTTATTAACTCTTGCTTTCTCTTTTGCAATTTATCTATTTCGATTTTTCTTACAACTTCTAGAGTTAATTTTTCTAGTTCATCTTTTGAATTTTCTTTTATTAAATTTTCTGCTAAAATACTACTCTCTACATCGTTCTCGCACAAAGACATTAAGTCCTTATTACTAATATCTCCCGTTTCATAAACTTCATACAATTTGCTTATCAGTCTTTTATGCGTTTCAAGCACAGCATCGTTTGGTGAATATACTTCTGACAATCTAAGATATGTTTTTAAATCTTTTTGAACCAGCAAATATATAATCATATTTTCTAACTCTAGTGACATTTGATTTATGTTTTTGGTATCTATTATTGGCTTTATTTGCTCTGTAATTTTTATCTTAGGATCTTTTTTTAATGTTATTTTTTCAATTTCCGCGATGATTGCCTCTTTACCAACCTTTAAATCTTGTGCAAACTTATCAACATAAATCTCTCTTTCAATGTTGCTATCAATTCTTGCTAAAATTTCTGCGAGTTTAGATAAAAACTTTATTTTTTCTGAAATATTATCTAAATTATATTCTGTAAGCAAGTTTTTGATTTTATACTCTATCGATGAAATACTATTATCTATAAGTTTTTCAAATCGCTCAGGTCCATATTTTAAAACATATTCATCAGGATCTTTAGCATTCTCCATTTGTAGTACTTTAGTTGAAACTCCAAGAGATTGCATTATTTCGATTCCTCTCATTATAGCTTTTTGACCCGCCGCATCTGAATCATAAGATAATATAATTTCGTCTGCATATTGTCTAAGTAATCTGCCTTGTTGCTCTGTAAGTGCAGTGCCAAGTGAGGCAACAACATTTGTAACCCCCGCTTGATGTGGTGAAATAACATCCATATAGCCTTCTACAACTAAAATACGTTTCATTTTTTCGTTTGATTTTCTTGCTAAATTTAAGCCGTACAAGTGTCTACCTTTTGTGTATAGTGCATTTTCTGGTGAATTAACATACTTTGGTACTCTTTGCTCTTTCATGGTCTTTTCATCTAGTAGTGTTCTTCCTCCAAAAGCGACAACTCTATTTAATACATCAAATATAGGAAACATGAACCTATTTTTGAATTTGTCATATAAATAGCCGCTCTCGCTTTTACCGACAAGTCCTGTCGCAAGCATGTCCTTTTCTTTAAAGTCCATTGAAAGTAAGTGTTTATATAGTCCATTATCATCTAATGCAAAACCCAGACCAAATCTTGCTACTGTTTTTGGCTCAATATGCCTTTTAGCAATATAATCTTTTGCAAGTTTTGATTTTTCGATATTTTTATAAAAAAATCTGCCTGCCTCTTTATTTATTGCTAATATTTGCTTTTTGTGTTCTTCTCTTTCAATAAGCTCTTTTTGACTCATATTTAAGCCATTGTAATCGAGCGTTGGCAAAGTTATTCTTGCTCTTTCTGCCAAAAACTCGATTGCTTCTCTGTAACCAATATTTTCGACTTTCATTATAAATTTTATAACATCTCCACCTTCGCCACAGCCAAAACAGTGATATATTTGTTTATCTGGTGCTACAGAAAATGAACCTGTTTTTTCTTTGTGAAATGGACAAAGCCCGAAATAACTACTTCCTTTTCGCTTAAGAGTAACATAGCTAGAAATGACATCTACTATGTCATTTGCTGATTTTACATCTTCAATTACTTGCTCTGAATAAAATGCCATTTCTCCTCCACCTATAAACTAATACTACCTAAGATACTAAACTTTTATGGCTAAAAATTCATGAAAAAACCGACAATATTTTAGCAGTATTTTTTGAATTTTTCAACCCATAACTTATAAATTCGACGAACTTTTTTAAATTCCTGCTAAGTTTACCATAAAATTTAAAAATACTGCTACAATTTAACTTTATATATGTTCGAGCAAAAAGAGTTTCATTTTTGAAGGCGAGTTCTTCGCTTAGCAATATGTGATGTTCTTAGCATAAAGTCTTGTCTGTTGTTGTTTTTTGTCTTGCTCATGCTAAAGAACATCCATAGTGCTTGGCGAAGCTGTTTGAGATCTAAAAAATGAAAACTTTTTGCGAAGATAAAATATATAAAGCTAAATTGTAGCCAAAGGTAGCCTTATAAAACTAAAATGGAGCAACTTTTAAAAAGTCACTCCACATCCGTATTACATCTCTATTTCTTTTTTTAAACTAAATGAGTATATGTACATTTTCGAAACTTTTTTCTCTGTTAATCTTTCTAGTGCTTCTTTGTAATAATCTAATTGCTTTTTATACCTTTTTATAAGTTCAAGCTCATTTTCCACCTTGTCTGTTTTATAATCTACAAGTACAAGTCCCTCTTCAGTCTCATAATACATATCTACTATTCCTTGTATCATTAGAATGTCATTTTTTGAGTCATCCGTTATATCATAAACCTCTTCTGCTTTTACCTCTAAATTAAATGGTGCTTCTTTATAGACTTTTTTAGCTTTCTTTACCTCACTATAAAACTTAGTTTGTAGAAATTCATTTATTTGCTTTTCAAGCGATTTTTTTGTTTTTTCATCTGCATTTACACTTTTTATAATTTTACTTACATCAGGATTATTAAAATCAAGCCTTTGCATTAGGTTATGAACAAGTGTTCCATACGCAGTTCCTGATGCATTTTTTTCTCCCTCTTCACTCATGAAACTCGGCTTTTCTATAATATCTGTTATTCTTACTTCATCTGTTTGCTCCAATACTGTGTTTAGCCTTTTTAATTCTGTAACAGTTACCTTATTTGGTATTTTTGTAGAATATGAGTATTTGTATTTCCAGTTTAATCTATCGTTTATAAATTTATAATCTTCAGTCTCTTTTAGGCTACTATCTATCCCTTTTAGTATAGTTTCTACATAACACTCTTCGGCTTCATCTTCTTTTGCAAGCCTCAATACATCGTTATATGACCATTCTTTTACTTCAAAATCATTTTCGTTGTTTATTACCGCACTGCATATCCAATCAGCAAAGTTATTACTACTTGCTACCTTATATTCATTTACACCTTTACTCCATTTATCTAGTTTTTTGCCTATATCTGATTCTAATGCAGTTACTATTAGTTTTTCTCTTGCTCTTGTTAATGCAACATATAGTATTCTCATTTCTTCAGATAAAGTTTCTTGTTTTGTCTTAAGTTTTAATGCAAGCTTTGGCATGCTACTATAGTATATTCTTTTTTCAGTATCTATGATATCCGCACCAAATCCTAAATCTTGATGAAGTATTATTGGATTTGACATATCCCTTGTATTAAACTTTCTAGCCGTACCTGATAAAAATACAATCGGAAATTCAAGTCCTTTACTTTTATGAATACTCATTATTCTTACAACATTATCATTTTCTGATAATTGCTTACTGCTTCCCATATCTCCTGAACTTTCTTTTAGGTTGTCTAAGAAGTTTATAAAATTAAACAATCCTCTATAACTTGTTTTATCATAAGCAGTCGCTTTATCTAATAACATCTTTAAATTAGCCGTTCTTATCTTTCCATCTGGCAAAAGAGATACATAGTAGTAATATCCTGTCTCCTCATATAAGTACCATATTAGTTCATCAAGACTTATATTCTTTGATTTTTCTCTCCATGAGTCTAACTTGTTTATAAAGTCTTTTACTTTTTTATTTCCAGTCGCAGCCTTTTGCAATGTCTCATAATATGAAGCATTTTTATCTATAAGTCTAATAGAAGTTAATTCATCTGGTGTAAAGCCTCCTATCTGTGAACGCATAACTGCAATTAGCGGGATATCCTGATATGGATTATCTATTATCTTTAATAAAGAAAGTACGATTTGCACTTCTGTGTTTTCGAAATATCCTGTATTTATATCAGCGAATGCGGGTATATTTCTTTTGGCAAGTTCTGATACAAATGTATCTGCATAGCCTTTTGTTGCTCTTAAAAGAATTACTATGTCGCTATACTTTGCTTTTCGCATTATCTCTTTTTTCTTATCGTATATCTCAAAATTTCCAACTAATTCTTCTATTCGTTTAGCGATAACTCTACCTTCTAATTGTGGAGTATCTTCTATATCGTTTTCTAAGTCTTCTTCTATTTCTTCTTTATCAAGCTTTTTCTCTATTACATCTATTTCTGCCTTCGTTCCTGTGCAAGGATAATAATTTGCTCCAAATTTTAAATATTCTTTTTCTGTATAGTCAATTTCACCAACTGCTTTTGTCATTATGTTTTTAAATACAAAGTTTGCTTGGTCTATTATGTTTTCGTTGCTTCTAAAGTTTTTAAACAACAAGATTTTTTTAGTTGGGCTAGCGCTTTCTAAATCTTCAGTATATGTCTCATATTTTTCTAAAAACAATTCTGGTCTTGCTTGTCTAAATCTATATATACTCTGTTTAACATCTCCAACCATGAACATATGCCCATTTGAAATTTTATTTAATATAAATTCTTGTATTAAGTTACTATCTTGATACTCATCTATTAGGATTTCTTCGTACTTCTCTTTATACGCATTTGCTATGCTTTCGTTATCATTTAAAAGCTCAAGGCACAAATGTTCCATATCACTAAAATCTATTATTCCTTTTGCATTTTTCTTTTCTTTAAATCTTTTATCAAATCTTATAACTATGTCTAATAATATTTTTAAGGTATCATAAAGTCTTGAAACATCTAAAAGTATCTCATTTGATTTTGATATAAATATTTCTTCTTTTAAATATTTTTTTACAATGCCTTTCATTTTTTCTCTTAGTTCTTTTACTTCTTCTTTTGTATCTTCATCTAGCTTTGGTGCGTTTTTTAATTTTCCAATCTCACATACCGAAAGATACTCACAAAAGTCATCCCATGTATTACAATTATATAAAAGATTTTTTAGTAAAAGCTCATCATCTTGAAGTGTTAATAAGTAATTTGCCGCTTCATTATTCGAAGACAAGTCTTCAATCATTTCTTGCAGTTCATCTAGTATTCCTCGTACTTCGCTACGTGCATAACTGGTTATTTCTTTTCCCCAGACTGTTTTTGCAAAATCTTTTTCATCTACATTGTACATCTCACATTTTTCTTTTAGCCAGTCATAAGGAAAAGGAGAGCTCTGTATAAAGCTATGAATGTTTAGAAGAATACTTCTTAGGTTATCATCTGATTTATTGTTTGAATAAGCCATCATGACATCTACTATTTTGTCATCGTCTTCTTCATAAAGTTCATCTAAAACCTCATCTAATGCTTCTAATTTTAAAAGTTCGTTTTCTGCAGAATCAGCAACTCTAAAATTAGGATCTAGATTTAACTTAAAGAAGTTATCTTTAATAACCTTTTTGCAAAACGCATCTATCGTCATTATGCTTGCTTTATTTATCAAAAGAAGTTGCCTTTGCATTTCAGGATTTGTTTCTAAAACTTTATATATGCCGTCTCTAATACGCTCTCTCATTTCACTTGCCGCAGCATTTGTAAATGTAACAATAAGCATTTTGTCTATATCTATTTTATCTATTATTATTTTGTCTATTATTCTTTGTACTAGCACCGCAGTTTTACCACTACCAGCCCCCGCCGCAACAAGTAACTTACAATTTTTTGTGTCAATTGCTGCTTTTTGTTCATCAGTCCATCTCATAAAATTTGCTCCTTTTTATTATATGAATTCTTTAAAGCTTTCATTACCTTTTCATCTAATTCCTTTTGACTATACATTTTCACAGTATTCATACTATTCTCCGATGATACAAGTAAATTTAGGACATAATCTTCAAAATCTTCTTTAAGTATTTTCTTCATTTTTCCACCTTTCTAAAAAGACAATCATTTTATCAGCACAAATGATTGTCCTTTTTATTTATATTGTCATTCCAGCAAAACTTGCTATCATATAGGTTGTTCCATCTAATGTTTCTATTATTGAATTTCCTGTGCTATCTAATATTTTCAAAACATGTATCTTAGTACCTTGTGAAAGCGTTATCTTATCTTTGTCTTCATTTTGTTCCCATTCAAATGATACTGTATAATCAGTTTTGTAATAATTATTTGGATCTGATTTTACAAATTCAATATCAGAATTTAATGTGAATATGTATTCTTTTAATTTATCTGTGTAATCTTCAGTGTCCCACCAGTCATCTCCGTTTGCTAATTTTTGAACAAGCTTAAAATCATTTCCATCATACATGTAATATGTAAGCATTATATAATTATCTACAAGATTATTTATTGAGACCCCTCTGTGTGGCAAATTACCATAAAACACATTTCTATAATTTAATACATTTCCGCAAACTTCCATATCTATAAATTCTTTCAAGTTCTTTTCTTTATCAATTTGCAATGGTCTTATAACTGTATATTCTCCATCACCTGGATCCATTGCTGGATGTGATATTGCAAATTCTACTGTTTCTAAGTCATTGTCTAAATCAAATTCATAAACCGGAGTATATGCTTTTGTTTCTTTCTTTGATGTCATAACTAGATTCTTTAATATATCTTCCCTGCCAAAAAGTTCTTCTGAGTTGTCCATAAAGTATGCGATCTTGCCATATGCACTTACTAGACCTGTATTTAAATATATTTTTAATTCGTAGTCACTGTACTCAATTCTTTCTTCATCATCGTTTTCACATTTTTCCATAGGTATTTCATATGTCTCGCCATTGTAGCTATAATAATATTTTGAAACAGGTTCTTTCAAATAAATTTTTGATGGAAGTATTTCTCTTGAGTTTCTAAAAAATTTATTGTAGTTACTAGCAAGTGGTCCTTCAGCTAGTACATATCCATTTGATATTTTCGCATATTTTGAATCTTCTGATATTTCGGCTGTTTCTAAGGTTTCATCTAAAACAAGTTTTGGAGAAATTGCTTCATTTATATATTTTGTTCTAGCTTCTATTTGTTCTCCAGAAATATTACCTACATTTTCTTCTTGAACATCGTTCTCTTTTACTTTACAACCCACTAAGCTTAAAACAGAAATTACCGCTAATACTAACAACCATTTTTTCATCTTCTATTTTCCTCCTCTTATAGAACGGTTATGTTCACTAATAGCCTTTCTCTCTTACCTTTACATTATATCATAATTCATCTTTGTGACAATAAAAAGTCGAAATTTGTAACAAAAAATGGGAACATAAAATAAAATGTCCCCCTTTTTGTTACCTTTGCATAGCAAAATTGCTATTGCTTTTTGTTAAAGAATCCTTTGAAACTTTAGTACATCAGTAAAGTACTCCATGCTCCTCTGATCTGCAAACGCAAATGTAAACTCTATGCCTCCATTTTTCAAATACCGTACCATTTTAATCTTTGCACCCTTGCACATTGCAACTCTTAAAACCGTTTTGAAAAGGTTGTATTTTCCCATTCTTTCGATTTCTTGCGAGTTTCCTTTTGCCAAGTCTGCTGCTCTCTTCCATTCTGCAATTGAGCCTTGATTTTGTGGTGTTGCAAAGCATTCCTCAAACATAAATGTAACAACTGCATCATACGAATTGATTCGAATGAAATTTGGCATCACAGCGTTTCCTTTCTTCATGAATTATCATATTTTTTCACTAAATTTTTAGTGCAAGAAGTATTATATCATGAATTTTACTAAAATCAATTAAATTTTATTTGTCAAAGATAGTTTGAACTACTATTTGTTTTTGCCTCATATTTCTATCCACCCATATTCATGTTTGTGTATGAACGACCTTTTAATGTTGTTATTACTGTATCTTCATATTTCTCACCTTTATATACTTCTAATATTTCAAATTCTGCTTTTACTGCATTTAATTTATCAAAATCTGGTTCTTGTTCATATTCTATATCAAATAGTTGTGGATTCATTGTATCTTCTAACTCTAGTATATATTCTTTTGTTCGATCTATTGTTAGTTTTAATTTTTTTACTCTTGAATTTGCTTTAAATAGTTTTTCATTTTTTGCATATCCATTTACTATGTAAAATCCAGTTAGACCGTTTTTCCACCCTGTAAAAACTGGTTCATTCCAAGGTGAACCGCCAATTTCTAACACGTTCTTTATATTCATCATATGTAATCGGAGTATGTGTTTTGGTGATATTATCATAGTTAAAGCAATAGTCAAGATATCTGTCACCCTTTTGAGCCTCTTTAATTTGAAGTTCTTCAAATTCTTCTTTTGTCATTAGTCTCCAACAATCTTCAGTTTGTATCATGCCATAATTTTCAGGGCCATGCCAACCATATTGTTGCATTCGTAGTGTTATTTTTTCTCCAATTTCATCTCCTTTTACGCCTTCTACCCATGCTTTGCCTATACTGTCATTCCCTAAATTCTCTACAGAATAATCATAGCCATTCATTTTCAATGTTGATGTTGCATTATATGAAATAGCTGTTGAATAATAATCTCCGCCACCATCGCCATCAAAATCACAATACTTGCCTCCCGCTTCTGCTAAAATAGTATCTATCTCTTTTTCCAACTTTTCTTTATCAATATTTTTTGAGTCTAAAAATTCACTAATATTTTCCCATTCCACCGGTCCTAAACCATTATTAAAGCGTTCCACTAGTCTAAGTAAACCATACTCATAATTATCATAGCTTAATGCAACTTTCAAATCATCAGAAAACTGCAACACCTTTGTTGGTTTTATCACTTCTATTTCCGCTTCTCTTTTTTCTAATATATTGCACATTAGTTTTGAGACTTCTGCTCTTGTTAAGTTGCCTTCCAAGTCGAAGTAGCCATCTTTTCCATTCATTATTTTTTCTTTTACTGCTGTGGTTACATATTCTTTTTGAGTTTCACTCATTTTGCTACTATCTGAAAACGCTTTTAGTATTTCTGTTTTTTCTTCTGATGAAATGTTTTTTGCGTCTAAATTCATACTTTTGCATACTGCCACTACTACTTCTTCTCTTGTCATTGGTTTTGTTGGATAAAATGTGTACTCGCCGTTTTCTTCTTTTGAGTTTATTATGTATTCTTTTGCTATGTCTATATATTTTTTAGACCATCTTGTTTCTTCTACATCTGTATATTTTGTTTCGCCACTTACTTGATTTAGCTTCAATGTTTCTACTAATATTTTTGCAAATTGTTCTCTGGTTACACTTTCATTTGGTTTAAATGCTCCATCTTCAAAGCCATTTAGCACTCCTTTGTCTGACATTTTTTCGATTACTTCTTTTGCCCAGTGGCCATCTAAGTCATTAAATGTTTTGGCAAGTGCTACGCTATTAAACATTGTTATTATTACCAATATTGTTATTACGAGTTTTATTTTTTTCATATTATTTTACCCCCTTTTTTTATGTTTGGTTGTGTTGATTGTTTTTATGGAGCACGCTTAAGCTCCGCTACATGTTAATCTACATACCGTTGGAATGATGCTAATTATTGTTTTTGCCTCATTTTCCTAGCCACCCATATGCATATTGGTGTATGAATGACCTTTTAATGTTGTTATTACCGTATCTTCATATTTTTCGCCCTTATACACTTCTAATATTTCAAATTCTGCTTTTATTGCATCTAATTTATCAAGGTTAGGTTCTTGTTCATATCTTATATCAAATAGCTGTGGATTCATTGTATCTTCTAACTCTAGTATATATTCTTTTCTTCCATCTATTGTTAGTTTTAATTTTTTCACTCTTGAATTTGCTTTAAATAGTTTTTCATTTTTGGCATATCCATTTACTATGTAAAATCCTGTTAAACCGTTTTTCCAACCTGTAAAGCTCTTTTCATGTACATTAGCATAAGTTCCCCACCAACCAAATTTTCTAACATATTCTTTATATTCTTCATATGTTCTTGGCTCATATGTAGTCTCTTTTTCTCCACTATAACAATAAGAATAATGGTTATCATCCTTTTGAGCTTTTTCAAATTCCTCTTTTGTCATTAGTCTCCAACCATCTTCGGTTTGTACCATACCCAAATTGTCAGGCCAGCTCCAGCCATATTGTTGCATTTTTAATGTTATTTTTTCTCCAATTCCATCTCCTTTTACACCTTCTACCCATGCAGTAACTAATCCATCATCATCTAGGTTTTTTACAGAATAATCATAGCCTTTTACTTCTAATGTTGATGTTGCATTATATGAAATTCCTGTAGAATATCCATCTCCCAAATCATAAAGATCACAGTACTTTTCTCCTATTTTTTCCCAAAAAGACTCATATTCCTCATTGATCCTTTCTTTACTTATACCATTTATTTTCAAAAATTTAGAAAAGTCATCATCAATAGCATAACCTTCTGAGCCATCTATAAGTCCTCGTAGCCACAATGGTCGTTTATAACTCTCACTTTCATATCTCAAAATAGTAGCTATAGTATCAGAAAGTTGCAACACTTTTGTTGGTTTTATTACTTCTATTTCTGTCTCTCTTTTTTCTAATATATTGTACATTAGTTTTGATACTTCTGCTCTTGTTAAGTTGCCTTCCAAGTCGAAGTAGCCATCTTTTCCATTCATTATTTTTTCTTTTACTGCTGTGGTTACATATTCTTTTTGAGTTTCATTCATTTTGCTACTATCTGAAAATGCTTTTAGTATTTCTGTTTTTTCTTCTGATGAAATGTTTTTTGTATCTAAATTCATACTTTTGCATACTGCCACTACTACTTCTTCCCTTGTCATTGGTTTTGTTGGATAAAATGTGTACTCGCCATTTTCTTCTTTTGAGTTTATTATGTATTCTTTTGCTATGTCTATATATTTTCTAGACCATCTTGTTTCTTCTACATCTGTATATTTTGTTTCGCCACTTACTTGATTTAGTTTCAATGTTTCTACTAATATTTTTGCAAATTGTTCTCTTGTTACACTTTCATTTGGTTTAAATGTTCCGTCTTCAAAGCCATTTAGCACTCCTTTGTCTGACATTTTTTCGATTACTTCTTTTGCCCAGTGGCCATCTAGGTCATTAAATGTTTTGGCAAGTGCTACGCTATTAAACATTGTTATTATTACCAATATTGTTATTACGAGTTTTATTTTTTTCATATTATTTTACCCCCTTTTTTTATGTTTGGTTGTGTTGATTGTTTTCATGGAGCACACTTAAGCTCCGCTACATATTTTGGTGTCTAAGGCTAGTTATTCTTTTTTATTCTAACTTTAGTTGTTCCCAGATTTCTTCTTTCTTCATTTCATGTAATGTTTTAAAGTCATTGCCGAGTTTTTTATCGAACTGGCAGATTACTTTGTAGTCACAATATGCGCATGGTGTTTTGCCTTTGCATTTTACTGGTTGATTTTTTATTTTGCCAGATAGTATTTCTTCACATAGACTTCTTAATGTTTTTCTTACATGAAATCTTAGTTTTTCAAATTCTTCTTCCGTTGGAACATATGTTTTTCCTGTGTATTTTTCTTTCGATATTTTTAAGTTTAGGTTATTTGATTCTGATGTCATTCCTGTATCCATTGCTTTTATTAGTCTTGTGTTTGCTACTATCATTCCGTTCATTCTTAGTGATTTTCTTATTTGTTCTTCTATTTCTTCACCTCCAATGTTTTTTGATGTTTTTATCATTGGGTCATCTAACTTTAGATATAAGATTCCTCCTGGCATTGCTTCAAGCTCATCCACTGCATCCATGTATGTTATAAGCTGTACTTCTAGCCCTGAATATACATTAAATAGTTTCATTTCTTTGCTATATGATTTGTAATCTATTATTCTTATGTATTTTCCCTCTTCAGTTTTTGCTATATCCACTCTATCTATCTTTCCACTTAATAATACTTTTTGCCCGTTTTCTAATTCTATTTCTATGGCATTTACTTTTTTGTCTTTTCCAAACTCTAACTCGCTTGCTACAACTTCGAAATCGCTTTCTTTTATTTGCAATACTATTGTCCAGATTACTCTTTTTATAAGTTTCTTTAGTTTTAAGCTAAGTTGTTTCATTTTATTAGTGCTTGTCATTATATTAGATTTGAAATCCACTAAAACATCATCTACAATGTTTGATACTATTTCATCACTTTTTTCCTTTTCTATATCTCTAAAACTTATATTTCTCTCTAACAAGTAGTTTGAAAATCTTTCAATTATTTCATGTAAAAATATTCCAACATCTGGTGTATCTAGCTTATATACTTTTCTTTCTTTTGCGTTTAATCCATACTGCAAGTAATATTTAAAAGGACAATTAGCATATGTCTCTAGTTTTGATACGCTTGTATTCATTTCGTTTCCATATAACTTATTTGCGCTTTCTTTGCTTATATACTCTATTGTATTTTTATAATTTAGTCCCTCTTCAATATATGAGATTCTTTCTTTTTGATTTTCGGCAAACCATAGATATATTTTCTTCCATTCTTCTGATTTACTTTCACCATCTAGTTCCTCTCTTATATCATTTAACAAGTTGGGCACTGTAGAATTTATAGTATTTACCTTTTCTTTTAATGTTTCTTTTGCTATTACATCACTACTGATTTTTATGTTAGGAAATATTCTTTTCAAACTATTTATTACCTCTGATGGTCTAAGTGCTTTTCCATCTGTATCTGATATTGGATATGATAGATGAAGCTCATCTGTCGGTGTTGTTAATACTTTATAGATATTAAAGTTTTCTTCTAATAAAAGCATTTTTGTATCCTTTGCGATTTCGACTCCGCCATCTAATAATTCGTTTCTTTCATTATCATTTATAAATCCCTCATCATTATATGGCATTGGAAAAACGCCGTCATTTAAACCTATTACAAATAGCACTTTTATATTTGAATTTCTAGTTCTACTAACATCTCCTATCACAACATGGTCTCTAGTTGTTGGAAGTATTCCTATTTGATTTTGCATTATTCCTTGTTTTAATATATTTTTAAATCTATCAAATGAAACAACTTCTTCACCAAGTACCATTACAATTTCATCTAATAATTTTATAAATATATTCCATACTTGTATGTATGTGTTTGTTATCTCTATTTCGGTTTCGCTTGGATTTTCTTTTTCTTTTAACTTCTTTATCTTGTTTTGTATATTTTCATATGCTTTTATTTCTATAAGAAAGTTATATAGCTCTTTTGCTATTTCAGATACTTTTTTCTGTTTTGAAAACTTATTTTTAAATTCTACAATTGGCTCTATTACTTGTCTTCTTATCTGATTTATTTTTTCTAAGTCTGATTTACCCAATGTCCATTCTTTAAGCCATGTATTCCCTTTTATGCCCCATTCTAGCACATAATTTTCTAATCTATCTATATCGTTTACATCTTCTACATTTGTAAGTCCTGTCTTTAGATAATTAAAGATTGATTCATATGAGTAATTGCTTGTACATATATCTAAAAGCATAGACACTAATGTTATAAGAGGTTGTGCAGAAAGTTCATGCTTATCATCAAAGAAGTATGGAATATTGTACTTGGTAAAAATCATCTTGAAATTGTTTTTATAACTATCTATGTTTCTTGTAACTATAGCTATATTCTCGTATCTTAAGTTTTCATCTCTTACTTTTTCTAAGATTTTTATAGCGATATTTTCTATTTCCTCATATGGATTTTTTTCTATTCGTATATCTATGTTTTTTGTCTTTTCTTCGTATTTTTTTATAAATGTCGAATTATAGTTTTCTTCTAAATGTTTTAATTCTATATTATTAAATCTCTTTTGCTCACTCAAATATATTGCCTCTACATTATTTTCTTTTGATAATTTTTGATATGTTTTTTTATTTAGTAAAAACATATTGTTATCCGAATCATCTAATGTAAGAAGTATAGATACATCTGCGACTTTTTCTAATTCGTTTATTATATTTAATTCTTGTGGTGTAAAGCCATCGAAGCCATCTATCCATATCTTAGCACCTTTTACTATCTCCGAATTTTTTATAAGCTCTGACATTTTTGTATATTCATCATCTTTATCCATGTAACTTCCTTGATTTTTTTCTTCGAAAGCTTCGTATATAAAAATCAAGTCATCTAGTTTCATTTTTAGGTATTCGCTTTTTGGTGCAAAGCTTTTTAATATCTCTGGTGTTACATTATATCTTTTAAACTCTGAAATCATATCACTCACAGTTGTAACTAATCCTAGATTTTTAGAAACACCATTAAGAACTTTTAGCTTATTTTCGTTTTTGCTCATTATATAATAAAGCAACATAGTTTTAGCCGCAGTATCTAGTGTATCTTTTTTAAATCCATGCTCATTGTATATTCGATGGCACAATCTTTTAAATGTAACAACCTCCGCTTTTATAATTCCACCTCTGCCAATTATCTTTGAAAGGTCGACCTCAGCTGTAAGTGAAAATTGTTCTGGCACAATGTAAAGTAAGGGGCCCTCATAAGCCCCTTTTATATTTTCTTTTATCTCATTCATTGCAAAGTATGTTTTACCACATCCACTGCGTCCATAAATTATTTTCAATTATTGTACCTCCTTAGTTTTAAGCATTTTCTTCTGTAGATAACTCTTCTTCGATTTTCATTTGCTCATCAACTTCTTCTTTAAGCTTTGGTAGTTCTGGCAAGTCTTTTATAGAATTATACCCGAACATCTTTAAGAATTCATCGGTCGTTCTATACATCATTGGTCTTCCTGGTGCATCCATTTTTCCTGCTTCTTCAACTAAGTTATACTCTAACAATTTGTTTAATGCACTATCTGATGAAACACCTCTTATTTTTTCCATTTCAGCCCTTGTCACATTTTGATTATATGCAACTATTGATAATACCTCAAAAGCAGCTTGCGACAAATTTGGCTTTGGTCTATTATCTAGCATTGTACAAATATATGTATAGTATTTTTCAAGTGTTGCAAGCTGATAGGATTCTTTTACTTCTAATAATTGTATTCCACTTTTTCTTTCTATTAAATTTTGTTTTAATGTGCTAAGTGCTTCTAAGACATCTTCTTTTTCGCATCCTGTCACATCACATAAAACTTTTATATTTACCATCTTTCCGCTTGCAAAAAGCAATGCTTCAATAAGTCCAACTAATTCTTCTTTTTCCATTTTTTAATCCTCTCTTTATCTGTGGTTGTGTTGTTTATTTTTTAATTTCATTTTAGTATGCTGTTAGTATTTAGGGTTTCATAAATCCACTTAAGCTACTTGTGCTTTATAAATCGACTTATGCAGCTTTTTTAGTTTTTATGGAGCACACTGTGCTCCGCTACATAATTGCATTATATTTTAAATTTTGATGCATTTATTTGAAAAATCATATTATTTACTTTTTTAATGTACTATTATCAATTAGAGTTTGTAGCGGAGCACAGTGTGCTCCATTACATAATTGTATGATATTTTAAATTTTGATGCATTTATTTGAAAAATTATATTATTTACTTTTTTAATGTACTATTATCAATTAGAGTTTGTAGCGGAGCACAGTGTGCTCCATTACATAATTGTATGATATTTTAAATTTTGATGCATTTATTTGAAAAATTATATTCTTTAATTTTCATCTCTTAGTTTTATTACTTCGCTCTCTATTTTTTTAGTTAATGCAACTACTTTTCTAGGGTCTACTTTTTCATCATCTAAATATTCTGTTATATCTATAGGCTCTCCAATATTTATACAAATCTTTGAAAATAGTTTGAATGTTCCTGTAATACCTATAGGAATAACTGGCGATTTACTTTGTATAGCTATGTATGCTGCACCTTTTTGAAACTTTACACCTTTTGCTAAGCCGTTTCTTGTACCCTCAGGGAATATAAGCAAAAGATTGCCTTTATTTAAATATTCTGTTGCAGTCTCTATTGCTTCTTTTCCACCAGTCCCTCTAGCGACAGGAAATGTTCCCATTTGTCTCATAAACCAATTTTTAAATTTCGTTTTAAATAATTCCTCTTTTGCTATTATATATGTCATTCTTTTTACATGAGCTATTATACCTGCCGAATCAAACATATGTATGTGATTAGAGCAAAGCACGGCCTTGCCTTCTTTTGGTATATTTTCTATTCCTTTTATTTTTGTTCTGTATATTGTATGAAAACAAATATGTGCAAATCCTTTTACAATTGACCTTATAACCATTTTTTCTCCTTTTGCCCTCTTATGGCGATTATGATTTTGTTATATTTATACGATATGAAAGTTATGTATTTTTTATTATAGAATGTAAGTCGCCATTCTTATTTAAATTTCTTTCATAATCTCTTATATTACTTTTTTAATTCTATTATTTCTTTTATTTTATCATACACTTCTTCGATGGTCATATTAGATGTATCAATAACTACAGCGTCTTCTGCGATTTTTAATGCACCCATTTCTTTTTCCATGTCATTTTTATCTCTTTTTCTTATGCTTTCTAATGTATCTTCATATGTTACATTATTGCCTCTTTCAACTAACTCTTTGTATCTTCTTTCTGCTCTTATTTCTAGTTTTGCATCCAAATATATTTTTACTTCAGCATTCGGAAATACAACGGTTGTTATATCTCTACCTTCCATTATGACATTTCCCTCTTCACCCAATTTGCGTTGAAGCTCTACCATTTTAATTCTTATTATTTTTATTGCTGAAACTGGCGAAACTAATTCATTTACATTAGGTTTTCTTATTAAATCCGAAACATCTTCTCCATCTAAATATACATGTTGTTTATCCTCTAGATTTTTGAATGTTATTTTCGTTCTTTCTAGCAAATCCTTTATTTTTTCTTCTTCATCTAATGAGATGTTTTCTCTTATCATTTTTAAAGTTATGCATCTGTACATTGCACCTGTATCTATATATACGAAGTCTAGTCTTTCTGAAATTAATTTTGCCACAGTTCCCTTTCCTGTCCCTGCAGGACCATCTATTGCAACTATCATGTAACCGCCTCCTTGCCTATAAATTATATAACATATCTAAAATCTTATCAAGATTTAAAAAGCCTACTTAAAATCTATCTGTACACACAGTTACTGTTCAACCTTAAATCATACAAGCCTAAACAATAATATTTTTATGGAGCACACTTAAGCTCCGACTACATTTGATACATACTCTTTATTTTTGAAGACTGAATAGTAACTCCATACAACATTGTCATATTTTTTCAAAAAAGTCATAAGATTTACTAAGGATTGGGGGACATTTTTATGAAGATTATAAATATAAAATTTAGCTTTAAACTTTTTATAATTATCTTATCTACAATTATTATTTTACTTTCGCTCTTATGCTTTGCAAAACTTTTTACTGGTAAGACTATCAGCATGAATAACAGTAACTATACTAGCATATTAAAAGATGTACATGATAACACAGATAAATACATACGGTAAAAAAATTCATTCCACCGGATATGTTTTTAGAGTTAACGATTTTAAAGAAAATCAATTTGTAACAGCTAGAGATATGATTGTTTCAGATAACGATTATAGAATTGTTGGTTTTCTATGCGAATCTGATGAAATCAAAAACTTTGAAAACAACTCTTGGATAGAAATCAAAGGCACAATTAAATTAAAAGATTATCATGGCCCTATGCCAATAATTGAAGTTTTTGAAATCAAAAAAATTACAACGCCTAATGAAACAGCTGTATACCCACCCAAAAATAAATTTTAAATAAAAACGCGGAGTAAAGAGCCACTTAGCTTTTTACTCCGCTTTCTTATATTATTTTTCTTCGAACATATCTTTAAATAGTCCTTTTTCTATTTGTTTAGCAAATACACATCTTAATACCATTAGCAAAACTGGTCCTAAGATAAGTCCAAATACACCTGATGATTTATATCCTGCATACATTGCAAATAGTGTGATTAGTGGATGTATTCCGAATTGCTTACTTACTAGTTTTGGTTCTAAAAATTGTCTTATACAGAAGATTGCACCATATGTTATGATAAGTGCAAGTGCAAGTCCCCAGTTACCAATTACAAGCATCCACAAAGCCCAAGGAATAAGCACTGTTCCTACTCCAAGTATAGGTAGTATATCAACTATCGATATTACCATAGCAAGTATCAATGGGTAGTCAATTTTAAATCCTATTGCGTTTATTATTATAAATGCTACATATAATTCTACGAATGTTATAAATAGTATTTTTGCATATACTCTTATGTATCCGCCTATTGTTGAGAAGATTTCTGAACTTACTTCTATACATTTTTTTATCCAACTTTTTGGCATATGATGTTCCATCATGTCTATGACATATATTCTATCTTTGGTAAAGAATATAAGTGCTAATATTGTTATAATAGTGTTTATTATCATGGTTGGAACCGAAAGTAATAATGATACAAGTTTTGTTGCAGCCTCGGCTATTAAATTTCCTAATTTTCCAACAAAATCAACAAGTGAACTTTCAACTGCAATCAATATATTTTCCGGAATATCTGGATATATCTCACTAACTTTGCCACTCAATGAGTCTATAAATCTTGTCGTTGCCGTTATCGCAGGTCCTATATTGCTTGAAAGGTTGCCTATTTCTTTTATTATTCCTAAGCTTCCAAAAACTATTGCTAATATTAAGAGAATTATTGTGAGTGCAACTATTATCACAGAACTTACTCTTCTACTAAGTTTTAGCTTATTCATGCAAAATTTTATAACTGGTTCTATCAAAACCGCAATTATTCCTGCTATCAAGAATGGCATAAAATATGTAGCAAACTTTACTAATAAATAAAGTAATAATATTGTTCCTAAAAATATGCCAACTCTTTCTAATATTCTTATTTTTTTGCTTCTATCCATCGTTATAAAGCACCTCTTCTTTTTAAAATCTAACTATATTTTTACATAGATTGCTTAAAAAAGCAATACAATGCATGAAATAAATAATTGGGTATGACTATTTGACCTTAATTTATAATAAATACTAAACCGCAATATTTTATGGAGCACACTGTGCTCC
>CAKPEF010000022.1 GCA_934149305.1 uncultured Clostridia bacterium
TTGTGGCAACTTTAAATTTGATTTATACAGTTTGTTTTGTATTTATACATATATTAAAATTTTGGGCAAATATTATTGCTTGTTATGGAGCACGCTGTGCTCCGCTACATTTATTTTGTGGCAACTTTAAATTTGATTTATACAGTTTGTTTTGTATTTATACATATATTAAAATTTTGGGCAAATATTATTACTTGTTATGGAGCACGCTGTGCTCCGCTACATTTATTTTGTGGCAATTTTAAATTTGATTTATACATTTTAATTTTGTTTATATTTTTATGTGATTTTTGTTTGTAAAAGTGAATTTAGAAATATATTATAACTGTTTATTGGGCATGGTTAAGAACCTCTTACATATTATGTTTTTGTTTCTATTTATTTATACGAATTTTGCTTTTTAATGTGGTTAAGATATGTTTAGAGGTGATTATATATGTTTTTTAAATTAGTTATAATTGCTCTATTTTCAATTATTCTTACAGGCTGCAATAATAACAACACTGCCGATATAACTCCTCCTTCTTCTGACTATAGTAGATTAAATTATACTGACAATACTAATTATTCTGTTAATAGAGAGAATTCAAGTTATGACAATAATTCAGGCGATAAAAATGTTGTCGATGATATTAAAAAAGATATTTATGGAAATCCTAACGATGTTTATTTAAAAAATGTACCACAAGATGAAAATACATCTGATAATAAAAAACTTTTAAAGACTTACACCTCTCCTATTTTGACAAAAGATCCTAATAGGTATCATAACATTACTTTAGTGCGTGACAAATTGAATGGTTATGTTTTAAAAAACGGTGAGACTTTTTCTTTTAATGAAATTTGTCGGTCCTTTTGGCAAAGATAGTGGTTTTAAAAAGGCTAATATATTATTAAGTGATGGTAGCAGTGCAAAGGGTTATGGTGGTGGCGTATGTCAATTAAGTGGCACACTTTATAATGCTGTTAAAGACTTAAATATTGATATTACAGAAAGACATCATCATAGTGCACCAGTTGCATATCTTCCTAAAAATGAAGATGCCACTGTTAGTTTAAGAAGCAATCTTGACTTTAAATTTAAAAATACTAGTGGAAAAGATTTAGAATTCAAATCAGAATCGACAAATAAATCTTTAACTGTTTCGGTTTATGAATTAGACTAAAATGAATTTGAGGTTTTTATTTAGGCATAATTTAAGGCGTAGTTTCAAACTACGCCCTTTTTAATACTTCCATTATTTAAGAATAATAATCTTACGGTCTACACTTAGGACACGGATAATATCCTGCCTTAGCAGCACTTATTTTTGATAAAAATGCATCTACATTTTTAGGTTCACCGGCTGTGTCATATTTAGTACCGTCGATTAAATCTTGACAATCTTTTTTATGATAATATATTCCGCTCCCATCAGTTAATGCATAATAACGTTCTGCTCTAACAATTCTTGCTGAACCTAAAGCATAGTTATTATAATATGAGTCTGTGCCTACGGGTATTCCTTGAATAAATGCCATTATTGAAATATCATCTATTGAGTTTATCCACTCAGAATCTTTTATCTCTGGTAAATAAAAGTCATATGTTACTCCCATCATATCTGCATATCTGTTATGCTTATTCATTTTTTCGTTTAATGTACTTGTTATAAGACTTATTATAACTTCTCTTCTTTTTATATTAAATTCGCTAACATCATCATCAAGTGTTGGTGTGTTATGTGCTGCATCATTATATATATCTGAATAATCTCTTGTCATTGGCACACTATTCGTATCAGTAGACATTGTTGTTAAATAACTTGGCAATGGAAATGTAATTCCTGAACCGGCAGAAGCCTTTGTTAATCCGTACATGATCAAAGACATATCTGTTGTTAGTTGCGGTAAAGCTTCTAGTGTAAGATCACCTAATATGCCACTTATTTCAACATACTCATCTTTTGCTTGGTCTATATATTCTTTTTTGAATTCTCCTTTATATAACACTCCATTTGGTGCATATAGCTCTATATAATTGCCTAGTGTGAAGTGAATTATATAATCAGGATAGTCTGGGTCTCTATATACATATGGTATTTTCGATGATAAAACATACTCTGCTGTTCCGCTAGATGTTTCTTCAATAGAATATACATAAAAACCATCATATGCCACAACTATAACAGCTGGAACATATACGCTAAAATAATTAGAATTAAGCTTATTGTCTTTAGTAAATGGTAAATTGTAATTTAAAGAAAGCGTATTAAAAAATGTGTTTATTGCCTCTCTCGCAAGCGGTTGTGTCAAATTAATCATTTGATCACCATATAAGTTGTAAAACTCATTATTCAAATCAATTAATGTACTTACTGCATCAACTGTTGCCGCATCAATTGCGTTATTTATTCTTGTTTCGTCATTTAATGTATCTATTTTTTGATTTATAGTATTCTTACAAACAATTGAAAAAGGAAGTATAATTATTATAAAAATTATTGCGTAATGTTGAATTTTCATAATAAATACACCTCCTTAAAAATAAATGCCTTATCTCTTATATTCATTCTTAATTTGACCTCCATAAGGAACACCAATTTTAAACGTTTCCATTAAAGTACCATACAAGTTTTCTTTAATAACAGTAGCCTGCGTCTTATTAGTATTTTTTACTGAAATGTAAAAATAATCTCCCTCATCAAATGTTGTATATTCTCCACTTGTATCTAGTGTGTTTAATATTTCATTAGTATAATGATTTAAGTATACAAGCTCATATGTACCTGGAGTCGTACCAGGAATGGCAACAGCCTCCCTATGTTCCAACTGTATTTTGAATTTATTACCAGTAGCATTTAACACCGTTACCAAAGAATTATACATGCTATCAGTAAGTCTACCTGTATTTCTAACAGCATCTACAGTGTCCACTACAGCAGTATAAGCTGCTATATATGATAAATCATCTTGTCTCTCCCATGTATCAAGCATTGGAAACAAAAACATTATAATTGCTGCTACTATTGTAGCAAATATTACGCTAAGTGAATCTCCCATATATAACACCTTTCTTTCTTTAATTTTTTACATACAAAAGTGTATTGCCTTTATTTTGCAAAGAGTATGTTCTATTACTACCTGTTGATAAGCCTAAATCACTATATAAAATATCTCTTAAATTCATACTATTAAAATCATAAGTTGAATCCATTCCGCCTTGAATTCTAACTATTTTTTCATTTATTCCATCATATGTGTAAGAAATAATCTCTGCGGAATTTTTTATCTTTACCTCTGCTGTAACATCATTATTTTCATATTCGGATTTTAAATCTAGAATGGCCATTAAGATTTCTTCGGGATTTACTTTCCTTGTTGTACCTAAATCTTCAGTTCCAATAATCGCATCTCCCCTATTTGAGCCCTCATCACCTATAAAAATCTGCTCGGCAGAATTTGTGAGGTTGCTATACAAATATATGGACACTGAAGCTGCAAGTACAAACATCAACACTTGTGCAACCATTACAATTGCTTTTCCAACATCATCCATACTAAGTTCACTCCCTCCGTTTTTTAATAAGTGCCTACAGTAATTCTATAAACCTTTCCATTGGTATCATATTCAATAGAATACGAACACTCTTTTAAATAATCTTGCTCATTTCTTATCGATGCATACCCCGCAGAATTTAATGTTATTTTGCTATCAAACCCAACAAGGTTTTCAGTGCCTATTTCATCATCTATTGCTCTATTATAAATATTTATAACATCTATTCCTCTTATTCTGCCCTCTCTAGTTTCATATGATTGATAAAATCTATTGAAACTTTCAATTTGTGAAATTGAGAGCATTTGCTCAGAAGTCGTGGCATAATCTCTATAACTAGTATAAGTATATAATGCTAACGAAATCACTGCTAAAGCAATCAGAACTGCTCCCGACATTAAAAGTGCTTTTGATGCATTCTCCATATACACATGCCTCCTTGTTTAAGTGCTAGTAATAAAATAATGTCCACAGAAATCTAAGAAAATTCTTAGATTTCTGTGATACATATAAATCTTATTATTTCTCCACTATCGTGATTTTTTCTAAATAACCATATCGGCTATTATATGTTGTCATTTCAACTTTATAATAAGACCTATCATGTATTTTATTTGCAAGTGTTGCTGTGTCACCAGAAGTATTAGTAGAACCGCCTGTGGTTTCTTTATATGTTAAAACCATGTCTATCTTACTCGGCCAAATTTCATTAGCATTAAATGTACCAACTGCTCTTATCAAACTTTTTACATCTGGTCCCTTTACATTAGTGCCAGCATATTCCTCAAACTTTGAATTTTGTGTCTCAACTTTTGTCGCATCCATATACGCAGTTGAATCTCCAACCGAATTTGCTGCTGATTGATACAAATAAACTCCTAAACTTACTAATGCAACTGCTATTAGTATAGCACCTGCCATGATTAATGCTTTTGACGCATTATCCATTAAAAATCACCATCTCTTTCTACTCCTCAATTTTAATCTTTTTTAAATATCCATAAGTTCCATCATATCCTGTCATAGTAACTTTATAATATTTTCTATCATCAATACTATTAGCTATGTCACTTGTTGATCCTATAACAACACCCTCAAATGTTATATCATCTGGCCAAATATCATTTGCGTTAAATGTACCAACTGCTCTTATCAAACTTTTTACATCTGGACCCTTTACACGATCACCAGCATATTTCTCAAATTTTGCATTTTGTGTTTCTACTTTTGTCGCATCCATATACGCAGTTGAATCTCCAACTGAATTTGCTGCTGATTGATACAAATAAACTCCTAAACTTACTAATGCAACTGCTATTAGTATAGCACCTGCCATGATTAATGCTTTTGATGCATTATCCATAAAAAATCACCCTTTCTTTATATAAATAAATATTGAAATCATTTTGCGTTCTTTAATGTTTTAGCTACATTAAAGACCCCATATCTGTAAAGTAACTGCCCATATCACCAATACTTGCTATCATTAGTGGCAATATCAAATACCCTACAAATAATATTACCATCGGCGCAAAACCAAGTACTTTACCTATTTTTGCTTTTCTGTTTATTAGTCTCTCGTTTGATTCTTTTCTTTTTTCTTGAAAGAAGTTTCTTTCACTTTCAAGTTCATCAAATGCATCTGTTATTTTTACATTTTCTACAGCTGCTTGTAAACTTTCAACTATTCTTACAAACGGTTTAAATGGAGCATCATCTTTTAGTTCTTCTAGCGCTTCGTATGCACCTGCCTCATAGTTGTTTAAACATTTTGTAAGTGGCTCTTTAAATATATTTGAGAACCTTGCGAGCCATTCTAGCATATATTCTACTGATACTCTCTCTATATACATAAGCATTAGTATTATTGTTTGGAACTGCATTACTTCATCTTCCATCTCCATATATCTCATTCTCTTTTGGAATTTTAATAAGAAGATTGGACCATAATACATAAACCAACCAATAAATATTGCTATTGCAAGTTCATACCAAGAAAATACTTCACTTGTCAAAACCACTAATTTGCCATATATTCTTTCTGCAGCGCTTGATGCCTGTTCTACTGTTAATGGAACATTATACACTTGAATAAGTGATTTTTTAATAATTGCCCTCGTTATAACATTAGAATCTTGTTGTTTCACATTGTTTAAAATTGCCTCTGTTAAAGCATTAGAAAATCCTTCTCTAGGTAATTCAATCTTTGATTCAATTATTGCATACTGTATTTCTGTTTTTCTTGTTTCTGCCGGATTTTTCAATTCTTTATATACTCTTTTAGCATACTTGTCGGCTAGCCCATCATCTAATGGTGTTTCACTAAGTCTAATCATTTCATCTGTTATAATTTGTATAGCTTTATCTTGAGGTTTCGTTCTAACTGCATCTAACAATTTGTTATCATTTAAAAATACATTTATAAAGAATCTATCAAATGCCGTTGTACCATTAGCTTTTAATGTATCTGATTCAGACATTTGCCCTAATGCAGCATTTTCATTTGTCGCAGAATACATTACTTGAGTAATTGCTAATTTATGCATCTGCATTATTACAACAATTGCAACAGCAAAACCAACTAATGAACATACAACTCTGTTTACATATAACCATTCAATTTTTAAACTAGATGCCGTTTCCTTTAATAAGTTTTTTATGTTTGCATATTTGCTTGATGTTACACCTGGCATTAAGCTGTCTATTATTCGCTCCATTACTGGAAGTCTATATACTCTTTCTTGCCATTTCTCTGCATTAGAAGTATATACTGCTTTTGGCTTTGCGTCGTTATCTTTTATTCTTGTTAATAATGCATAAGATAAAAATATTGTAACAAGTAATAATATCTGCATTAAAAATCCAAGTTTTCCATCATAAAAATCAACTGTTGCATTAAAAGAATTCATCGCCCAACTTGCAAGTGGCTTTATTGCCAATATCGGAAGTACTGCAATATATGTTAAGCTCTTAAACAAATAATCTAACTTATCTCTTTTTAACACTTCCATCTGTAATTCTTGTGTTATATTATTTAAGTCTTTTAAATAAAGTGATGTTCCATCTACTTTTCTGTCACCAAATTCTTTTGTTAAATACGATACACCTGCAAAAACTTTCAAGAATCTGTTTGGCGCTACATCGTAATATTTTTCTAATTCAATCTCTGGGTCTGCCGAATTTAATATTTCGTATATTTTATTTATTTGTGTTGTAAGCTCATATTCTTCTAACAAAGAAGCATCATATATCGCCTCATCAACCATGTTAGATGTATGGTATGCATGTCTAACCTCTGATAAGAAGTCAAGCTGTTGAACTAATAGTTTGTTTTCTACTCTGTTTACTCCACGTTCTGTCATATTTTCTATTACTATTAGGACACCGATTAAAGAAACTATTATCATAAATAAATCGTCTCTATTTATCCATGCAAGTATTATAGAAAATAGTAGCGCTAAAAATATATTTTTAAGGCCTATTTTAGCTGTATCTCTTCTTATCATGTACTCATCATCGTTATTTATAAGTTCTAGCCTTCTTCTAATTTTGTAAATATAACGATTTATAAAAGGTATATCCACAAGTTTATTGTACATTTTTTGATAAAAAGCATCCAGTGTTTTTGAGCCTTCTGTTGCCATCATTCTTTGCAAAACCGCACTTTGGTCATGAGACATACGCTTTCTTCTAACCATAAAAATTATTACAATGATAGCAAATATGACAAAAAAACTTAGCGCCATATATAGTAAAAATTTTGGATCCATTTCTTCTCCTCCTTATCTCAAGATTTTCGTATGCACTTTATATAAGTGCATACGAATTATATTATTCTTATTCTACAATTCTTCTTGTAGGGCCTACACCACTAAAGTAGTTATTGCAGTATTCATCGAATGCTACTTGGTCTTCTTCAGACATATTTTCTCTCATTGCTTCGATGTTTTCTTGAGAAATTGGATTTCTTACTACATATTCACCATCGATATATTCTATTATATTAACTGCTTTAAATGTTTCTGTCTCTGTAACTTTTGTAAAGTAATCTGTTGCATTATCCATGAATCTATCCATTTTGCCTTCCATTGTTGGCTCATTTTTATAATCACGGTTATATGTATTCTTTGGCTTTACTGGAATACATTCTGTAATTCTTTCTATGTATCTTTCACCTGAATAGGCTTTCTTTAAGTGTACTTCAAAGTTTAATACTCCTACTACCTGTATTTCTGCAACTTTTTCATTGTGGAACATGCCAACCTTCAAAAGTGAGTTACGAAGTGAAAGTATTAAGTTTTCGAATGTTTTAGCGTGGTGAGTAAACATTGTGAATTTAGATGCAACCTGTGCCATCTGAATCATCCATGCAGCAACTCCATCTGTTGCAACCTCACCTAGGATATTAACGGCACCATCTGTTTTCTTTTGAACATCTAGGCCTTCTTGTCCTGATATTGTTTCTGTTTCTCTAAGTGTTAATATGTTTCTGTCTGGGTAAACTTTTCTTAAGTGTAACTCGAATGCTGTTTCTTGAACTCTTATGTTTAGAGTTGTATATATGTATTTTATCATTGCAAGTAGCATTGTTGTTTTACCACAACCTTGCTCACCTGTAAGTGCTGTAACTCTCGCACCTTTTACTAAGAATTTTAATAAATCTATTACTGCTTCTTTTCCTGGTTGTCTTATTAAGTTTTCTAGTACTGCGTTTGGTGTATCGAATTTTCTGACGAAGAATGCCCACGATTCTGACATACTTGGTCTTAAAACAACGACACGGGAACCATCTTTCATTTCATTTATCTTATAACCATTTGTATCAGATAATTGTCCTGGATTATTATATCTATAAATATTTTGACATACTCTTCTAAGTTCTGCAAATGATCCAAATGAAAGACACGCAAGTCTGATTGATTTACCATGATAGAATATCCATACGCTATCATAAGCTTTTGGTATTGTTCTTTCGTTTGTTTGTTTGATGTAATCTCCAAGTTGTGCTACTTGGTACATAAAAGATTCTGGAAGACCAGATACACCACCTGAGATACCATCTATATTCATATCACGAACTTCATCTACTACACTGTAGCCTTTATAGTTTTGGTATATTCTTTGTGAAAGAATGTTAAGTCTATCTTCAAAAGATAAGTACTCATATTCTTTTTGGAATATATCATCTATTTCTTCTGGAATTATAACATATGATGCAATTGAAGAACCATAAACTTTTTTTAGCTCATCTAGGTTATATTTTTTAATCATTTCTCCAAGTGCGTTATATCCATATTGCTGTTTGTACATATACAAAAGTATATCGAATTTATCTTGAGTTGTTAATTTTTCTGGATTATCGAAATCAATTGCGTTTGTGATATTTACTTGGTTTACTCCATATTCTCTATGAAGCAAATCAAATATCAATTCTTTAACGTATTTTTTATCATTGACATCACCATATGTACAACCCTTTAGAGCTTTTTTAAGTTCGTATTTTTTGTTCTTTCTTCTACGCATTTCTTCTTCTGATAAACCTATATCATAAAGGTTTGTACGAGTAATTTCATCTAGTCTACCTTTGATAAATTGTGTCATTTGTTCTATTGTATATGTACGACCATCTTTGTTTACTCTCAGAACTGCACTAGAATCTGTTTTTTTGAATAGGTAACCAATAAAAATTAGCAAGCCTATTATTAAAACAAAAATCAAAGCGTAATTTAATAACATTTGCTCTCTCCACCTCTCTACAAAAGTGCTTTATCTATCTGTTAATTTCGGCTTAATGCTGTCAACTATTGCATCAACTAATTTTGAAACCTCCGATAAGAAATATCCATTTCTATCTTGAGCGTAATCTGCTTTAGCATTTTCTAAAGTAAATTCAAGTGCTCTTCCTTCGTTACAAGCATCAAAGAATTGCGTGTTATATGGAATTGTATAAATTGCTTTCTTGTAGCCTACCAAATCTCTTGCAATGTTTTTTGCACTATATCTAGAAAATCTATCATACCTGCCTATTACAGGAATAACAGGCTTTTCTTGTAAGATTTTTAACGAGTCTAAATCTTTAAAAACCTTTTTAACTATTTGTTTGTTTTGAGATACCGAAAGTACAATCAAATCTGATTTTTGTAATATTTGATTTACTTCAGGACTATCAAAGCCTTTATTTAAATCTACTAATACTATATCATAGAATTGGTTTGCGTAATCTAGTATTAGTGGAAACGTCTCTAATATTCTAGCATAAGAATCTGAGTCATTTTTAAATGTTCCAAATAGTAATTCTAATCTTCCACCTTTTAATATCGATCTTGCATAGTTTGAAATATTTTCTGGTGTTAATTTATTACTTCTAAGTAATCTATCTAATGCATCTATTCCGACATCTGATATATCAAGAGCCCCTTTATTTCCAAGTTTGTCCATATCTATAAAAGCAGATTCAAGTGACATATTTGAGTAATGTGTTTGTGTCATAATTGTTTTGTAATGATATTTTGTTGGAAGCATTGCTGCAACAGCAGTTAATGTTGCTGTAGTTGCAAGTTGCGCAGAATCTACTGTTCCCCAAAAAGATACTATTGGCATTTTATATCTCCTCCTTATTAAAATCTAGCACTCTTTTCTATATTTTTAACTACTTTTTTAACTGAAGATTCATCCTCGCCAGTTATTATTTTTGCCATTTTTACAAGCCCATCTTTATATTGTCTAGTCAAAAATCTCAAATCTAATTTTGCCGCATATTGATTTTGAATATTAACTGCCCAGTCACCTCCTGCATATGGCAAGCTTATTGTTGTTTGCCATGTAAGTGGTAAATTGTCAGATAATTTTTCTATATATTTTGTATCTGCTGAGTTTATCTCACTAAAGCATACTATCTTTTCAACCGGTAAGCTTCCTTCAGGATCTGCTCTTCTCTTAGCTGCACAAATAAATCTTAACAATTCTAAGCCTTTTAAAATGTCGTATTTATCATATGATGATACAAAAAATACATTATTTGCACTTTTTAAATCGTACTCATCTATCATTTCTTCAACATCTGTATTTACTAGTATATAATCATATTCGTTAAAGTCTTCGCCCTTAGATAGTAGGTATTTTTTTAACTCTAGCATATTGCTAAAACCAATAGCCACATCTACTCCATCATATTGCACTACATATTGAGTTTGGCTTTCGGTTCCCAATATAGTGGGAACCGTATACCTTGCTTTTTGTGTAACAGTAGCATCTACTACTATAACTTTTTTTCTGTATTCACTTATTATTTTTCCAACATATTCAACTATTTCAAGACTATTAGTTTTTCCAATAAAACCAATACATTTCATTTGCTCTCCTCCTCAATAGTTATTATTCTTCACTTGAACTACTGCTTGCAAGTACTAATGCTTGTAAATATTTCTTTCTTTCAGCTTTTTGTACTTCAATTTCTTTGTTTATTCCTTCTTGTATCTTTGAAAGTGCTTCTTGAGCTTCTAAATCTCCATACTCGTTATATCTATATAGCGGTAAATCAAACAATTCTGATCTTTGTTTAACAATTTCTTCTAAGTTGTATTTTTCTTTTATTGTCTCTAAGATATTCGGATTTGATTTTATTAAGTTTGCTATATTAGCTTTTACAGGGTATGTGTTTACCATGTCTCTTCTTGTTGCAACTAATTTATCATTATATAGTTTTTGTAATTCTTGATCATTTTCATCAATAGCTTTTTTGATTTCTTTAACTTGTTTAACTTCCAAGCCCATTCTTGTAGCAATTTCTGCAAGTGTTATATCGGCTTCAGTTACTTTTATTGTTTCTTTTCCGCCAAGTGCTCCAGTTATCAAATCGATTGTTGAGCCACTTGATGTTTCTATATGATATTTTTCTTTATATGCAGTTGGATCTGCATCAGCTTCTGCTTGTCTTTCTTCTACTAAAGCTTTTAATGCTTCTTTATATGCTTCTATTAAATTAACTCTTTTATATGTATATAATTGTGCTGATGGATCAACATATTTTGTTGCATATATTTTAAAACCATCACCCATGTATGATTCTAATATTGCAGCTGTTGTTCTAAGTATTTCTTCTTCTGTCAATTGTAAATACATTGTATTTGAATCTGTAGATTTTCCAATATCTTTTACTTCTTTTCCAGATACTACGATGTAATTTTCTCCACTAGGCATTGTTATTCTTATATCTACATAATCGCCACTATTCAAATCACTCGGTAATAATATTGAATTAAATTCTTGAAATCTTTGGTCGATTGTAAGCTCTCTTTCATCTTCAGTAACTAACATTGAACTTGCAACTATTGTTTTTTCTTCAGCATTAATTCTAACTCTTCTACCAATCAATGTATCAACATCAAGCACGCTATTTACATTCTTTGAATTGATATTCTTTTTGTCTGTGTATGAATCTTTTGGTGCGCTTTCTTCTTTTATTTTTGCCAGTTTAAGATCTCCTTTTGTTATTATTTCTCCTGCTGTAAGACTATTTGCGAAAACATATCTTTCAACTGTAGCTGTTTCAACTCTAAGTCTAGCCATTTCTTCTTCTACGCCCTTTTTATACTTCATAAACATAAACGATCCAACTACTACTGGAATAATGAACGCTATTACTCCCGCTGTAATTACCTTTTTCTTTGTTGGTCCCATCATCATATAAAATCCTCTCCTCTTCTATACAATCTTTCACTTATTTTAAAGTTTAGCATACGCACCCTCCCAATTCAACAAAGTGCGACATATTTAATAAAAATGTAACAAAGCTGTAATCGTTTTGTAATATTTTTTATCATATTATATTATTGCATTTTGTAACTATAAATGATACAATTTGTTTTATTGAAAGGGGGGATTTTGAAATGCCATATTATGAGTATTCATCACATGCTGATGGTTTTGGAATTTGGATGATAATTTCAGCAGTACTTGCTATATGTGGAGCGATCGCATTGCACTTTACTTTTCTTAGCAAATCAAAAGATGGTAAATTTAAAAAGTTTTGGGGTTGGATGTATGATTTCTTAACATTCAAAAAAATGTTGATAGAAAACATTCTTAAAATCTTTTATCTTATCTGCGCATTGTTTATAACTTTATTATCATTTGGTTTTATCGGTCAAAGCTTTTTATTATTTTTAGCTGTTTTAGTAGGAGGAAACCTTGTTACTAGAATTACTTATGAATTTAGCTTGATTTTATTGTTAATCTGCAGAAATACTACAGAAATAAATTCAAAACTTTCAAATGATAAAGCTAAGGAAAATGTTACAGAAGAAATTAAATAAGAAAGAAAAAAATGAGCACAAACTATTAAAAGAATTTAATAATTTGTGCTTTTTTATTATTTTATATAAAATTAAATTTAAAATTTTCTATTTCTTTTCTCTTCCGAAGGTTATACGAAAATTTTAAAAGTTCGTTTAGATAATTTCCAAAATTTTTTCTTTTTACTTCTTGATTTACAACTAAGTCTTCGCTTTTTATTAGTTCATCATTTAGATAGCAATTTAGCACGCCAACTTTTGCTCTATATTCAAGAGGTGCTGATATATTATCGATATATATAATTTCTGTTCTTATATTTTTTTCATCACCTTTTTTCATAAGTGCAGAAACTTGGTTTTGTACAATTACTTCTACCTCTTCTAAATTTGATTTTTCTATTTTTATTTTTTCTACAACATTTTCCTTTGGCATTATTTCTTTACATGCAAAATTTGCAAAACCATAATCTAATACTTTTCTGGCATCATCAAATCTATTTGCACCTGATGATGCATGCACTACTACTCCTATTAGTTTTAGATTGTTTCTTGTTGCTGTAGCAGACAAGTTAAAACCCGCAAGTGATGTTGAACCTGTTTTTAGCCCTGTGCACCCATCATAAAATCTTACTAATTTATTTGTATTTACAAGTTGTGATTTTCCATCTCGAAGCGTATCCATCCATATTGTCGTATACTCATGTATTTTGGGATGATTTTTACTAAGTTCCCTACTCATTACTGCAATGTCATGTGCCGATGTTAAGTGACCATCTTCATCTATCCCGTGAGAGTTTTTAAATGTTGTGTCGTTCATTCCTAGTTCTTTAGCTCTTTCATTCATCTTTGCTACAAATGCTTCTTCACTTCCACCTATGTATTCTGCCATTGCTACAGTACAATCGTTAGCAGAAACAACACATATTGCTTTTATCATCTCGTTTACTGTTAATCTTTCTGTTTCATTTAACCATATTTGTGAACCACCCATTTTTCTAGCCTTTTCACTGCATGGCACCCTATCATCTAACTTTATCTCTCCCCTATCTATTGCCTCCATTATTAAAAGAAGTGTCATAACCTTTGTTACGCTTGCAGGTCTTAATTTCTCATGCTCGTTTTTTGAATATAATATTGTTCCCGAATCTTCTTCTATTAGTATTGCAGCCTCCGAATTCAAGTCTAAAGTTACTGTATTTTTAATTTGAGCAGATGTCTCTAATGCATTAGACCAAACTGGTATGCTATCATATTTCATGGCACTTGCTATCGCTACACATGGTATTTCTAAAAGTATTAAACTTATTATTAGACATATATATTTTTTCATAAAATTTTACCTCCTATGGTATTTATATTTTCATAGGAGGTAAATTATACATTGTTATTTTTACAAAAATAGAGGCAACCTTTAACAGATTGCCTCTACACTTTTATCTTACACTTGCTTTTTTAGCATAAGTGTTATTTACCACCTTGCTAAACGGTGCTTCCTCTTTTAGTTCACCAGCAAGTTTCATCACTTCTTGAAGTTTGCTAAAAGACTTTTCTTGCATTTCGGGAGTTTTGTTCCAAGCATCTATGCTCTTGTAACGCTCCACGACAGCTTCGAGTATTTCAAGCTCTGTGTCAGGAAATGATGACGATAATGCATTTGCGACTTCTTTTGCTGTATGTGTGTCAACCCAAACCTGACCCTCATATATTGCATCTGTGAAATCCTGAATCAGTTTTTCATTTTTGGCAATATAACTTTTTTTAGCAAAGTAGGCCGTGTAAGGAATTTCACCTGCAGCTTCTCCGACAGAAGCGACAATGTAACCTTTGCCTTCTTTTTCAATGGCAGTTGCTGTAGGTTCGAAGATTGTTACATAATCGCCTGTGCCACCTAAAAATGCTGCAGTCATAGCGTCAAAGCTGATACTGTTGTCAAAGTTTAAGTCAGTTGAAGTGTCTAGACCATTTTGCTTTATGACATACTCAAGAGCCATATAAGGAACTCCTCCTTTTCTGCCCGGCAAAATATGTTTGTCTTTCAGTTTAGTCCATTCAAAGTTTTCATCCTTTTCTCGACCAACCAAAAATGAACCATCGCGTTTGGTAAGCTGTGCAAAGACTTCGGGATAATCTTCTTTTCCTTGCAGATACACATAGATTGCTGCTTCTGGTCCGGCAAAGCCTATGTCTACCTGGTTTGCAAGTACTGCTGTCATTACTTTGTCTGCTCCGCCACCATTGTAGAGTTCGAGCTCTATCCCCCGTTTTTCAAAAAAACCGAGGTTTATTGCTACATACTGTGGTGCGTAAAATACAGAGTGAGTAACTTCGCTTACAACAACTTTCTTCGTTTTATTCGAAGAACAGCCAGTAAGCATGCAGGCGATGATGAGAATCACCACGATGAGAAGCGTGAGAAGTTTTTTCATTTTTCTTTCCTCCGTTTAAGTTTATTATTGCCACTTGCCTCTTTGGTTTATCAAGTTTTGAAGCAAGACGATGCACTGGTACATTAGAGTTGCCACTACTCCTAGAATTATTACGCTAGTCATTACCAAATCTAGTTTGAATACCTGACCACCATAAACTATTAGATAACCAAGTCCTGCTTTTGAGACTAAGAATTCTCCTGTAATTACGCCAACCATCGAAAGTCCGATGCTTACCTTAAAGACGTTTAAAAGTACTGGAACATTGGATGGAAATACTATCTTTGTAAACACTTGAAATTTGTTTGCACCAAATGCTTCTGCCATTTTTATCTTGTTTATATCTGTTGCAATAAAACCGTTTAGCATTTCTAGAATTGTAACAATAATTGATATTGCTAGAGCCATTGCTATTATTGCTTTTGCTCCTGCTCCAACCCAAATTATTATTATTGGTCCTAATGCAACTTTTGGCAAGCTGTTTAAGACTACTAGAAATGGTGCTAAAACTTTAGAGAAAAACGGTGACCACCAAAGTGCTGATGCTATCAAGGTTCCAAAAATTGTACCGAGTAAAAATCCTACAATTGTTTCTAAACATGTTATGCCGATGTGTTTTAGCAATCCGTTTGAAAGCATGCCTATGAAAGTCGCCACTATCTGGCTTGGTTTGCTAGTTATAAAACTATCAATAAGCCCAATGCTTGCAAGCATCTCCCAAAGGATTACAAAAAACATTAAAATGCCGATTTGCGTTATTCTTATCAGTATCTTGTTTTGCTTTTTCTTTGCAAGATAGGCTTTCCGCTCCTTTGAAAGATTATTCACTGTTATTAAGCTCCTTCCATACATTATCAAAATAGTAACTGAATTTTTGGTTATCTCTGCAAGTTAGTGGTGTGCGGTTTTTCATCTCAAAATCTATCTTGTAGACTTTTTTGATGCTAGATGGTCTTTTGCTTAGGACTATGATTTCATCAGACATGCTTATACTTTCTGGAATATCGTGTGTCACCATGATTGTAATTTTATTTTCTGCCTTGATTATTTTATACACATCTTCTGTTACAGAAAGCCTTGTTTGATAATCAAGAGCCGAAAATGCCTCATCTAGCAAAAGTACATCGGGATTTGTTGCAAGCGTTCTAATTAAAGCTACCCTCTGTCTCATTCCACCAGATAATTGACTGGGATACCTGTCTTTAAATTCATAGAGTCCATATTTTTTTAGTAAATGCTTTGCGTAGCTTTCAGTTTCTTTAGTTACCATTTTTCTTATTTCGAGACCTAAGAGTACATTTTTGTAAATTGTCCGCCAATCTAAAAGATAATCGCGTTGCAACATATAGCCAATATTGCAACTTCTGCTTGTGAGTACGGAATTATCCATATAAATTGTGCCAGAGCTAGTATTTTCGAGTCCTGAGATGATAGAAAGAAGAGTCGATTTTCCACATCCGCTAGGACCAACTATACTCGTAAAATGTCCTCTTTCAAATGTATAGCTAAAGTTTTCAATTGCCATTGTTTCTGCATCTTCGTCTTGATAGATTTTGCATATGTTTTTAAGTGTGAGACATTTGCACATGTTTTTTCTCCTTTTTGAAAATTTATTTTATAGTAATAATGTATTCTTTATGAGAAAAAGTGTGCATACATATATACAAATTATACTTTTGAGATTGTAAAGTAACTTATAAAAATAAATATACAAAAATAATTACTAATGCTATTCGTTTCTTATATGGCAAACTCATTCTTGTCTATGATTTTTTAATTACACTATATATGCCACATGATTTATTCATTTTTATTTTCAATTGTTTTTTTATTATCTAATTTAGTTATTCCAATAATATTGCTGTCATTTGCCAAAATTGTCATCTGCCTTTTTGCAGTCATATTAAATTTTTCAAGCCTATCTTTTTGACTGATATTATTTTCTATCATACTAGCATTTAATACTTCTAAGTTTGCTAAAACCACCAAATATAAAATATCAGTGTAATCTCTAATATTGCCATCTAATTCTGAATTACTTTCTCTCCATTCTTTCGCTGTCATTCCAAATAAAGCTACATTTATTACATCTGCTTCATTTGCATACACAAATAATTTTTGTTTATCTGTAAGTGTTGGCACTATATTTTCTTTAATACTATCCGTATGAATTCTATAATTTGTCTTAGATAAACTTCTTCTTACCGACCATCCTATCTTTTCTTGATATGTTTCATTATATTTTAATCTTTCAAATTCTTGGATTAAATATAATTTAAAAGCAGGATCTATCCAAGAAGCGAACTCTAAAGCAATATCAGGATGAGCAAATGTACCACCATCGTATTTTCCTCTTTTACTTACAAAACCTTTTGCATTAGTGGTGCTAATCCATCTAGATGGGCTCATAGTAAAAGACTGATTTGCCGAATCATTTTTAAACTCGCGAGATTCCGCTAGTTTAAAATCTTCATTAAATAATTCTTCCCATAAGCAATAAAAATCAAACGAACTTTTATTACTCATCCATTTTATTATGACATCCCCTGGATTATTAGGATTCTTATATCTTGCCAAATCAGTAAGTGAAATATAATCTTTATTTACAATTCTCATAACGCCTATTAAATTATCTTTTACATTTATTTTAGCTGTAATTTTGTTATTCATCATTCCCTCCAAATCTGTATTTTAAATTTTATTCTACAATTTTTCGTCTTTTGTAGTTATTAAGAATTTATTGACAAATGAATTTTTTCTTCAAAGATATTCTTTATATGCGAGTTTCCTCCAAAACTTATTTTTGGTCTAATTACATTTTGAATATTTATCATAATTTTACAGAAAACATTTGTTTCTGTCAATAGTCAAAAATATATAATGTATTCTTTATGAGAAAAAGTGTGCATACATATATACAAATTATACTTTTAAGATTGTAAATTGACTTATATGAAAATGAAAAGTTACTATAAAGTAAGTTATGTACACAGCATATAAATGAACACAACTATATTTTATAAAGGAGAACTCACATGAAATTTATATTTATTACTAAAAAGAAAATTCTTATTTCTCTTATCCTTTTGCTTATTAGTATAAATTTATCGATTTTATTTGGAAATGCTAATATGCAAGAAACGGTTGCTAATATTACTTCTGAAGAGGATTTACAGCTTCTTTTGAAATCCGATTATAAAATTGCTTATTTGACATTCGATGATGGTCCAACTCAAAAGATGACACCAAAAATATTAGATATTCTTGAAAAGGAAAATGTGCCTGCTACTTTTTTTGTTGTTGGCAAACATGTAAAAGAACATCCCGAACTTGTTAAAAGAGCATATGATTCAGGGCACTATATTGCCAATCACACTTTTTCGCATAATAATTCAAAAATATATAAAAGTACCGAAAATTTTATAAATGAAATTGTAAACACTGATAAAGAAATTGCATCAGCTCTTGAATTAGAAAGTTACTGTTCGCATGTTTTTAGGTTTCCTGAAGGATACATGACAAATAAATACCGAAAGGAAAAAGAAAAGGGGTTAGAAGCTTTAAAAGAAATGGATTATGTATATGTAGATTGGAATTGCCTTAATAAAGATTCTGAAACAAAATGTTCTAATAATCAACTTATAAATAATTTAATAAAAAGCTCTAAAAACAAAAAGTCACTTGTTGTTTTAATGCACGATACTGGCGATGTAAATAACACTGATGAAGTTTTAGAAGCATCTATAGAGTATTTAAAAGAAAAAGGATATGAATTTAGAAATTTTTATGATTTTTTTGATTAGATATCATTTATATATGCAAAGAAAGATGCCCTTTTTAGAGCATCTTTCCTTTAATATTTTTATTCTTCAACAGAACCTTCAGCTGGCTCTTTAAGTACTCTTTCATACTCATCTAAAATTGCTTTTTGAATCATACTTCTTGTTTCAGAATTAATTGGATGAGCTATGTCTTTCCATTCTCCCTTTGGAGTCTTTCTGCTTGGCATAGCAATGAAAGTTTCTGTAGCGCTTTCAATAACTTTGATATCATGTACTGCGAAAGCATCATCAAATGTTACTGAAGCAACAGCTTTCATTCTGTTTTCAGATTCTACTTTTCTAACTTTTACGTCTGTGATTTGCATTAAAACGCACGTCCTTTCTATTTTGAGTTGCTGACTTTCGCCAACTAAATCTATATTACTACACATATTTTCAAAATCCTGCTAATTTTCTTTATTTTTTTGTATAATGACATAAATATTTTATTTTTCTTCTCTTAAAATTGCACTTATGTAACGTAGTACTCAATTACTGTTCAGACTTAAATCAAACAAGTACTGAAAAGTAATGTTTTTTATGGAGCACACCTAAGCTTAAGCTACATTTAATACATACTTGCCATTTGGGAAGTGTGAATAATAACCGTACTCATACATATTTTACGGTTTTTGGCATATTATAGGTTTAAAATAGATATGTCACAAAAATAAATATTGAAAGAGAGTACCGAAAATGTTAAGGTTTAAATAT
>CAKPEF010000023.1 GCA_934149305.1 uncultured Clostridia bacterium
AAACAAATATATAAAACAGGAGAACATACATATTCGGGAAATATTTGTACAGTTTGTAAGCATATTAGAATTGTAGATGATACACCAACCCCAACGCCTACTAAGACTTCAACTCCGACAAATACAAAAATAACAGGCTCATGTAAGCATTACAAAATTCGTTGGAAAATTTCAAATACTACCCATACTAAAATATGTGCATTGTGCGGTATAGTGTTAGATGTAGGAGAGCACTCATTTACCGAATTGGTATCAGACGCTACTCAACATGGATATAAATGTAAAGATTGTGCTAAAGTGGTAGCAAAAGAAAATCACATCCCAAAATACGGCCCATATACTGGTTGGGAAGCAGATGGTACACATCATTATTTAAATTGTGCTATATGTGGAAAAGAGATAAAAAGCGGAAAGCATACTCCAGGTGTAAAAGATCCATCTAGATGTGGACCTTGTGGAATTGAATTAAAGACATCAAAACCTAGTGTAACCCCAACTCCAATTAGAGAATGTAAAAAATCAAAGGATGGAAAACATATTCCAAAGTACGGTTCATATGCTGGTTGGGAGGCAAATACCACAGAACATTGGTTAAAATGTTCTGCTTGTGGAGAGACAATTAAAAGTGGAAAACATACCCCAGGTGTAAAAGATCCTTCTAAATGCGGACCTTGTGGTATCGAATTAAAAACATCAAAACCTAGTGTAACCCCAGTTCCAATTAAAGAATGTAAAAAAACAGCGGATGGAAAACATATTCCAAAGTTAGGTGCAAATGCTGGCTGGGAGGCTGATGATAAGAGACATTGGGTAATCTGCTTGGCTTGTGGAGAAACAATTAAAAATGAAGCCCATACTAGAGGAAAAGATGATAAGTCTAAATGTGGTCCTTGTGGATACCCATTAGGAGAAACATCAACAAAGAGGCACACGCATTCTTATGACATTCCAATTTCACTTACAGATGCTGAAAAATCGAAATATGGTCTTCCTAAAGACTCATATCGTTATTATTGGATGACATGTTCATGTGGCGCTAGAAGAGCTAAATATACTAGTGTAATAAAAAATTATACTGAGTACGCAGATAACAATAAAGATGGTTATATAAATAAAGATATTGAAAACATATTAAGAAAAGAGGCCGAAAAAGCAGGCTTACCATATGAATATGTTTTGGGTACATTTTTAAGAGAGAATACAAAAGATGGCACGACATGGTTTGGTGAAACATGGATAAAATCATGTGTAAGTGAATATAATAAAGGAAAAACAACAAACTTAGAGAGATTTTTTGATACATATTTTGGTGAAAGTAAGAGTTTTAGCGTTAACATAAATGGTGTAGAGACTATAATTACAAAAGAGGAACTTGCAAAACACCCAGAGTATTTATCTAATGTAAATGTTGCCATAAAGATAGGAGTTGCACAACTAAAAAACGGAAAAACAAATTCGCAAACTACAGAACAAGATCTTAAAAAAATAACAGAAGATTATGCTGGTACTTATGCGAGAAATCATTGGTCAGCAGAGCATAATAAAGTAGCAGCTGATTGGACAGAAGCTTATTATAAATATGCTATGATAATAGGTACTTTAGAAACCACAAACACAAACTTCTCTGATCCTGGTATTGGTGCATTCTATTGTTATTTGCAAAACAAAGCTATTGGAGGAAATTATGATAGTTTCAAAGTTGTGTATACCGATGGTAAAGATGCATATGTACCTAACAACAACGAAATTCATTATACTGAGTCAGATTATCAGGCATGTAAAAAACTTGAAGAAACATATAAGTCATTAATTAATAAAAAATAGTTTTAAAAATAATTCAAGCCTACTTGTAATATTTGCAAGTGGGCTTGTTGTGTTACATAATAGCATTATATATATCATTTGGTATTGGTGCTATTATTTCAATTTCAGAATTTAAGATTGGATGAGTGAATGTCATCTTATACGCATGCAATGCTTGCCTATTTATAAGATTAGTTTCTATGCCGTATAATGTGTCACCTAAAATAGAATGTCCAATATAAGCTAAATGTACGCGAATTTGATGTGTCCTACCTGTTTCTAATTTTAGGTGTAGGAGAGAGATGTCTTTTTCTTTTATAAATTTAACAACTTCATAATGGGTAATGGCAGATTGTCCCTCTTCATTTATTTCTCGCTCCATTATACTTCCTTCTTTTCTGGCAATTGGAGCATTTATAGTACCTTTTGTATTTTCTAATTTACCAAGTACTATTGCGAAGTATTCTTTATTGATAGTTTTGTCTTTTATCATCAATTCTTGAATATATTCATTTTTGGCAAATAAGACGATACCAGAAGTATCTCTGTCTAATCGATTGATTGCACGGATTTTCTTTTTATTATTCAAATAATATTTAACACCATTTGCAAGTGTATTATTAGGATGATATGAAGAGGGATGAACAACTGTTCCAAACGGCTTATTTATTGCCAAAAAGTATTCATCTTCATATAATATCTCTAAATCCATTTGCTGTGGAAGAATATTATCTTCTTCTTCAAAGTCGATATTTACTTCTATTTCATCATTTAAGTGGACAATATAGCTCGAAAAAACACTTGTTCTATTTACTAGAATTTTGCCATTCATTTTTAATTTATTAAGCAATCTAGATGAAACATTTAGCTTATCTCTTAGAATATTTCCAACCTTTTTGCCCTCATCTTCTTTTAAAACAGTATATGTTAGTTTAATTGTAATCACCTCTAATACGGGTTGCTATTCAGTCTTCCAAATAAAAGTATATATCAAATGTGAATGTGTGCTATAAAAAAATGTAGCGGAGCACAGTGTGCTCCATAAAAATACTACTGTTTAGCATTTGTTATAAATTAAGGCTGAATAGTAATTATTATATATTACAAATTTAGTATAATCAATAAAAATGGTTGACAAGTATAGAGTACGGTTGTATAATCTGCTTGAAAATTTTAAATATTATTAGGAGGAAGCAATATGATTATTCCGCGACCACGGCGAGGACACGACTATGGCCCAGAAAAGAAAGTTCACTGGCTTGTATTAACTGGGGGACCTTGCTCAGGAAAAACAACAGCACTCTCCAAAATCGCTCGCGAACTTTCACTTAAAGGGTACAAAGTTTATCTTGTCGATGAAGCTGCTACTAGGATTATCAACTCCGGTATTTCTCTTGAAAGTACACCTGGAGTTAAACCTGTTGACTTGTATGATTTTCAGTCGTACATAGCATTTAACCAGGTAGTTTCTGAAAGCACAATAGAAGATGCGATTCAGAAAACAAATTATGACCGTATTGTTGTTATTTGCGACCGTGGACTTATTGATGGGGCTGCATATATCGATCCTGAACGGTTCAATCAAATCCTTGATGAACTTGGAACGACAGAAGCAGAAGCGAAATCAAGCTACGATGGCGTTATACATCTTGTAACAGCGGCAAATGGTGCTGAAAAGTACTATAACTTGTCTACTAACAAAGCTCGCAAAGAAACGCCTGAAGAAGCAAGGGAGCTGGATAAAAGCACACTTCAGGCTTGGATGAATCATCCGCATAAGAAAGTTATCGACAATAGTACTAGCTTCAAAAAGAAGATGGACAGAGTGATGGATGGTGTGTACTCTTTGCTTGGTGTACCAATTCCGATTGACATTTACAAAAAATACTTGGTTGAAATGCCGGACCTTGATAAACTTCAAAATGAATTCAACTCGAGCAAAGTTGATATCATTAGAACATATCTCTTGAATAAAGACAATTCTAATGAACGAAGCATTATTCAAAGAGGCTCTTTTGGCAACTTCGCATTCTACTACACCGAAAAGAGACACTTTAATGGTTATGACCGAATCGAAGTCGAAAGGATGCTTTCTGCAAAAGAGTATACAACTCTTATAAGCCAGGCAGACACTAGACTAAAGCAGATTTCTAAGACTCGCTATTGCTTCATTTGGAATAACATGTACTATGAACTCGATGTTTTTCCTTTTTGGAGTGATAGGGCGATTTTAAAAATTCAGCCAACGGATAAAGGTCCAAAGATGGAAATTCCGCAGTTTTTACGTGTCATCGAAGACATCACCGACAATATGAGCTATACGAATTATTCACTCGCTCAGAATATTTACAGCTAAGCCAAAAAGCATAGGGGGTATTTTTTACTTTCCTATGCTTTTTGCTATGCACAAATATCTATTAGACAAGTTTCATTTATATATTTCTTGAATAATATATTATGAAAAGGAGGTGGATTATAGGTATGTGTGCTAATTGTAGTAACAACAACTTAATAGGGACAAATAATTCAAATGGTGTAGGTCTATTTATAGAAAACGGAAATATGCCAGTATTAGGTACATTTAGTAGTGAAATGCCGACAAATGTATTAGGTAATAATTCTACTTCATGTGGTTGCAACAATACATGTAACTGCAATGGATGTGCAAATAATAATACATGTTCATGCAACTGTAATGGAAATAATAATTCATGTAATAACAACCTAGGAAACAATAACACAGCAACACTTGGAGCTAATGTAACCTCTAATAATCTGCAAAGAAATTTAAGAAACTTTATAGGAAGAAGATGTACATGTGAGTTTAATATATGCGGAACTTGCTTTAAAAGAACAGGTGTTTTATCTTGCGTTGGAAATGACTTTATAACATTATCTGGTGTAAACAACAGTAATTGTATGCTATGCAATACAGATGGTCTTTCGTTTGTAACTATTCATAATTGTAATGGTTAAATAGTATGAAGATTGGCTTTGTGCTTGTATAGTCACTATTCATCCTTCAAAAATGGGAAATATGTATCAAATGCATTTTATAAAAATGTAGCGGAGCACAGTGTGCTCCATAAAAAACATTACTGTTCAGTGCTTGTTTGATTTGAGTCTGAACAGTAACCTTATATAAAAATACACACGGCCAATCTTTAATTTTTCCTTGAATGTAAAGCTAATTCGTTATATAATCGAGGAGAATTATATAAAAAAGGAGATGCATTATTTATGAGTTTTGTTGATGCAATAAAAGAAAAAGCAAGAAATTCAATTAAAACTATTGTACTTCCAGAAAGTACAGATATTAGAGTATTAGAAGCTGCTAGAAAAGTTACAGATGAAGGATTTGCAAAAGTAGTTTTAGTAGGAGATAGAAAAGAGCTAGAAAACATTGCTGGTAATATAGATATATCAGATATTAAAGTTATAAATCCTACTGAATCAGAAAAATTTGAAGAATACGCAAATGCTTTTTATGAGCTTAGAAAAGCTAAAGGAATGACTTTAGAAAAAGCTCATGAAACATTAAAACATAATATATATTTTGGTACAATGATGGTTAAACAAGGTGACGCTGATGGGTTAGTGGCAGGTAGTGTTTGTTCAACAGCAGATACATTAAGACCAGCACTTCAAATATTAAAAACAGCACCTGGTGTTAAACTAGTTTCATCTTTCTTTATTATGAATGTTCCTAACTGTGAACTTGGTGAAGAGGGAATGTTCTTATTCTCAGATTGCGGATTGAATGTTAATCCAAATGAAGAAGAACTATCTGAAATAGCTATTTCTTCAGCAAAAAGTTGGACAAAGCTTACAGGAAAAGAGCCAAGAATATCTATGCTTTCATATTCAACAATGGGAAGTGCACCACTTACAGATATGACGTCGAAGGTTATAAATGCTACAAAGCTAGTTAAAGAAAAAATGCCAGATTTATTAGTAGATGGAGAAATGCAAGCTGATGCTTCAATTGTTCCATCTGTAGGAAGCAAAAAAGCTCCAGATAGCAAAGTTGCTGGTAAGGCAAATGTTTTAATATTCCCAGATTTAAATGCTGGTAATATTGGATATAAACTTGTTGAAAGACTTGCTAAGGCAGAAGCTTATGGACCTGTTACACAAGGTATAGCAAAACCAGTTAATGATTTAAGTAGAGGATGCAAATCAGATGATATCGTTGGTGTAGTTGCTATTACAGCTGTACAAGCACAAGAATAAATCATAGGTTTTCAATATAATAATCAATAATTTGAGTAGTGTAAACTAGTTTATGCTACAAAAAATGTAGCGGAGCACATTGTGCTCCATAAAAAATAATTGATAACTGCACACTAAAATATAATTAGTGAACGCAACCGTAATTTAGGAGGAATTAAAAAATGAAAATATTAGTAGTAAACTGTGGAAGTTCATCTTTGAAATATCAGTTAATCGATACAGATACTGATAAAATCTTAGCAAAAGGTAGATGCGATAGAATAGGTGCTAGAGAGGGCGAAATCGGTTCACCTTTTATAGAATATAAAGGACCAGATGGAAAGAAAGTAATTGAAGAATTACCACTTAGAGACCATGTAGAAGCATTCGAAAATGTAGTAAGATATTTAACAAATCCTGAGATTGGAGCAGTAAAAGACTTATCTGAAGTTTCAGCAATCGGACATAGAATAGTAAATGGTGGACCATTCTTTAAAGAGTCAACACTAGTTACAGATGAAGTATTAAAAACATTCAAAGAAAAATCAATACCATATGCACCACTTCATAATCCAGCAGCATTACAAGGAATAGACGCTTGTCTTAAAACAATGCCTGGTATACCAGAAGTACTTGTATTTGATACAACATTCCATCAAACAATGCCGGAAAAAGCATATATGTATGCTATCCCAAGAGAATATTATGATAAATATGGAATAAGAAGATACGGTGCACACGGAATGTCACATCAATATGTAACAGAAGAAGCATCAAGACTTACTAAAATTCCACAAGACAAACTTAATATGATATCTTGTCACTTGGGTAACGGTTCAAGCATAGCAGCTGTAAAAAACGGAAAATGCGTAGATACATCAATGGGCTTTACACCACTTGAAGGTTTAGCAATGGGAACAAGAAGCGGTGATTTAGATCCAGCAATACTTGAATTTGTAATGGAAAGAGAAAATATCACAATAAATGAAATGCTACAAATCTTAAATAAAAAGTCAGGTTTGCTTGCTGTTTCTGGTCAAACAGGTGATGTAAGAGACCTAAGAAAATTAAGAGATGAAGGAAACGAAAGAGCAAAATTAGCACTTGATATTTTATGCTATAGAGTTAGAAAATACATAGGTGCATACATGGCAGTATTAGGACATGTAGATTGCATTACATTTGAAGGTGGAATAGGAGAGCACAATCCAGATGTAGTAAGAGCATGTGTAGAAGGATTAGAGGAATACGGTATAGTACTTGATCCATCATACAAAAAAGATGAGCAATACGAAGGTATCATAAGCGCTCCAGAGTCAAGAATAAAGATGTATGTAATAGCGACAAATGAAGAGGAGATAATAGCTAAAGAAGCAATGAGGTTGGTGAAATAAATTTATCTGATTAGTCTTAAAAATTAGAGTTTAGAACACGATTGTCGAATTTTGTCGAATTGTTTTACTGTGATTTCTCTAGGCAGTATGGTATAATTAGTAAAAGAAAGGGTTTTTTTCTTGACTTTTTATACAGATGATTATAAAATAAAAATACAAATTATATCATATCAGAGTGTAATTGGTTACTATAATAAATTCATTGTAAGTGATCAATGAAATGTGAAGTTTAAACAGCCCCTTACTTTTAAAGTAAGGGGCATCTTCTTTTTTATGATATTAGGAAGGAGCATTTATGGAAATAAGATATGTACTAGGATTAGATATAGGAATAAAATCTATTGGATGGGCAGTTATAAACGATGAAAAAAATAGAATTGAAGATTTAGGCGTTAGAATCTTTCCAGCAGCTGAAAGACCCAAAGATGGTGGGGCAATAAACGAAAACAGAAGAATTGCAAGAGGACTTAGAAGAAGACTAAAAAGAAGAAGAGTAAGAATGGACAAGATAAAAGAATTGTTTATTAAATACGGTTTAGTTTCTAAAAACGAAATTGCTGATTTATATAGATTAAGAAGTGATGATATAGATACATGGACATTAAGAGCATGTGGACTAGATAGAAAATTAAACGCAAAAGAATGGGCCAGAGTTTTGACAACTATAGCCAAGAGAAGAGGATATAAGTCAAATAGAAAAATTGAAGATGAGAATGAAAAATCTGAAAGTGGAAAACTTACAAAAGCAATTAAGGCAAACAAAATTTATATGGAGTTAAAAGGATATAGAACAGTTGGAGAAATGTTTGCTAAAGATGAGAAGTATCAAAACAATAAAAGAAACAAAAGAGGAGATTATAATAACTGTGTAGATAGAAGTGAACTTCGTGAAGAAATTAAAATCTTATTTGATAAGCAAAGAAGCTTTGGAAGCGAATTTGCGAGCGAGAATTTCGAATCTGAATTTTTAGAAGTATTTGATTGGCAAAAACCTTTTATGACATCAGAACTTATGCAAAAGATGATTGGAAAATGTACGCTTGAAAAGGATGAGCCAAGAGCATCTAAAAATAGTTATACATTTGAAAGATTTATGCTATTGCAAAAAGTAAATAATCTTTCGTATATGTTAGGTGACGATAAAAAGTACTTAACTATGGAAGAAAGAGAAAGAATTATAAAACTTGCTTATGAAACGAAATCTGGTGTTAAGTACGGTAAAATTAGAAAAGAATTAAAGTTGCCAGATGAAGCTGTATTTACGGGATTATACTACTATCTAAAGCCAGTAAAAAAAGCTGATGGTACATATGAGAAATTATCCTATGAAGAAATAGTTAAGAAAACAGAAGATACAGTATTCGTCAAACTAGTTGGATATCATGAATTAAAATCTGCATTAAATGGACATGAGGATATACTAGATAATCATGATTTATTAGATGAAATTGCAGAGGTTTTAACATTAAACAAAACTGATGTAACTATAAAAGAAAAATTACAAAAGCTTGGACTTACAGATGATATAATCGATGGTTTATTAAAAGTTAATTTCAGTAAGTTTGGACACCTATCATATAAAGCAATGAAAAATATATTGCCTTATCTTGAAGAGGGAAGAAAGTATGATGAAGCATGTAAAGAAGCTGGTTATAATTTTAAAGCAGATGATGAGAATCCTAAATATAAGCTTCCTGTCATTCCTAAAGATGATATTAGAAATCCGGTGGTGTATAGAGCTATAGCACAAACCAGAAAGGTAATAAATGCAGTAATAGATAAATATGGTTCACCTTATGAAATACATATAGAAGTGGCAAGAGATTTAACAAAAAACTTTAACGAAAGAAAAAAGATTGAAGATAAACAAAAAGAAAATAGAACTATAAATGATAATCTAAAAAAGGATATAGAAGAACATTTCAATATAAAAGCTAAACCAGTAGATATGCTAAAAAAGAGATTATATCATGAACAAGATGGAAAGAGTGCATATTCACTTCTTCCTATAGAATACTCAAGACTGTTCGAAGATGGATATGTTCAAATAGATCATGCTATACCTTTTAGTAGGTCATTTGATGACTCATATAATAACAAAGTATTAGTTCTATCAAAAGAAAACCAAGAAAAAAGAAATCAAACACCATATGAGTATCTAGGGGGAACTCCAAACTGGGAAACATTCGAGGCATGGGTAAAAAGTACATATAGAAATAATATTAAGAAGAGGGAAAATCTATTAGTTAAAAACTTTAACGAAGACAAGGAAAATGATTGGATAGCTAGAAACTTAGTTGATACAAAATATATTGCTAGGTACATGACAAACTTTATAAAGAAAAATCTAAAATTTAATAACTATGGCGAAAAAGAAAATAGAATAAAAGTAAAAACGATAGTTGGAGCTGCCACAACAGCTTTAAGACATTATTGGGGCATTTCCGCTAAAAATCGTGAAGAAAACGATTTACACCACGCAGAAGATGCTGTAATAATAGCTTGTGCTAGCGAAAAATTTCAAAAGAAAATTAGAGAATATAGTAAAGAAAAAGAACTTTATTATCCTAATAAAAATGGGGATTATTATGATCCTACAACAGGCGAAATCGTAGATGTAAAATACAAAACACATGAAATGGCAGAGCCTTGGAACAATTTTAAAGAAGAATTAGAGATGAGAATTCCTAGAATTCCAGATGAATGGAAAGATAAAAATGTAACTATTGAAATGATGCAAAAATTGATTTTAGAGCATTTTAAACGCGGAAGCTTTACAAATTATGATGATGTTGACATGAACGATATAAAGCCTATTTTTGTATCAAGAATGCCAAATAGAAAAATAAGTGGTGAAGCACATGGAGAAACAATTTATTCATTAAAGCAGGATGCTGGAATCGTAACTGTAAAAAAGCCTCTTAGTAGCATTTCAAAGGATGAAATAGAAACATTGCTACACAATGAAAAGTGCAAAAAATTATACGAAAGCGACAAGGATTTATATGACCGTATTTATGCGAGACTAGCTGAATATAACTTCAAAGCAGAAAAAGCCTTTTCATCAGATTATACAATAAGAAAACATTCAAAAAATGGGGAAGGACCAATCGTAAAAAGTATTAAGGTTCCAAAAGTCATGAGTAGTGGAGCAGGTGTAAAAATCAACAACGAAACAGGTATTGCAGCAAATGGTAACATGGTAAGAGTTGATGTATTTACAAAAGACAATAAATATTACTTGGTACCAATATATGTTGCGGATATGGTAAAAGATAGATTGCCTAATAAAGCGATTAGCAGAGGAAAACAGTGGCTAGAAATGGATAAAAATTATACATTTAAGTTTTCGTTATATTCAAATGATATGATAGCAGTAAAAAAGAAAAATGAAGATATCGTTCAATACTTATATTATAGTTCAACAGATGTAAGTTGTGCCGGAATTGTATGTTTCAATCACGACAAAAGCACTTTACCGAATGGAAAAAAGGAACAAAAAATAGGCGTTAATGGTTTAGAAGTATTTGATAAATATGAAGTAGACATCCTTGGTAATTACCATAAAATAAATAAAGAAGAAAGGAAAGGAGGTAAAAAACAATCTAAATAGGAGGTGATAAAAATGAGCTGGAGGAGTATTATTATATCTCATCCCTCAAAATTATCTTTAAAAAACAACCAATTATGCGTACAGCAAGAAGAAGTTTGGAATGTGCCTTTAGAAGATGTATCTGCCATAGTATTAGAGTCTCAGCAAATACTAATAACAGAAAGTTTACTTAGCAAATTCTGTGAAAATAATATTATAGTGTATATATGTGATTCAAAGCACATTCCAAGTGGATATGTATTACCATACTATCAACATAGTAGAAGCTTAAAAATATTAAAAGAACAAATTATCTTATCCGAACCATTTAAAAAGAGATGTTGGCAAAAAATAATCAAACAAAAAATAGCTAATCAGGCATATGTTCTAAGATGTATTGGAAAACATGATATCGAAGAAAAGATGATGAAAATGGCATCAAATGTTGATTCTGGAGATTCTAAAAATATCGAAGGACAAGCTGCAAAACTTTATTTTGAAAATTTATTTACAAAAGGTTTTAATAGAAATCACGATAACATCTTTAATGCATGTTTAGATTATGGCTACACAATCATAAGAGGTGCAATAGCAAGGAGTATAGCACAATACGGATATATTCCATGTCTTCGGAATACATCATAGGAGTGAATTAAACAACTTTAATTTAGCTGATGACTTTATTGAGCCGTTCAGACCAATCGTAGATTTGTGGACTGTACAAAATATCAATCTAAAAAATGAGGAGTTCGACAGTAAAATAAAGCAATCACTTGTAGATTTATTAAACTACGATGTAATAATAGAAGGTAAAAGGCAGTGTGTATTAAATGCAATAAATGTTATGATGAGTTCGCTTACTACTAGCATACAAGAAAAAAATTACGAAAAACTATTGGTACCAATAATAGTGCCACTTGAAAGGCACACATATGGGTAAATATATGAGGCTAATTGTATTTTTTGATTTACCAGTAGTAACGAAAAAAGATAGAAAAATATACGCACAATTTAGAAAATTTTTAATAAAAGATGGATATGATATGTTGCAATTTTCAGTGTATTCACGAATCTGCAATGGGGATGATGGAGTCTATAAGCACTATGCAAGATTAAAAGAGAATTTGCCACGAAAAGGTTCGATAAGATGTATGAAAGTTACAGAGAAACAATATGCAAGTATGGAAATACTAATAGGAAAAAAGACAATAAGGGAGAAAAAAATCAATGCAGAACAATTATCAATATTCTAAAAAACAATAAAAAAGCAACTATTTACACAAAAAATAGCTGCTTTTTTATTACGAATAATTCTTGAAAGCCCTCTGTTATATGCATTATAGAGCCACACATTATATCATATCAGAATGTAATAAGGAACTATAACCTTGTGCTATTCTTTCTATATCTTTTTTAATTATATCATATCAGAATGTAATAAGGAACTATAACGTCAATTTTTCTTGGATATATGGGGAAAGTATTATATCATATCAGAATGTAATAAGGAACTATAACACAAAGTCGGCAGTATCGCTTATTTGCTTTATTATATCATATCAGAATGTAATAAGGAACTATAACCAATTTGAAGATATTATTCGTGAACAATTTATTATATCATATCAGAATGTAATAAGGAACTATAACTTATTAGGAAATGACTATCGTATTTTAAAAATTATATCATATCAGAATGTAATAAGGAACTATAACTCTAAAGGTAAATTCAAATCTTAACGTATTATTATATCATATCAGAATGTAATAAGGAACTATAACTGTCAAACAAGCTTTCAACCTTACTCCTGTATTATATCATATCAGAATGTAATAAGGAACTATAACCTACCAACTCTGATGACGACGTGTGTATGTATTATATCATATCAGAATGTAATAAGGAACTATAACTGTCAAATCGTCAGGGACAGTAGTGATGCTATTATATCATATCAGAATGTAATAAGGAACTATAACCAGGGCTCAGGTAAAACTTACTCGCTTGCGATTATATCATATCAGAATGTAATAAGGAACTATAACTGGCCTTCTGGTGGTTCAAATCCTTTTTTTATTATATCATATCAGAATGTAATAAGGAACTATAACCGTGTTTTTGTTTTGAAAATCGCAAGGCTCATTATATCATATCAGAATGTAATAAGGAACTATAACGCAACTTTCACTCCAGAGGCAAATAGTGTTATTATATCATATCAGAATGTAATAAGGAACTATAACTTTCCATATCTACATATTGGTTAATTGTTAATTATATCATATCAGAATGTAATAAGGAACTATAACACAACAGCTTGTCAATCCTAACAAACTTAAATTATATCATATCAGAATGTAATAAGGAACTATAACACAATAGTATCAGCTAAATTAACTTTCATAATTATATCATATCAGAATGTAATAAGGAACTATAACTGTTGTGGTATATCTAACATCTGGATCTTTATTATATCATATCAGAATGTAATAAGGAACTATAATACCGCAAATAGAAATACTACTTCTAAACGCAGAATAGCATCAATAGAAAGTATAGTCAATACTAATATAATAATTTAGTCCTGCACGAACTAAATAAATGGTTGCTGTTCAGCCTTAAGGTAAATAAGCATTAACTAGTAATGTTTTTATGGAGCACACTGTGCTCCGCTACTTTTTTATAGCACACATTTAGATTTGATATATACTTTTATTTTTAAGACTGAATAGTAACAAGAAATGGACATTTAAACTAGTAGTAACCCGCCCTCAATCGTAGGGGTGTGCAACACTGTAAATGGACCAAAAGGAAATTATGATGTTGACATAATTTGAAACGGCAATTATAATGGTTAGTAGTCAAAAATATATAAAAGGAGTAACTGAGTATGTTAAAGCAAATTCTAACACAAGACCAAAGGGATATAATAGATATGTTGAAATTGCTAGGAGTAGATACGAAAACAATAATATTAGCGATGCCGATGGTAGAAGAACCAAAAAGAGCGAAGAAAGTGATGTTGAAACTGATAGAATTAGACGATAATGTTGAAACAATGACAGCACAAAAACTTCTAAAAATAATGGCAACAATTTAAAGGACTCCGAACAGATTTGCAAATATAAAATGTAATACTTAATCCTAGAAAAGCCTTTAAACTAGCAGTAACAAGATTTCAATCGTGGTGCCGAGTAAATTTTTAATCTACACACATAAAAACGCTTGCTAAATTATGTAATCTGTTCTATAATATTATTGTAATTAGGAGTAGGGAGGATATACATATGAAGGAAATGATAACTAATAATTGGAAAAAGATTTTGATGGCAATTGGTGGCTTTTTTATAGCAATCAATATAATTTATAAAATTGCAGCACCAAAAACACTATTAAAAGATTACATAAAATATGGAAAAGATGTTCAAAGTAGCAAGATAATAGAAGAGGTGACAGAAGTCGTACAACCACCAAATAATTTAGTAAATGGTGATATGCTTAGAATTGTACTAATTCTTGGTGCTTTGATTTTGTTCGTTGTTCTTATAACAACAATTGCAGAAAAGAAGTCTGGTGCGAGTGCAAAGAAGAAATAAATATATAAATTAAGAGGTACTAAGATGTTGTTTTTCTTAGTACCTTATAATTGTTAAAAATACTAAAGAAGAGGTGATTTTATCGTGTCAATCAGAAATTATATTATTGAAACTAAGAAAGAAGAAATATCATTTGGTATCAATGAAGAGAAGAGCTCTGATGAGTATATCATTGCACAAAATAAAAGTTTTGCGTAATTTAAACATGGCAAAACGAGCCTCTTGAATCGTTTTTAAGGCATTTTCATATTTTAAGCATATAATTTCACTTATTTGATTTATAATTTATAATTTATAATGAAATTCATTCCAGACGTTTTGAATAATATAATTTGCTTTCGTGTTTTAGATTTGTATCTATATCGAATTGTTTTTTATTTGTTGTATCTTTATAATTTGTTTTTCAGCTTTTAATTTTTTCTTGAATTTATTTTAATATTCCTGTTTATTTTTTTATTTTGAGTTATTATCCGTTAATTTTTTTGATTATTTTCACTTTTTTCTATTTTTCTTATAATTCCTCCCTATTCGGTCGATTTTTAGACATAAAACTATATTACCCCCATTAAAAAAACGGCTTAAAAACGATTCTCGTGCGTCGTATTTTTACCATGTTTTTCCTTTTTGGTAAAATATATTTTTTCTGCTTTTCAGCGATTTTTTACGATTATACTAGAAAACATCTCAATTACTAGGAATGTTCCATATAGAATAATTATAATAGTTTTATTTTTTCAAACTAAGCACTAGGTATTGGGACTTTGATATATAAGCATCGACATGTATCCTTGCTATGATATCTATTGGAATTAACCAATGTTTAGACTTGGATATATTAGCATATGTTGTGTTGTGATTTGATTCTGGAGTCAATGGTAAGCATTAAAACTTACATATAGTTGGTTTAATTAGATATGAGCTTTAATCAATCATATGCCAACAAAACCAGTCTTGGTTATAAAATCATACCTTGCTTAAATAGTGAAATTATAATTAATTTAGGCATTATTCATTATTTATAGAAATTCATTAATCATTGCACAAAATATTGATTAAACTAATTTTTTGTACTAGTAACTAAATTCTTTAAGTTTGTTCTTATCAGCAAATTTATACCATTTGATTTTATAATTCTGTATTTACTCATATATTCCATCTATCTGTTCGATGTAATCCTTTATTTGAGTTCTTTACTCAATTATAATTAAAAATTTTACAATTGATAATTAGTCATTTTATATTCTATGTCTCCTCTACTCCATTTTGTCATGATTATACGAATGTAAATAATTAACAAATAATGCATTATAAATTTTCACTGTTTTTATATATATACTAGTAAATGTATTCGCCACTCTTTCCCGTTCTTTCACAGCGATAACCTCCATAAATCAATTTCATTTCGTTCGTGTGATATCATCATTCTACATTTTTGTCAACTAATAAAACTTTTTTATACCTTCTATATCTAATATTTCTTTTATAAACTGTGCTAAATTCGATAATCCTGCTATTTCCTTATTATTAAAATCTTGTGCAAATTCAATATTTTTCCATTCAAATGTACCTTCATATGTTTCTTCTACTTCTTTTTCTTCTACAATATCATATAATACATGCATTTCCTTTTCATCTTCAGAATTAATCGACTTAGGATATATGCATGTTACTAATAATTTTGGATTCGTTATTTCAATTTTTGTTTCTTCCATGCATTCTCTTATTGTTGCTTCTTGAACTGTTTCATTTTCTTCAATCTTACCACCTATTCCATTATATAAATTGGCAAACGGCTTTTTCTTTCTTTTTATTAGTAAAATCTTATTAAAATCTTTTGTAAATAACAATAATAATACATATTTTTTCAAATTTATCTCTCCTTTTTTATTTTTCAACAATATTGTATACTTTCATAGTAGTCATTAGTCAATATTTTTCAGAAAATTATTGAGTGAATTTTTAGAGTATCACCTTAGTGTGTTTGTAAAATAATGTTATCATCTTAATGACAGTTGTTATTGTTTCATTATTCTACACAATGTTGGTTTAACATAGATATGTCACACAGTAACAAAATAAAATAAAAAAGGAAATACCAGAATATGATATAATTT
>CAKPEF010000024.1 GCA_934149305.1 uncultured Clostridia bacterium
GCTTTCTCTTGTTGTATTTGAATAATATTTTGTACTTGTACCATTTGAAATTACAAATATTTGAATATACTCATATAATCCACTTCCTGCCCAGAAACTATCTCTTTGATATCTATTTATTTGATTAAATGCTTCTTTAAGTGCTACTCCTCTTCTTTTTAATTCAATATGTACCAATGGTAGTCCATTTACTAATATTGTAACATCATATCTATTGTCATAGTTTCCACTATTTTCCACATACTGATTAATAACTTGTAGTCTATTATTATGAATACATTTTTTATCTATTAGAGTTATATTTTTACTTGTTCCATCATCTCTTTTTAGAACTTGAATATTATCTTCTTGTATTTTTCTGGTCTTTTCAACTATTCCATCATTGTTATTTGCAATAGAATCGTTGAAAAATCTATTCCATTCGCTATCTGTAAATTTATAATCATTTACTATTTCAAGTTGTGTACGAAGATTCCTTATTAATGATTCTGAATTATGAATTTCTAAATAGTCATATCCTTGTTCTTTAAGCATTCTTATAAACTCATTTTCTAATGCTTGCTCACTTTGATAGCTGTCTGATTTTCTTTTTACTGGTTCATATTCTGTTACTACTGTGGAATCGTTCATTTCCATTACTACATTATATTTATTCATTTACTTTTAACTCCTTAAATGTTAATAGCTTGTCTCTATAATATTCGTATTGTTTCTGTCTTGCTTCTATCTCTGCTGGTAGACCTTCTGAAATGTCATTACACAACTTATCAAATCTATCTAATATATTTACTATTTTTTCTTGTTCTTTTATAGATATTATAGGTACTGGTATTTTACCTAACTTTGGCCCACTAGTTGTAGCTCTTGTTGTAAAAGAAGCATATCTTATAATTGTATCTCTTACTTTATTAGTCGAAAAATAATAAGCACAAAATTTAGGTATTAATAAATCTGTAGTTGGTCTAGCTCTCAATACAAAACCACTAAAAGTACATTTTTCTATATCTTCAATTACTGTACTTGACATTCCAATATCCTCTTTAGTTTCGGATGTTCTTGTAAAAAACACATCGCCTTTTTCTACAGCATATCTTTTTATTTCTCCTTCATTTAAAGTAACTTTACCTTTTAACATATTTTTTGTAAGATATCTATTTTTATAAACATCAGTAAAATTAACAATTGGAGTTCCCTTACCAAATGCTCCTTTTTCTTTATTTAACCCATTTTTTATTTCAAATAAATCTTTTACATACATTATTTTTTGAGGTTTTAATTTTTCAATATCCAATAAGTTATTTAAATAAAATTGATATTGTTTTTGTCTTGCTTTCAGCTCTGCTGAAAGTAATGTGAAATCGTCCAAAATATGGACAATTTCGCATTGTACCTCCAACGGAGGTACAGGAATGCTCATATTTAAAATACTGACCATGTCTGGATGTTTTACACCACTACCTCTAAAAAAAGACTGAATCTCTATATAGTTGTTTAATAACCAATAGTATATATACTTGGTAGAATATTTATTTACATCATTTGATTTTCCTATTATATTTCCACTATCTATAAAAAGTCCATTGTAATACTTTATATTAGCTGTTCCTCCTGAAGGAATAGTGAATATTTCTCCACTATTAATATTTTTTCCTGCTTTTTCTTCTGTTGTATATCCATCATAATTTCCTGTTGATAATAATTTTATTTTTCCACTATTATCTTCTAAACTTTTTAGCTCATTTGCAGATATATGGTTAAATTTACAAGTACTTCTTTGTTGTTCCTTTGTTGTACCATTAAATTTCTTATCCCATTCTGTTACATTCCATAGTTTTTTGTATTCCACTCCATTAGGACATAAGTTTTTCAATAATTCCTCAATTTTATTCATTATACTTCCTTTCTTTTAATGCTTATAATACTCTTCAAGTGTATCTGCAGCATATGCTTCGTAGTCAGTTCTTCCTTCATTAGCTTTTTCAGCAGCTAAAATATCAATCTGTTCTATAACTCTTTTTGTAGCACAATCTGTTAAATTATCATATTTAACATTGGAAAGAAGATTATGATAAAAATTATATACATCTGTATCTTCAAGAATCCATTTAACTTGGTCATTATTTTCTGCTGCTTGACAAATCTCTTCAATTTGTAATTCAGTCCATCCAGTATATTTATTTAGCATAGCAATAATCCCATGTGTACGTTCAAAGTTGTAGCTTTTATTTAATCTCACTATTAAATCTTGTTTTTCTTGTTCAGTTCTGAGTTTAATATCTTTAACATGTTCATTTAAAAAAGATACTAAGTTTTTGTAAAAGTATATATTAGATTTTTTTTTATTTTTCCATTCATTTTCCAAAAATGGATTCATATTGTCTTCAAAAATTTCAGATCGATAGTCCTTATCAGAGCTAATGAAATACAAATCTTCACCATTAGTTATTGTATTCAGTAAGCATTCCCAATTTACAGCATCACCATATTTATTGTCTTTTCCTGGTGGGTTTCCTATTCGATATCTCATATATGCTTTTTCTATTATTGAATCGCATTCTAATAATTCTGTTGAATTAAAAAAACTGTGTATTGTTTTATCTGCTGGTAAATTTTTATTTTGAATATCTCTATTAATTTTCTCCTTCCATTCTTTGTGACGATGAACTAAATCCTTATAATCATTAGTAAAATTATTATATTCTTCATATTCTTTACAAAATACTGGAAATTTAACAGATGTAATTTCAAATAATTTTAATGCTTCTTTCAATTTTCTTTCTCGATTTCTATTAACTTCATCATACACCTGTTGTGGTATAAGTAGTTTTATATCTATACCATTTAATTTTTGTAGTTTACTAAATTGTTCAAGATCATCATTAGTAAAATGATATAACGAAAGCCATATATTTGAATCAATAAATAAATTTTTCATTTTATTTTACCTCAATTTCTGCAATTATTTTTTCTATTTCTTTACGAAGTACGTTTTCTCTTGCAACTATTTCACCAATTTCTTTATTTAAAACATCAATATCAATTTTTTCTCTAGTATCTTCTTTCTCAACATAAGTAGAAACAGATAAATTGTAATCATTTTCTCCTATTTCTTTATTTGAAACTAATCTTGATACATAATCAATATCTTTTCTATCTATAAAAGTTTTTACAATGTTTTCTATATTTTCATCTGTCAATTTATTATTATTTGTAACTTTTACACATTCTTTTGTTGCATCTATAAATAATGTACTATTATCTTTTTTACTTTTCTTTAAAACCATGATGCATGTTGCTATTGATGTTCCAAAGAATAGATTGTCTGGTAATTGTATAATGCAATCAACAAAGTTATTATCAATTAAATATTTTCTTATTTTTTGTTCTGCTCCACCTCTATATAAAATACCTGGGAAGCAAACTATTGATGCTGTTCCATTTGTTGCAAGCCATGAAAGTGAATGCATTATAAATGCAAAATCTGCTTTTGATTTTGGTGCTAATACACCTGCTGGTGAATAACGTGGGTCATTTATAAGTACTGCATTATCATCTCCAGCCCATTTTATAGAATATGGTGGATTTGAAACAATAACTTCAAATGGTTCATCATCCCAATGTTGTGGAGAAACTAATGTGTCTTCACATGCTATATCAAATTTATCGTAATCTATATCATGTAAAAACATATTTATTCTACATAGGTTATATGTAGTTAAATTTATTTCTTGTCCATAAAATCCGTTTCTTACATTATCTTTTCCTAATATTTTTGCTGATTTTAATAGCAAAGAGCCAGAGCCACATGCTGGGTCATATACTTTATTAACTGATGTTTTTCCAACAATAGCTAATCTTGTTAATAATTCGCTTACTTCTTGAGGTGTATAAAATTCTCCTCCTGATTTTCCAGCATTAGATGCATACATTGACATCAAAAATTCATAAGCATCTCCAAAAGCATCTATTGAATTATCTTTATAATTTCCAAGTGGAATATTAGCAATTCCGTCTAGTATTTTTACTAATTTATCATTTCTTTTTGCAACGGTTGCTCCTAATTTATTACTATTAACATCAATATCATCAAATAAGCCTGCAAAGTCTTCTTCACTTTCTGCCCCCTTTGCTGAGTTTTCAATGTTGTTAAATATTTTTTCTAATGTTTCATTTAAGTTTTCATCATCTTTAGCTTTTTTACATACATTAGCAAATAATTCTGATGGTAATATAAAGAAACCTTTTTCGTTTACCATCTCGCTTCTAATTGTTTCAGCTTCTTCATCTGTCAATAACGCATAATCAAAATCAGTATCTCCAGCTTTTCTTTCTCCATCATTTATATAGTTCGTTATATTTTCTGATATGTATCTATAAAACATAATCCCTAATATGTATTGTTTAAAGTCCCAGCCATCAACCGAACCTCTTAAATCATCCGCTATCGACCATATTGCTTTGTGTAATTCTTCTCTTTCTCTTATGTTATTCACTATTTTAATCCTCCACTAATCTACATATTCTTACAATAATTTTATATCATATAAGTAAGTTTCTAACAACAAAATTAAAATAAATATTCTAGTGTTTTTCTATTCATGCATTAATGCTTTTAAAATCTATAACTTCTCAATCTGTTTCTTTAAAACAATCTCATAGTTGCATTTTTTCATGTTTTCCTCTTGTTTTAAATATTCTTTATAGAAACCGCATTTCAAACAAGATTTTGGTATTTCATTCAAATACTCCTTTTCTGGTGCATAATGATTGTAATGTTTTTCTGTATTATCCAAAAACAACTCCACTTGCATAGCACTTCTATCTCCTTGACTTTCAGCCCTACAAAAGCGCTCTGTAAAAGCAAAATACTTAATATCATGCTCTTTTACTACCTCTTGAAAGTACTTTTCTTTAATATAGAGTGAACCAACCATACCATCATTGTACCAAACGCCTTTATTGTTGTTCACTAGTACAACCGCTTCTCCGTTAGGAGTAATCCATGAGTTATTATACTTGTTAAAAGTAAGTTTAAACATTCTTATAATTTCAGTCGGTGGAATATTGAAATCTGTTTGCACAAATGTATCATTATATCCATAAGATTCTTTCACGCTAGACGTCCTAGTAAAATTATAAAAAAGTATATTTTCTATATTGTCATATAATTCAGGAGTTTCTATAGTATATTTTCTATCTGTGTTCGAGTTGTAACACAGAACATGTTTTTCATCAATTGCCAAATTCAATATATATGTATCCTCCCAGAGTAAAATTTTATTATTTTCATTCTTTTCACTTTTTCTTACATTTCCATATATCAATCGCCATTGCTGTTCTTTATATGTAACAGGCTCGATGATTTTTCTTAGATTTAAAATTGATGATTCAGAATCATTCAACCACTCTTCATTCTTTTCTGTAGGAATTTTTATCTTTTTAACAACTTTATTATCTATTTTCTCAATATCCTCACTATAAACGCCAATTGGATAATACAAAGATGGTCGTTCATGGTAAAAATCATGTTGATATGAATTATATCCAATTTTTGAATATTCGCAAAAATCAGTTGTATAATAATTACTTGCAATAGATCCAACTGTACTTGAGATAGCCAAATCCAGCACCTTATATACATTATTTTTCTCATCGCGTTCATATACACTTTTAACTAATTCATCTATTTTTACATCATATTTTTTCATAAATTTTTTAAATTGACTTTGCCAAGCTAAATATACATCTTTTGATGCTATCTCTTCTTTCGAAACATCGCTATATAAAAATTTCAAAGTGTTTTTCGCAATATCATAAGCCGGACAATATTCATCTACACACTTCAAAACGGATGATATCTCGCCGTTAACTTTAGAAATAATCTTCTTTGGACATTTTAAAAATTTGTCTTGAAAACATATACTTTTTTTATTTAATTTATATACATTCATTCCAAACATTCTGTATTCATCTTTGAACGAGAAATCTACTGTACTAAAAAAATCAAAAATTTTTATATTAAAATTTTTGTCTCTGCCGTTTAAAACATCTATTTTTTCAAAGTCTGTGTAAGATTCTTTACCGCTCAAATATCTACTAATGAAACACATAATATTGATGTTTAGCATATTTTCCGTATTTATTTCGTTAAAAAAAGAGGTAATCAATTTATTATTTTTTTCAAGGCTACTCAACACATGTATTATCGCTTCTTTTATATAATCATCTGATACCTTATAATATAAAGCAATCAAAGTTTCTATATATTTCTTATTTTCATTTACTATTTCAAAAATCAATTTTCTAGCCAAAAGTCTTATATTTCCATTAGGCAATGCACTTATCCAAAAAGCAAACCAAAATTTTTCATTTATATACTCTTCATTATAATTATATTTTGCTATACTTCTTGCCCAAACCTTTAATTTTTTTCTAATAATATAAATATCATACTTATCATATTTTAAAGTAGATATCAATTTCTTTTTAGATAACAAAATGTTGTTTAAATAATTTTTACAATTAAAAGGGTTGCAATGATTTCCTCCTGCATTAAGTAATATATTTTTAAACTCATCATTGACTTTTACATTATCTAAAACATACAATTGATTTTTCAAAGATAATGATAACTCATTAAATATTTTAAAATTCAAAAATTGTTTTAGTTCTGAGTTATCTACTATGTATAAGGCATCCTCGATCCTGTTTTTGAACCTCTCAAATATCATTAGTATAAGAGTCCCGCCAATGCTATAAAAATCGTTTATAGCTTCATTTATCACTTCAATTGCCAAATTTATATTGACAGGAATAATAGAATCAAACAACGTTCTCGATATTAAATAATCCAACAAATTTTCATTTAAAAATATAAAATAATCTTTTTCTTCCAACTTGTATGTATTTGCAAATCCCGTTCTCTTCATATCGTTGATATATTGCAGTGCTTCCGACCCTAGAATTGCAAATATAGAAGTGACCAGAATCCTTTTGTTTTTACTTCGTATAATTTCTTTGACAATATCCTTAGTTTGCCACCATCTATCTTTATCCATTGCCTCTTGTATTATATTTTCGTAAATATATGTTCCTTTTTCCAGTGGTTTCTTCATATCTGTTATAAGTCTGTTATTCGAAATATACTTAATTAGCAATTTTAATTGATAAGGATTGTTGTTTTCCAACATATCTTCATACACAACTAAATCAAGATTATATTTTTCGGAAATCTTTTCAAGTGCATCATGACTAGAAACACCTAAAAATGTTTCCTCATTCGTTACTACACTTTTTATTTTTTTATATTCTAAATTTGAAAGGGAATAACTCCTATATGAGATAATGGTTCTCATATTTTCATTATTTCTATTTTCCTTGATAAAACTCAATATTTTATCTCTAGTAACTGCATCACATTCATTTATTGCATCAATAATAAAATAAAATTTTTCCTTTTTAGTTTCTTGTATAATTTCTTTCAAGATAGATTCATTTAAAGTTTCACAGTATTTGCCATAAATGGTCAAATGATTATATTTTTCTCTTTTTAATCTTCTTTCAAGTTCATATAAATATTGACTTTTTCCCATTCCACCAATACCAGATATTAAAAAAACTTTATTAAATATCATTTCTTTTTCAATATCTTCCTCATATGTATAAAAACTTTTAACTGTCCCAAATTTATACAACTCCTTATATTGTTCTTTTATTTTATGTAATATTTCATTATTATTGGATTTGGTAATATTTCTATTATAATTATTTACATATTCATTTATTTTATTAATTATCTGGTCGCACTTCATTTCCAACGCAGAATTAGAATCTAATTGTTTTCCGTATCCATGCCTTTCATTAGGTAACATTCCCAATAATTTATTTTCCAAATATTTTTGTTCCCAATCATATTCTTCCTTTGAGATAGCTTGAAACATTATATTGCACTGTTGTTCATTTAGCTCAACATATTTTTTTCTATTTTTCATTATTATTACTCCTGTCAAAGCATTGATAAATATTTATGTTTTGTATATCATTTAAATAAGTTAATTATAACGATATATTTCATCTTCGCTCAAATATATTTTTCTTTCACCCTCTCCACTATAAACTCATCCGCAGGTGCGAATTCAAAGTTTGTCAATTCATCGCTTGTTACCCATTTGTAATCTTCATGTTCTGTTAATTTCACATTTCCACATATTGGTGTGCATTCCATTGCTATTAAATTTATATCTTTATCAGGATAATTAAATACTTTTTCAGCTAAGTACTTATCCACCTTTATATCTATTGTTAATTCTTCTTTTATTTCTCTTATGATTGCTTCTTCTCTTGTTTCGTCTTTTTCTATTTTGCCACCTGGAAACTCCCATAAACCACCTTGTGATTTCTTTAAATTTCTTTGTGCTATCAATATTTTTCCACCTTCGTTTTTGATTATTGCTGCTACTACATTTATCATAATTTTTCTCCTACAATACATTTTTATTTGCTTCTGATATGAATTTACCTGGTATTGGACTCTTTAATTTGAATACAAAACTTACCGGCTTATTGCCTTGATGACTCACATGAGTGCATTCTCCTAAGTACATATACGGACTAGTTATTCCGTTTTCTTGTTTATATTCTCTTACAAATAGCGAAATTCTTCCTTTGCTTTTTATGTATCTTTGTACATTCTTGCTTTCTTCAGAATCTCTATTTTGCGATTGAAAATGAAATAACATTTCATTTATTGCATAATCTTCATATAAAGTCGCCTCTGAAAAATCCTTGTCCGATTTGTTTAATGTTATGAAAAACACATCTAAATCTTTGTTTTCAAAATATTTAACGCCTTCTCTAAAAGATGGCTTACTATGTTCATTATAATAATTATATGCCGACATTATTTGTGCTAAAGTATATGTGCAATGAACCTCCAAAGGACATTCAAAATCATACGTATTTTGAGTTGGCACACAATTGATTTTTTCATATAAGATTTCTAATATTTCTTCAATTTCATTTCTATAATATTGACTTTCCACTAATGCATCTAATGCTTCTTTTACTGAATCAAATCCATAATTTTGTGGTAACTCAGAATAAAAAGTATAATATAGCATATTTCTCAATGTAAGCTCTTCTTCGTTCAAATCAACATTTGTATCTTTGAAATATTTCATTGCAAATTTTAAGAATTTTGGTGAATCCATAGATAGTAATGTTGGGATTCTTTTCGAAACAAATTCTTCATTATCACAGTTAAAATCTTGAATTATCCCAGCCATCACGCATAATCTTGCAAAAGTCCTTCTTCCGTTATAAAATTCTTTTATTGACATATTATTCTCGTCAAGGAAATTCTTTAATGTCAATTCTCTTCCAGTGTTGTTTTCAAAATCTTTTATTTTTTCAATTAGTATATTAGAGTTGCTTTTTAAATTTTTAATATTTCTTAGAACATACTCCTTTGCTTGTTTTTCTAGCTTTATAAAACACCCCTTCGGCAAAACCGAGAAACCGTTCTTAACATAGCTTTCAACTGACTGTTTCGTTTTACCTATTAATGCTTTAAATTTATCTAAAAAGTTGTAATTTTTATTTGATTGTCCTATAAAATCTAAAACTGTTAGACATTCTTTTCCCTCATAAAGTCTTAGTCCTCTTCCTAATTGCTGCAAAAACACGGTTAAGCTCTCCGTTGGTCTCAAAAATAATACTGTATTGATTTGAGGAATGTCTATACCTTCGTTAAACAAATCAACTGTAAAAATCACTTTTATTTCCCCGTCCACTAATTTTTTTGAAATATTATTTCTTAATTCTTTTTCACTCTCTCCTGTTAATGCGGCAGAAGCTATCCCCGCTTTATTGAATTCATCCGCCATAAATTCAGCATGTTTTATACTTACGCAGAATGCTAATGCTTTGACATTTTCTATGTCATCAACATATTTTATTGTACTCTGTATTATTTCTTGTGCTCTTCTTTTGGCTATTTCATTATCTAATACATATACTTTTTCTAATTCGGATGTTTCATACCCGCCTCTCTTCCATTTCAAATTTGATAAATCAACCAAGTCGGATACTCCAAAATATTGAAATGGACATAATAGTTTATTATCAATCGCCTCTGGCAACCTCATTTCATATGCCATTCTTTTATCAAAATATTTTGTTATATCAGCGCCATCCATTCTTTCTGGAGTCGCCGTTAACCCTAATAAAATTTTAGGCTTATAATATTCAAGCAATTTTTGATAAGATTTTGCAGCGCCATGATGTACTTCATCAATTACAATATAATCGTAGAAATCCGGACTAGTTCTTTCTATTAATTTGCTTGAATTCAAACTTTGAATACTCACAAATAAATTTTCTATTGAATCAGGTTTATTATTTTCCACTAATAATTCTCCAAAGTTTAAATCCTTACATATGTATCTAAAAGTGTCTCTACTCTTTTTTAGAATTTCTTCTCTATGTGCCACAAATAAGAGTCTTGCTCTAGTATTGTTTTTTCTGAAATTTTTATAGTCAAATGCAGATATTACTGTCTTTCCAACACCAGTTGCTGCTACGATCAAATTTTTATTTCTTCCAAAAATTTTTCTTTCAGCATCTAGATTTTCTAAGATTTCTTTTTGATATGCATATGGTTTTATATCAAATTCAAAAGTCATATCATTTTCTGATTTTACAGATTTATTTAATGCACTTCTAAGAAAACTTCTGCATTTTTCACTGTTGTCAAATGTTTCAAACATTGGATCATTCCAATATGTTTCAAACGTAGCATTTATTTTTGTTATTATTTCAAAAGATTCTTTTTCTGATAATTTCACATTCCATTCAAGTCCTGATGTCATTGCAACATTAGACATATTTGATGATCCAACATATGCTGTTGTAAAACCATTATCTCTTTTAAAAACATATGATTTTGCATGCAATCTTGTTCTTTCTGTGTCATAAGAAACTTTAATCTCTGTATTATTCAATTTTGATATTTCTTCTACAGCCTTAAAATCTGTTGCTCCCATATACGATGTAGTTATCACTTTAAGTTTTTTGCCACTACTAGTAAATGATTTTAGTTCTTCTAAAATAGTTCTAAGTCCGCTCCATTTAATAAAAGAAACTAACATATAGATTTCATCTGCTGAAGCAATTTCTTTTTTCATCTCTTCATTCAAATTTGGTTCTCTTCTTGAACCCGTGAATAAAGACGCTCTTGATATTGATGTCTCTGGTCTTATTACTTCATTACTAAAATTAGTATTGTTAATTCTAGAATATACATATGTCAGTACTTCCGCACTTTCACTGATTTTCAATTCTTCAAATTCATCATCGTGTAATTTTTCCTTTAACAACTCAATGATTTCATTACATACTTCTATCTGCTTTAACAAATAGTCATTTGAATCTTTTATATCATCTCTAATATACTTTAACGCATCTCTAGTTATATTAGCTATATACTGTGTCAATATATTTTTTGCATCTTTAGCATCTAGCTTTTCTTTTCCAACAATCAAATCATCGTTATTTATTTCACTTAGAATTTTACTGTTAACAATTTCTTCATAAATACCACTTTTCATATGTACTCCATTCTAACTTATTATCTTTTAATGCTGCTACTTTTTATACCTTTCGTATTTCTAATGTACTTATATCATAAAAGCCAAATTTTTACAACATTTTCAGAGAGTATTTTGCCATTTTTTGTCGATTACCTTTTCTTTTATACTGACCACCTCTTGTTTTTTCGCAATATTTATACTATATTACCAATTGGAGGCGATTATATCATGACTCATGAAATGAAATTACAAAGTAAATATTATGATTTTATCAAATATGGTACTAAAAGAATCGAACTTAGATTGTTTGATGAAAAAAGAAGTTTATTGAAAATTGGTGATAAGATAAAATTTTTAAAAGAACCAGACTTAAAGGAAAGTTTTGAAGCTAAGGTTATTGGATTGCTAAGATATGATTCATTTTCTAATTTGTTCAAAGATTTTGACATTTCTATACTTGCTGATAAATCAATGACTAAAGATGATTTGCTTGACGTTTTACAAGAATTCTATACAGAAGAAAAACAAAAAGAATATGGTGTTTTAGGCATAAGAATTGAAATTTAATATAAAAAAGCAAGTGTTTCGCTATATAAAAACACTTGCTTTTAATTTATTTTCTGTGCTCCGCTATGTATTTTTCAATCTTTTCAATATACGGTAAATCTTTCGGTGCTTTTCTCTTCTTCTTAAATTCCAAAATTTGCTCTAACTTTTCTACTAAGTATCCATCTATTTCATCATAGTTGAACTCTTCTTTTTTATTCGGTACGACTTCTATCATATCCGAAATATGATAAAATCCACATTCATTTTTCATATCTTCAGTAAGGTTATATTTCCTTTTTAGTGTTTCAAACAATTCTTTTGAAACACATAAATCCAAATCTCCTGTAGTATCTTTTATTCCGAAACATTACCAAGCTACCACCACCTAAAATATAATACTCTTTCCTAGGTAGTTCTAAACTTTCTAATAATTTTAATAATTCTTCTTTATTCATAGATGTTCCTCCTTACTTTCTTTCAGTTGTGTTCACTAATTTTTTATGGAACACACTTAAGCTTCTCCACTTTTTGCAACTGTTTTATATTTTCTCATAAATTAGTTTACACTCCTCTTTCTTCGTTATACCAAATTTTAGCCATTGCAATTAACTTAGTTACATATTCACTTTTGATTGCTTTATACTCTTTTCTATCTGTAATTCCATTATTCACAATTTCTTTTTTCAAATTAGAGTAATTTAATGCTTCATTTTTGTTTTGCAGCAAATAGTCTTTAAGTATAATGAATTCTCTATACCTATCTGTGTTTGATATAACCAAATGTATATGTACATCACCCGAAGTTGTTTCTGTCGCCACCGAAGAGAAAAATTGATATATTTCATCTCTACTCTTTTGACTAGCAACATAGCCTTTCCTCTTCAAAATTTCAGTAATTTCTTCAAATTGCTCTAAATTTTGTGCGCCTATAAGAATATCTATTATATTTTTTCCATACATATCTGGAATTGCTGTAGATCCTACATGAGTGATTGGAATAGATAGGTCAAGTGCATCTCTTAATTGGCTTTCTACATCATTATATAATTTTTTATTTTTTAAATAATCTTGTTTCACCAGTGTTATCATGTGTTCCTCCTAAATCACAACATCTATGATTATATTATTATCCCATTCGTATGATCAATTTCATGTTGTATTATTTCTGCAACAAATCCCGTATATTTTCCATGTTGTTTGGTAAAATTTATGTCTAGATACTCAACTTCTATTTCATTATATCTTTTGCATTTTCTTTCCCCGATTAAAGACAAACAACCTTCTTCAGTTTGATACTCCCCACTCTTTTTCGTTATAACTGGATTTATCATCACAAAGTCATAAAATCCGCCTGAAACACAAATTATTGATTTATTATATCCTATCATATTAGCAGCTAGTCCTACACATCTGTCTTTATTAGCTTTCAGTGTATCTAACAAATCATTTGCTATGTACTTATCTTTTTCTGTTGCTTTCTCCGCCTTTTGCGATAAAAACATTACATCTTTAACTATCTCTTTTACCATATCAATCTCCTTAATTATTGTAATAATTACGCATATTTTTTGTTAAATATAAATCACCTCCTACCTCTTACACCATTATAATTAACGAATTCTTTAATATTTTTATCAGTATAAATTACGCTTGTCTCATTAGCTAATTGTTTATCATAACAAGAGCTTTGTTTGCAGTTTGGACATTGGAATCGTCCTCCATACAATTTGTCAACTTGAATTAATTCTTTTTCTTTATCCCAGCAACATGAACAATACATAGTATGTTTTTCATCATCTCTTAATGTAATAAAAGAATAGTCTGCAGAGCTTGTTCACTCTTATTAGGTGGATAGCCATATTCAATTCTTTCAGCTATTATATCATTCAAAACCTACTCATATTTCTGTAATTTTGCATGTATTCGCTATATTAATTTATTTAACATAAAACCAACTTCATTTGTCTCAAAATATTGTATAACGCAATGTTCATAATCAAGACTTGTATTACTAATTTTTCTTAGCAATATATCTGCATTTTGGATAATTTGAACATCCAATAAATTTTCCATACTTTCCGTTTCGTTCAACAAGTTTTCCACCACACTTGGGACAAATATTATCCTCTATCTTGTTTTCTGTTTCTTTTAAAGTTGTTTTTATATTTCTAACATGTTCTTTTCTAGCTCCTTTATCTGAAATATTGCCAAATTCAATTTTGTTTTTTATTTCAACCAAGTTTTCATCTATAATTTCTGTGTTATACGATTTTATTAGCCCATTCAAAAAATCAAGTTGTGTAACATTTTTAGCAGTAACTTTTACATTAGCTTGGTTCGAAATACAAATTATAGAAATGAATTTATCATTATCCATTTGTAGTAATTCTTCTAACGCTTTTATATGACCATAATTTTGATGAATGGGATTATTGAAATAGTATTTGTTTTTTCCTAAATGTTGTGTCCACTTGTCTTTGTATTCATCACCAGTAATTAGTCCATAATAATTCTTCATTTCGATAACAAAAATACCATATTTAGAAACAACGATATGGTCAATTTGATGACTTCCTTTAGAGGACCTAATCATAATGTTATTCAAAACAATATATTTGTCTTTTGGAAGTTTATTTAGTTCGGTTTTCACCCAAAACTCTCCCATAAATCCGCGGATTTTCTTATAGTATACCGTGCTTAGCATTCCTAAAACAAATAAAATCCAAAAAAGCGGTTGTTTAAATAATTCAATTATTAGGGCAATTATAAAATCTGACATATTTACACCTCACATATTAATCCTGTATTTTTGATTACTACTTTTTCTAACTGTAATCTTACAGTAACATGCCTAAATCATTTTTATAGGATATTCATTAAAATTAACTAGTTCTTTGCATTTTCTCAGTTTCGTTTCTTTTGTATACCTATGCCATTACTATATCACATTTTTACTTTTCAAGTCCACCAAACATAGGTATTTTTAGCAAATGAGTATCTACTTTTAGTTTATTATGTATTTACAAACCCAAAAATGTTTGTTATTTTATTTCAATGTCGTCGAATGTCAAATCCGCTCGAAGTAAAACAGAGAATAAAAAATAAATTTCTAGAATTTTTGAAACTCTAGGAACTTACCGTTCTTCTAGTTACAGTGCCTGAACTAGGACCAGCAACCTTTGGGTTATGAGAATTCAATTAGCCATTTTTGAAGTTTATTGAAATGTTTGGTTTTTTTTGAAATATAAGTGTTTATAGCACTTTTCTTTTACTGAACTCTTGTGCGATTTTAGGACATTTTTGTGGGCTTTTGT
>CAKPEF010000025.1 GCA_934149305.1 uncultured Clostridia bacterium
AATGTGCAAAAATACAAAACGCACATTGGTAAATATATGATATAGATAGTATAATGACCGTAGTAAATGAATGCAAACATTGTTTGCGATTTGTTTGCAAGAGAGAAATATTTATAATAACAAAAATACTATAAATATTATAAATATAATAGATTACCAAGACGCTAAAGCCTTGAAATATCAATAATATTATAAATATTATAAGTATTATAAATATGGGAGTTCCTACAACATGTGGAAGTGGAAAGAAATACAAACAATGCTGTGGTAAAAACGCATAATAGAGCCATTTGTTAAAATTAAATAATCAAAATTTGGTGGTAAGATTGATATTTGTCCACGAAAAATTGATAGATGTTTAGTAATATGAATTACTCATATTTTATGAGCACAGTTATGAAAAATGCCAGCACTCGACAATGCTGGCATTTTATTCGCATTTTCATTTCCACTCTTCTACATTTTCTTTTCTTACCATAAAAGCTTTTTTAGCAATATTTTTCATTGGGGTATCACTTTTAGAATCGGAATAAAATTCATCACAATTTTCAATTCCCATTTTTTTTAATCTATTTACTTTTTCATTTCCATAACAATTATTTCCGATAAGTGAGCCTGTTCTTTTATCAAAATTAGAAGCTATAAGTTTAACACCAAGTTCCTTGCAAATTGGCTCAAGTAAAAATTGAGGTGAGGCTGAAATTATTATATCATCATTTCTTTTCTGATTTAAATAAAACTTTTTAATTTTCTTTTTATTTGTTTTCCAAAAATTTTCTACATCATCATCTAAATTTTTCATTTTTTTAACTATACTAAAAAAAGTACTTTTAAAAGAAGCTTTGCTTATCAATTTGCATTTATATAAGACAAAGGCTATACAAATTTTGGGTAATAATAAGATTAAGCATTTATGCCTTTTTAGGCTATATTTAAAAAAGTCAATGCTTGAATCACCATCGTAAATTGTTTCATCAAAGTCGTAAATATTCATTATAACACCACCATTACTAATATCATAAATACTAAATAAATAAATACTGATACAATCAAAGGTTTACTTTGGAAGAGAATTGTTATAGGATCGCCTTCATCACTGTTTTCCATATAAAGCATATATTGCATCAAAATCACAATTACCACAGGAATAGAAAGGAATAGGTAGCGAATATTTTGTTCCATTGTCCATAATGAGTAAAAAACAATTAGAAGACATAGGCATATATTCATGAAATTATTCAAGAAATTTTCATTATATTCTTTTAAAACCTTTCTTACTTCCTCTTTTATTTTTAATTCTTTTTTTCTTTTACCAAGTCCCATAAACAATGAAGCGCTGAGTATAGTTAAAAATAACCAGTTAGAAACAGGAACATTTATTATAAAAGCGCCATAATATACCCTCAAAATGAAACCGGTTGCAAGTATAGCAATATCTAAAATAGGAATATCTTTTGCTCCAAAACTGTAAAAAAGATTAATTACTAGATATGCTAGTAGACAGATTAAAGCAGAAGTAAATAATACTTTTGTTGCAAAGTAGTTTAATATTATTGAAGAAATAAAAAGCAGTATTGCTAGTATAATTGCACTAGGTATGGTTACTTTTCCACTTGCAATAGGTCTTGTTTTTTTCTTTGGATGATTTCTATCTTTTTTTACATCTTTTATATCATTTATAATATAAATAGTAGATGCCATAAATGAAAAAGCAAAGAAAGCCCAAATGGTAGAAATTATATTTTCTTTAGTAAAGCTTAGCGAGAAGAATATTGGTAAAAATATTAAACCATTCTTAATCCAATGTTTTATTCTAATTAATTTTATATAATTCATCATTTTTCACATCTCCATTCTAAAAATCCATCGAAGAACTTTTTTTCTGTTCCATTTTTATCAGAATAATCACTTTTAAATATAAAACTATAATCATGATATTTATCCATGATATTATATTTTGCTCCATGAAATGACTTGGTGTATATAATAAAAGTAGTACCTTTATTGTAGTTTTCATTTTCGAATGCAGAAAAATTTGTATTATATATTACATTCTTTCTGTATCCTAAGCTTACGGCATTATAAAAGGTAATAAAATTATTAACAAGCAATATTGCAATGAAAGCATATTGTATAAATAAAAAGAACTTTTTATTAGCATACCTATTCAAAAGCAATATTGATGCTAGAACGACCAAATAAATTTGAGGAAAATATCTAGCCCACCATGCTTCATTTAAGAATAATATCAGCATTAAGGTTATACTAAAAAAGATTGCATACATAGTAAAAACTTTTTTATCTGTTTTAAAGAGATTGTAAAGGCAACAGCAAGATAGAATTAAGCTAATTATTAGTATTCCACCAAAAAGTACACCGTTTCCAGAAATTCTAGTATCTACAGCAGAGATTATAGTTGTTTCTTCATCATTAAATGTGAAAGGTATTTTATATTCTGCTTCTTTTTTGGAGTCAGCAGTTATGTTTGCTACTTTAGAAAAAGTTGCAATCGTGAATTTTTCTAAAGGTGATTTGTTTTTAAAATAATCGGGCTGATTTTGAATCATAATTTCTACCTTATCTTTACCCATTAGTGGATAAAAAGGGTGACCATGCTCTATTAAATTTTTTGGATACACTGCTAGTCCAACAACAAATACTCCAAGTAAAACAGAAATTGCCGAAATAATTGAAAACTCTATAAAAAATTTTTTGTCAATTTTATTTTTAACAAATCTATATATGTACCATATATAATATCCTAAACAAAAAACTCCCGCATAGCCAAATAGCGAAACTTTTATATTTATTGAAAGTACAAGTACCATGAAGAATAAAAATAATAAATCTTTTTTAGAAAGTATAAAGTCTTCTTCTTCAAATGCAAAGAATAGGTACACTAGTAAATAAAAGAATGTGTATACAATCAAATCTATATAATTAGTTAAAAACTGTGCACATACCACGGAGTATGTTATAACACAGATCGAAAACAATAAAGAAAAAATGAATGATTTATTCTTATGCAATAGAAATGAAAGCGTAAAGCAAAATAACATTATTATGCATATTGTATTTAAGCATTTACCAGTTTCTATATTTCCAGTAAATTTATATACATTTGCTGCAAAAATGCTAGCTGCCCTAGGGTAGTGATCTATATATGTGGGGCTTTCATCTCTTATTCGTATAGGTTGTTTGACTGTAGCATCGAAAGTTTCATAATCTTCATACAGAGGATTCCATCCACTTGCTAATAAGCCTGTTGTGGCTTTTTGATAACTATTTCCATCCCAAGAATAATCTAAAACTTTTCCATTAACAAAAATCGCTAATAATATAACTACAATTGGTATGACAATTGTAACTAACATATTACGGATTTTATTTTTTTTGAATATATCGTTTTTCTTTGCTAAATGTAGATTTGTTAAAGTTGATAATAAAAAAGATAAAATGAATACTAAAGGAGTAATGCTAATATTTATTATAAAAAGAGCTGAACTTATAAAAATATTAAAAAAGATAAATGAGAGCAAAAAAAGTGCAATAAAAAATATTAGTGCACAGTTATCTTTTATTGATTGAATATTTAACATAAAAATAACCTCCTAAAAGTTTAGAGTGTGTTCACTAATTTTATGAAGTACACGGCGCTTAGGCTACTTTTTTGTAGCATATTTTATTTTTTCATAAATTAGTTTACACTACCAAAGTTTATGAAATTATTATATATAATATATGCTACTATAGCAATAGTTCAAAATAACAATTTATAGTGTTATGTTACTATTCAGTCTTCAAAATAAAAGTATATATCAAATCTAAATGTGTGCTATAAAAAAGTAGCTTAAGCTTAGGTGTGCTCCATAAAAACATTACTAGTTAATGCTTATTTACCTTAAGGCTGAACAGTAACAAATATATAGTTGCTATTCAGCTTTTAAAAATATGCATTGAATATAACCATGTATAAAAAAGGCAGAAGAGCTTGGATGTGCTCCATAAAAATACTAATTTATAGCATTTGCCATAAAAAATGAGGCAAAATAATAAAAAAACATTGATTTTTTATGTAAACATGATATAATACTTACCGTAAACATAAAGTTTACTTACCTTAAAAAAATTTTTTAGGAGGTTATATAATGACCGAAACAGTATATGCTACTGATGTGCAATTGTCATGGGAAAAAAGTACTCCTTGTATCGAATCTGGCTTTAAGAATGGCAAAGTTCCACATGGTGCAGTTGCGGGTGATAACGGAACATTTATAATTACAACGCCATCAACTTTGAATTTGAGAATTTGTCTCGAAAATGAAGATGTTTATACGCGTGACATTATGTCACTTGTCAAAGATGTTACTGGTTGGAAGAGGTTATCTCCCAAACGGTTCAAATCGCTTGAAGATGCCTTTAAAAATGTAGATACTTTTGAATTCAGCGATGAAGGTATTTCGAAAGTGATTAGTAAATGCATATAATTAAAAAGTGTGATATGGAGATATTTTTTCTCTGTATCACACTTTTTTTGAAAAGTTATATAATTTGCAAGATTTATAAATTTGTAATATAATGAATAAACAATATTTAGAAGGATGTGATTTAATGCTAGAGTTAGAAGAAGCAAATCTAACACTTAAAGAATATGAGAAAAAGCTAAATGAATTAAGGGATTCTCTTTGACATCGATGGCAAGAAAAATAAAATCGTCGAACTAGAAGAAAAAACAAAAGACAACGATTTTTGGCAAGATACGGAAAAATCAACTAAGGTATTACAAGAAATAAAAACATTAAAAAACAGCGTAACGAAATTTGAAGATATATATAATATGCTTTCTGATACAATGGTTCTTATCGAACTTGGCAATGAAGCAAATGACGAGAGTATTGTTCCAGAAGTAAAAGGCAATGTGAAGAAATTATCTAAAAAAATAGATAATCTAGAAGTTGAAAGTTTACTTTCTGGTAAACATGATAAGGATAATGCAATAATTACAATTCATCCAGGTGCAGGTGGAACTGAAGCACAAGATTGGGCAGAAATGCTTTATAGAATGTATTCTATGTGGGCTGAAAAAAACGATTACAAGTTAGAAGAACTTGATTATTTAGAAGGTGATGGTGCAGGTTTAAAAAGTGTTACTTTTAGTGTTTCCGGAGAAAATAGCTATGGTTATTTAAAAGGCGAAAGTGGCGTACATAGATTAGTAAGAATTTCTCCTTTTGATTCTGCTGGTAGAAGACATACATCATTTGCATCAGTCGAGGTGATACCTGAGATTTCAGATGATGTAGAAGTTATAATAAATCCTGAGGATTTAAGAGTAGATACTTATCGTTCAAGTGGGGCTGGTGGACAGCACGTAAATAAAACAGAATCTGCAATAAGAATAACTCATATACCAACAAATATAGTTGTTTCTTGTCAGACTCAACGTTCACAAATACAAAATAGGGAAACAGCAATGAAGATGTTGAAATCTAAACTTCTAGAATTGAAAGAGAGAGAAAATAAAGAAAAGATAGAAGATTTAAAGGGAGTTCAAAGAGAAATTGCTTGGGGAAGCCAAATTCGTTCATATGTATTTTGCCCATATACAATGGTAAAAGACCACAGAACAAATTATGAAACAGGAAATGTGGAAGCTGTAATGAATGGCGAAATAAATGAATTTATAAACGCTTATTTGAAATCTTTAATAAAGTAAAATGTTTTAATCAAAAGCAAACACTTCTTGCTATAAATTTTAGCAAGTGGTGTTTCTATTTTTATATAATAAAAAATAAAAATAGAAGACACATACCAAACTAACAATCGGTACGTGCCTTCTACATAACTACTTCCATACTGCCTCCTTTATAACTTTTAATACACTAAATAAGGATACAACCAAGCCACCTAAAAACCATCATCGGAATTTTCTCCTAGGTAAGATAACTAACATCTTGATATCTGTGAGGATACGCTCATCAGTATCAGATAAAATATACCTTAAGTATGTATTTCTATTATTGTAGCATACTTAACATAAAAAGTCAACTATTTTTGCTGCTATTCAAATTTATATATTTTATCTTCGCAAAAAGTTTTCATTTTTTAGATCTCAAACAGCTTCGCTTAGCAATATGTGATGTTCTTAGCATAAAGATTTGTCTTTTGAAGTCTTATGTCTTGCTCATGCTAAAGAACATCCATAGTGCTTGGCGAAGAACTCGCCTTCAAAAATGAAACTCTTTTTACTCGAACATATATAAATTTGAATAGCAACAATACTAATATTACCTCCAAAATATTTGTCGTTTTTTCAAATTTTTACCTTTGTATATTCTGATTATTGTGGTAATATTTATATGGAGTATTTTTTGGAGGACTTAAATGATGGATAATAATGAAGTTAATTGGGGAGAAGTAATTGATTTCTTCTCTAAAAAATATATATCACTTAGAGCAATGCTTATGGGTAGTGAAATTAGTGTCGAAAACGATAATATAAATGTTATGCTTAAATCGAAAGGTAAATTTATGTTGGAGCAAAAAAATGCTAACAAAACTATTAGTGAATTTTTGCATAATACAACAGGTAAAACATATAGCATTGCTTTTCTTGAACCTGATAAAATTGAGCAATGTGAAAACAAAGAAGAAACTATTATAAAAAATATTTTGGCAGAGAATGCAAAACTTGCTGAAGAGCATGCAAAGAATCCACCTAAAGAAGTAAAGCAAGATGTACCAAACATGAAGATGGGTTTTGCGCCTAAGCAAAATTCAGATAATGCAAAGCCAAATTTCGTGCCACAACAAAATTGGAACAATAATCAAAATGCAGAAAATCAAGGAGAAAAGAGAGCTCCTAGAAAGCGTTCAATGGCATATATAGAAAACGAAGAAAATCTTATTTACAAAGGTTATAGAGACACAAAAGATCCAAAGGATGTTAAGATAATAAATCTATCGCCAGAGCAACCGGGGGTAATTATAAAAGGTAAGATTAGTAATTATGATAGCAGAGAAACGAAAAATGGTGGTTTCTTAATATCTTTTGATATCTATGATGGTACTAGTTCTATAAATGTCAAAGCGTTTTTGAAAGCTAATGAATTTTCTGAGGTTAATCCTAAAATGAAATCTGTTAAAGCCGTTAGACTTGTTGGAACATATGAATATAATACTTTTTCAAAAGAGTTTGGTGTTATAGCAGATTCGCTTGAAGAGACAACGATTGAAGAGCACATTAGAATGGATAATTCAGAGGAGAAGCGTGTTGAGCTTCATATGCATACGCAAATGAGCACAATGGACGGAATGACTTCTGCAACTGACCTTATAAAAAGGGCGATTAAATGGGGACACAAGGCAATTGCAGTTACAGACCATGGCGTTGTACAAGCATTTCCAGAGGCTAAAAAAGCTGCAAAAGATTCAGATATCAAAATCATTTATGGTGTTGAAGCATACTTAGTACCTGATAGGCTTACTTCAATAAATAACGGTAAAAATCAAAATATTGATGACATTGTTTATTCGGTACTAGATATTGAAACAACAGGACTTTCAAAGCAAACAGAAAAAATAACAGAGTTTGGTATTATGAAAGTAAAGAATGGTGAAGTTATTGATACTTTTGAATGTTTTGTAAATCCTGAAAAGCCAATACCACCAAGAGTTGTAGAAGTAACCAATATTACAGATGACATGGTAAAAGATGCCGAAACAATAGATAAAGTTTTGCCAAAAGTATTAGAGTTCGTTGGTGATTCTGTAATTGTTGCACATAATGCTGATTTTGATGTTGGTTTTATAAAGTATAATGCAGAAAAATTGGGATTAGAGTTTGACAATACATATATTGATACACTTGCACTTGCAAAAGAATTGTTTCCCAATTTTAAAAAGTATAAATTGGGAATTATAGCTGAGAATTTAAATATAGAAGTTGATGTTGCACATAGAGCGCTAGCTGATGTTGATACACTTGTAAAAGTTTTTAATGTGATGCTTAAGATGCTTGCGGAAAAAGAAATACATACATTAAACGAAGTCGACGATAAATTATCAGAAGGCATAAATTTTAAAACATTGCCATCCTATCATGCAATAATACTTGCAACAAATAAAGTTGGTCTTAAAAATTTGTATAAGTTAATATCAATATCTCATTTAGACTATTTTTATAAAAAGCCTAAAATACTAAAAAGCATATACAAGCAATATTCAGAAGGCTTAATAATAGGTAGTGCATGCGAGCAAGGAGAACTATATAGAGCAATTGTTGAAGATAAACCTGAAGAAGAAATTGAAGCAATTGCAGATTTTTATGATTATCTAGAAATTCAGCCTTTAGGTAACAATATGTTTATGGTTAGAAATGGCACTGTTACAGGTGTTGATGTTTTAAAAGATTTTAATAAGAGAATTGTAGATTTAGCGGATAAACAAGGAAAGCCATGTGTTGCAACATGTGATGTGCATTTTATGGATCCTGAAGATGAAATATATAGAAGAATTTTGCAAGCAGGACAAGGCTACGAAGACGCAGATGAGCAACCACCTTTGTATTTAAGAACAACAGAAGAAATGCTAAAGGAATTTGATTATTTAGGCGAAGAAAAAGCCTATGAAGTTGTTGTTACAAATACAAATAAAGTTGCAGATATGTGCGAAAAAATTAGTCCAATAGCCGACTACAAAGCTACTCCTCACATTGATGGATGCGAAGACATGATTAGAAATATAACAATGAAAAGAGCAGTAGAATTGTATGGAGATCCACTTCCAGAGATAGTAAAAGCAAGAATAGATAAAGAACTTGAATCTATTATAAAAAATGGTTTCTCCGTTATGTATATTATTGCGCAGAAGCTAGTTGCTAAATCAAATGAAGATGGATACTTGGTTGGTTCAAGAGGTAGTGTTGGTTCCTCATTTGTTGCTAACATGACAGGAATAACTGAAGTTAATTCACTTCCACCACATTATAGATGCCCAAAGTGTAAGTATTCAGATTTCACTGACTATGGAATAAAAAATGGATTCGATTTGCCAGATAAGATTTGTCCAAATTGTGGTGAAAAATTAGCTAAAGATGGTATGGATATTCCGTTTGAAACATTCTTGGGATTTGATGGAGATAAAGAGCCTGATATAGACCTTAACTTCTCTGGTGAATATCAAGCGAAAGCACATAGGTACACAGAGGTTATATTCGGTAAAGGAACAACATTTAAGGCAGGAACAATAGGCACAATAGCGGATAAAACAGCATTTGGATACGTTAAAAAATATTATGAAGAGAGACATATACCAGTTAACAATGCAGAAATAACAAGACTAGCATTAGGTTGTACAGGTGTTAAGAGAACAACAGGACAGCACCCAGGTGGAATTATAGTAGTTCCAATGGGTAACGAAATTTATGAGTTCTGTCCAGTACAGCACCCAGCAGATGACCCCGATACAGATATAAAAACAACACACTTCGATTATCACTCAATAGACCAGAACCTATTGAAACTTGATATACTAGGCCATGATGACCCTACAATGATAAGAATGCTTCAAGATATAACAGGTGTGGACCCACAAAAAATACCACTAGATGATAAAGAGACAATGTCAATATTTTGCTCGACAGAAGCACTTGGCGTAACACCAGAGCAAATTCATTCAGAAGTTGGAACATATGGTGTGCCAGAGTTTGGTACAAAATTTGTTCGAGGAATGTTAGTAGATACAAAGCCAACACTTTTCGAAGAATTGCTTAGAATATCAGGACTTTCTCATGGTACAGATGTGTGGCTAAACAATGCTCAAACACTAATTGAAGATGGAACAATAAAATTGGAAGACGCAATATGTACAAGAGATGATATAATGCTTTACTTAATAAAACAAGGGTTGCCACCAAAACCTTCATTTAAGATAATGGAATCAGTTCGTAAAGGAAAAGGCTTATCGGAAGAGCAGGAAACACTTATGAAAGAAAATAATGTTCCTGATTGGTACATAGCATCTTGCAAAAAGATTAAATACATGTTCCCTAAAGCCCATGCTGCGGCTTATGTAACGATGGCTTTTAGAATTGCATGGTTTAAAGTGCATATTCCACTTGCTTACTATGCTGCATTCTATTCAATAAGAGCCGATGAATTTGATAGCGATTGCATGATATATGGAAAAGAAAAAGTTATAAACAAAATGCGTGAAATAGATATACAAGGTAATGCAGCCTCAACAAAAGACAAAAATATGTATTCAATATTAGAATTAGTCCTAGAAATGTATGAAAGAGGATTTAGCTTCTTACCAATAGACTTATATGAATCAGATGCAAAGAAATTTAAAATAGAGGGCAATCAAATAAGACCACCACTAAATAGTATAGGAGGCCTTGGAACCGTTGCAGCAGAGAATATTCAAAGAGCAAGAGAAGTCGATGGAAAATTTACATCAGTAGAAGAATTAAAAATAAGATGTGGAATAGGTAAATCAACAGTAGAGCTACTAGAAAAATCAGGTTGCTTAAAAGGAATGATGTTAAGCAATCAGATGAGCTTATTTACTTTTTAAATACATATATTAGATAAGTCACTTCAAAAATGGGGGTGACTTGTTTTTTATTATAGTAAAAAGTGTGGAGATATATTGAATATTCCCAATATAAAGTTTTGAAGATAAAAGACGTTAAGTCATACGGAAGATTGTGCTTGTAGAGAATTAAAACTAAAATTATGTTTATTAAATATGTTTGATATGCAAAAATTTTTTTGCTTACGGAAACGGGAAATTAGCCTATTTCAACGGTTTTACAGGCTAATATTGCTTTACTCAATATGCAAATTATGGTAAAATAGAATACATAAATAAACAAAATGTAAAACTCAAATTAGTATGTTCTAGTCAAAGCAAGGCAGGGTAGTGCAAATTAACTTATAAAAGGGGGAGTTATTATGCGAAAAAGTAAAGAAATAGCACAAGAAGTAAGAAAAAGTTTGAAAGGCAATTTAGGAAATGCAGGATTCACATATTTTATTTATCTTATCTTTATGTTTCTGCTTTCATTTGGAATAGCAATAGGAGTAGAACCTTTTATTGCTAAATTAGCGCAAGATAAACCTATTATATCAGCTGTTATTTTGTTAGTTATCGAAATAGTAGTAGCAATTATAGGAATGGCAATATTCTATGGGTGCTTGGTTGTTTTAATAAAGCTTAAGAGAGGTGAAAAAGTATCAGTATTTAGTTGCATTCCAGAAGGATTAAAGAAAATACATAAAGTATTTGCAGTTAATTTTTGGATTTCACTTAAACTATTAGTTTGGATTGTTGTTTTGGTTGGTGTTACTTTTGGAGTACAATATCTAGATAGTCTAGATCAAAAGTTATATGTTGAAAACTGGCAAATAGAATATGAAACTCGTAATATAGAAAGGCAAATTACTGATCTTGGAGAATATGAGTATTATTCATATAAGTGGGATATGCGTAAAAATGGTAAAGAATATCTTGAAAAAAATGAATGGCTAACAGAAAATGGATATGATGATGAAAAAGTTTCACTAGAATCAAAACTAGAAGAGCTAAAGCTAAAAGCTGATGATATTGAAAAGACACGAGAAAAGTTAGACAGAATAATGGTACCAGTTGGAATAACAGCTATTGTACTTATATTGGTATCATTTATTATGCTTACAATTCAAAGCTATAAATATATCCTTTCACTTATTATATTATATGATAATCCGGACTTGTCTGGTCATAAAATTGTAAATAAATCTCGTGACATGATGAAAGGAAGAAAAGGCAAATTATTTGGAATACAGCTTAAATATGTGTTGTTGGCGATATTGATAACAATATTGTTTGTAATTGTGCTAGGGATGATTGGTATGGTATTTGGGCTTGCTACCTATAAAATTTGCGAAACAGTTTATGAGGTTGTAGTAACAATATTATTAGCTATGTATATGCAGATGGCTAATATATGTTTCTATGAAGAAATAATTAGCGAAGAAAAAGAGAAAGAACTAGATGAAGTGGGAATTGTATAAAAAGTGCTAATTCAAAAGGTCATCTACCTAGTTAAGATGACCTTTTGTTAGTATTGATGGAATATAATTTATAATAAATATTTATATTTTATTATGATGAAAGTCAATTGAAGTAAAAAAGCTATTGCAAATTACATATTTATGGTATAATTAAAGTATTCTAATGATAATGTTGAAAGGCGGTGTATTTAAAATTGGCAGAAAATGAAGTGGTTGATAAAATTTTTAGCGGAATTTTGACACCAATATTAGCCGTAATAAAATGGTTAGTTGGTACAATTTTTTCAAGCAGAGCAATGCTTATTATTGTTTTTATTATAATGATAAACTTAATTGCGATATTGCTTATGAAAAAAGACAAAGAGTATGCCGAAAAAGGCGAAAGAAGAATTAGAGAAGCCACTTTACTACTTGTCGCACTAATGGGTGGCTCATTTGGAATGTATTTTGCTATGTTTAAATATAAGCACAAAACATTGCATAGAAAATTTAGCATAGGTGTTCCTGTAATTATAATGTTACAGTTTGCATATATGACATATGCTGTGCTGAAGGGAATACTGGCGTAAATATAGGCGCAAACATTTTATTTTCGATCATAAGAGAAATTTATAAGAAGGTAGTGTAAAACTAATTTATGAAAAAATATAAAATAATTGATGCAGCTTAAGCTTAAGTGTGTTCCACGAAAATATTACAATTAGTAAACACAACCTATAAGAAAGGTGAGAGGAGAGTATGAAAAAAATATTATTAGTGATATCTGTGATATCGGTTTTATTTTTAGCTGGTTGTGGTGTGAATCATGATAATGATATGGATAATATAATAGATAATAGAGAACCTCAAGTGCAGGCTTCTGGTGAGAGTATAGGAAATGATTCAAAGCCAAATTCAGATATAGAAAAGTACAAATTATCTGATGACTATTATATTTCTGGTGAAAAACTTAATGAAACTAATAGTTTAATGCATTTTGGCTGGGAGAATTCTGGAGACAGATTTGAAGCGCATAATTTGGTAGAAAGTGATGGAATACAATTTGACATAACATGCGAAGAAAGGGAGTCTACTGGAGAGGAAAAGACAGATATTCATTATTATTATGTTAAAGTTAATGGAGAACTAATAGAATTTAATGATAGGCAGTGTATTGGTAGTGGTAAATTTGGCAATATGTGGGTAGTAGATCTAGACAAAACTGATCAATATAAAGAAATAGTTATAGAAGAATCAGATGGTGTAGATAGTTATATATACATATACAGACTTTCAAAAGATGGGTTAAAAGTATTGTTTAGCAAATATGTTTATGAAGATGATTTAATAATGGCCAATGACAAATTGATTTTAACCAATTATCTTAATAGTTTAGATAAAAAAATTACTATTGGATATTACGCATATGATGATGGTGAGTTTAAATATGTAGATAGACTAGCAACTGGCAAAAAAATAAAAGATGAGGAAGGAATGCTTCCAAGCGATTTTCAAAAACAAGAATTTGATTTATGCATAGCATATGATGGTAAAACTGGTATTGAGGGAACTTTCAACTTAGTTAAGTATGATAACAATATAAATAAAGATGAATATGGAATATATTATAGACAACCTAAATACACAGTTCGATTAGTAAATGATATTGTATACTATAAAAATGATGGAACAACAGAAGTTATATTACCTGCAGGAACAGTATTAGAAAATGTTGAAGATGGCTATCAAGGATGATAAAATGTGATATGGTTTGAAGATTTATATGTATTGTAAATATTTTAATTTATTAGGAGGAATTATTATGAATATTAAAGTAACAGGTAAAAATATTGAGATTACAGATGCAATAAGAGAATATATTGAAAAAAGATGCGAAAGATTAGAAAAATTCGAAGGGAAAAATACAGATGTAAATGTAGTATGTAGCATTGAAAGAGAAGATCAAATAGTAGAAATTCAAATTAATCATGACGGAGAATTTTTAAGAGTAGAAGAGAAAAATGCAGATCTTTATGCTTCTATAGACTTAGCAATGGACAGAGCAGAAAGACAACTTAGAAAAGAAAAAGAAAAGAAGATTGGAAAAAATAGAGATGCATCTTTAAAGGATAAAATAATGGGAATGTTTAAAGGTGAAGATAAAGAGAATGCAGGAAAAATCACAAAGACAAAAACATATGAAATAAAGCCAATAACTGTAGAAGATGCAAAATTAAAAATAGAAGAAAGCAAAGATATGTTTTTAACATTTATAAATGTTGAGACAAATGCAGTAAATGTTATATATCAAAGAGGAGATGGAACATTCGGAATAGTAGTTCCAGAATAAAATAGCAAAAAGCCACTAGGTTAAACTTAGTGGCTTTTTTGAACTTAGATTGTGCCTTTGTATGGGTATAAGCGGTTTAATTCAAAATCGATTTCATTAAGCATCGACTTTTTGAAATATTCAGAAAAATCTGAATTACGGATTGCACTAACAAGAGGCAAATATTTGGCAACAACTTCGCTATATAGACTTTGACGCTCATCAAGATAATCTTTGGATCGTTTTGTAAAAGAGTAAGGCAAAGAATTTTCTTGATATAAAATGTTTAGCATAGAAAGTACATTTTCTTCAAAAGTGTTATAAAGCTTGTATTGCCATGTGTGAGGATATTCGAAATAGGAATCTGCCAAGTCAAGTATCTCTACGGTGCCATTTTCGTTGATGTGGACAATGTCGATGTTTCGCAATGTACGAGTTGACATAGGAAAATCCTCCTTAAAAAATTTGTTAACAATCACATTATATAGTATAGAAATCGTGTGCGCAATAAAATATTTAACTTTTTGAGTTAAAGTATTGTAGGTTAGTCAATCATATGTCACAAAATATTTAAAATTAAATATTTCGAGTACCAAGTATGTTTCATACTGATTC
>CAKPEF010000026.1 GCA_934149305.1 uncultured Clostridia bacterium
AGCTAATGTATATAAAAAGGTATTTCAATTGCAGTTATTTCTAAATTGGTGTGACATATGTTTGACAAACCTACACTGAATAGTAGCATTGTTTCAAAAATAGGTTGACAAAAATATACTATATAAAGTATAATACTTATGCATTATTGCTTAGCGAATAATAATTATAATAGATATTTTATTGTAGGAGGTGCAAAAAATGAAAAGAACATTTCAACCAAAAAACAAACAAGAAAAAAGAGAACATGGTTTCAGAGCTAGAATGAGCACAGCTGGTGGAAGAAAAGTACTAAAAAGAAGAATGGCTAAAGGAAGAAGCAAACTTTCAGCTTAATTTTAGTTTATAACAATGTTTTTAAGATTACTTTATATCTTTAGTAAATTGATTTATTTTTGATGTAATAGGTAAGTAGTTTATCAAAGACCTGCTACATCAAAAATAATTATCTAAATAAAATCTAAAGGAAAAGTGAAGAGAGGGCCCCAAGTAAGGGGCTTTTTTCAAATTTATAAATTTATTAGTACATATAAAATGTAGTTTAAATATAGAAGAGGTGATGATTTTGCTAACCTTAAAGAAAAATTATGAGTTTCAAAAGACATTAAAAAGAGGAAACTGGTATAATGGAAATCTAATTAGCATACATGTTGAGAAGAATAATAAAGATTTAAATTATATTGGAATTGCAGTTAGCAAAAGAGTGAGCAAAAGTAGTGTAAAAAGAAATCGCATAAAAAGGCTACTAAGAGAGGCTTATAGATTGGAGGAGGCTAAAATTCAAAAAGGTTTTAATATGATTATAGCATGGAAAAGCTCTTGTCCATTTGAATTAGCTAATTTTTGTGATATAAAAAATGATTTAGGTATCTGTTTAAAAAAAGCAGATTTGATACTAAAAGATAAAGAGGAGGAATAAAATGTTTAATGCTATTGCTAGTTTAATGGGATATTTGATGAATTTCATATATGGTATTACCCAAAATTATGGTATTGCAATAATACTATTTACAATCTTTGTAAAGCTATTGCTTTTACCACTAACCATAAAACAACAAAAGTCACTTGCTAAAACACAAGAGTTACAGCCTCTTGTTCAAGAACTTCAAAGAAAGTATGGAAATGATCAACAAAAATTTGCAGAAGAATATCAAAAATTGCTAAAAGAAAAAAATATGAATATGATGTCTGGAATGGGGTGCTCAGGTTGCCTTATACAACTTATTCAAATTCCAATAATATTTGGTATGCTTTATATGATGGCAAGCCCTTTAACCAATATATTAAAACTTGATGCAACAGAGATAGAAAAATATAAGCAAGAAGTTCAAGAAATGAAAAAACAAGAAGCAATAGAGCAAATAAATGCAAATGCTTCAAAATATACAGATAGTGAGTTAAATGAACTATTAAAAAATGCTGAACAAACAGATTATATGTCGGGTAGATATTACGAAATAGAGATTTTGGATAGGAAAAATATCATCGACATGAACTTTTTAGGAATAAACTTATGTGATATAGCAATGTATGACAAAACAAATTGGGTATTGTGGATTATTCCAGTTTTATCGTTTGTTTGCACATTTGTAATGACAAAGCTTACTCCAACACCAAATATGAATCAAGAAAAGAAGGCAAAAGCAGAAGATAAATCAATGGTGCCAACAGAAGAGAATTTTCCAATGCCAAATATGAAAGTGATGAATGCTATGATGCCTATAATGACAGGTTATGTGGCTGCGATTGTTCCTCAGGGAGTTGGATTATACTGGGTAGTAAGCAATATAATAAGCGTAATACAGCAAGTTGTATTAAAAAAGAAATTGCCAAATACTAAAAAAGATGTATAATAGTATTGGGCGGGTAGAAATGCCCGCTCAATTTTTTTGTTTTTAAACTATCTAAATGGTAGTTAATTATATATTTAGGAGGTTTTATTATGTCTAAAGTTGCAGAGGGGATAGGAAAAAATTATGATGAAGCAGTCGAAGATGCTTTGTCAAAAGTTGGACTTACAAAGGAACAAGTTACGATTGAGTTAATTGAAGAGCCAAAGAAAAGAATATTTAATATATTAGAGCATAAACAAGTAAAAGTAAAAGTTGTTGAAAAAGAAGAAAAAGAAACAATTAAAAAAGAAATCAAGAAAGAGTTTAGTGAAACAGAAGTTGAAGAAGTAAGAAAAAGAGTATATGATTATTTAGAGGGCATATTTAAGGCTATGAACCTAGATTTAAAAATATCTGATAAATATGACGACGGAACAATAAATTTTGAAATTACAGGCAATAGCGCGGGAATTATAATAGGTTATAGAGGAGATACACTAGATGCATTACAACTTCTAGCAACTAATGCAGGAAACAAAGGAAGAACAGAATATATAAGAGTTGTTCTTGATGTAGAAAACTACAGAAAGAAGAGAGTAAAAGCACTTGAAGAACTTGCAAACAGAAAGGCTGGAATAGTAGTTGCAAAAGGCAGAAGTATCACACTAGAGCCAATGACACCATACGAGAGAAGAATAATACATACAACGCTTCAAAATCACCCAAAAGTAAAGACATCAAGCACAGGAGAAGAGCCATATAGAAAGGTTACAATATCTTTAAAATAGTTAAATAAAAATGTGTTGAATCCAAGTTGTTAGACTATGAAGTTTAACAATTTGGGTTCATTTTTTATATGGAAATATAAAGGTAAAATTCGATAAGTAACAAATATAACAACAAACCATAACATTTTATGTAAATTTATTGAAAAAAAAGTGGTTTTATTGTATAATATAGTAGATTTTGTGTCTAAAAGTAGAGTAGATGTAGTTGGTGAAAAAGTAACAAGAGTACATTCTATTTTATAAAGAAGAAAGGAGAAGAAATATGGAAACAATAGCAGCAATATCAACACCACCAGGAGTTGGCGGTATTGGTATAATTAGAATAAGTGGTGATAATGCTTTAAATGTAGCAAAAAGAATATTTAAAGCTAAAAACAAAAGCGAAATAAAACCATTTACGATTAGATTTGGTTATGTGGTAGATGAAAACCAAAACGCATTAGATCAAGTTTTAGTTTCATATTTTAAATCTCCCAAATCGTACACAGGAGAAGATGTTATAGAAATAAATTGCCATGGCGGAAATGTTTCTACCAGAGAGATTCTAGAGCTTGTTTTAAAAAATGGAGCTAGACTTGCTGAGCCTGGCGAATTTACAAAAAGAGCATTTTTAAATGGAAAACTAGACTTAACACAGGCGGAAGCGGTTATTGAACTAATAAACAGCAAAAGTGATAAGGAAAGTAAAGCATCGTATAAACAACTAGAGGGACTTTTAGGAGCTAAAATAAAAGAAATAAAACAAGGTATAATAGATTTGTTGGTTGATATAGAGGCAAATATTGATTATCCAGAGTATGACATAGAAGAAGTGAGAAGAGAGAGAATCTATAATGTATTAAGCACAAATGTGTCGAAGCTAGAAACACTTGAAAAGTCATTTGAAAGTGGAAAGATTTTAAGAGACGGCGTGTCTACAGTCATTATAGGAAAGCCAAATGTAGGTAAATCTTCACTTTTGAACAGATTAGTAAAAGAAGATAGGGCTATAGTTACTGAAATAGCTGGAACAACAAGAGATACAATAGAAGAATATATAACAATAAGGGGAATACCTTTGAAGCTGGTTGATACAGCTGGAATACATGAAACGGATGATATTGTTGAAAGCATCGGAGTAAATAAAAGCAAAAAAGCAATTGATGAATCCGAGCTTGTACTTCTAATGCTTGATGCAACGAGAGAATTATCAAAAGAAGATGAAGAGCTTTTAGAAGCTACCAAAAATAAAAACAGAATCATCTTAATAAATAAAATTGATGCAGATAAAAAGATAAATAAAGATATGTTCAAAAGTGATAAAGTGATTGAAATGTCAACAAAAACATTAGCTGGAATAGAAGAGTTAGAAGAAAAAATAGAAGAGATGTTTAATATATCAGAATTAAATATAGAAAACGAAATAGTAATAACGAATGTAAGGCATAAAAACTTGATACATAAGGCGGCAGAAGAGATAAAAAATGCAATTATATCAATAAAAAATGGACTACCAATAGATATGTTATCGATAGATTTGCAAGAAGCACTTCAAAATTTAGGAGAGATAACAGGCGAATCAATATCAGAAGAAGTTGTGAAGGGAATCTTTGCAAAATTCTGTGTAGGAAAATAGCCTTAAATAGCTAAATATAGCCTAAAATCAAGCTTGTTTCACGTGAAACTAATTAGGAGGAAATATAATGGAACATGAATATAATGCAGGAGAATATGATGTAATCGTAATAGGTGCTGGTCATGCAGGTTGTGAAGCAGCACTTGCATCTGCAAGACTTGGTGTTAAGACTTGCGTATTTACAATAAATATGGATAGTATAGCAAATATGCCATGTAATCCAAACATAGGAGGAACATCTAAAGGACACTTAGTAAGAGAAATAGATGCCTTAGGCGGAGAAATGGGCAAAAATATAGATAAAACATTTATACAATCAAGAATGCTTAATAGGGCTAAAGGCCCAGCTGTATACTCATTAAGGGCACAAGCAGACAGAAAAAAATATCATATAGAGATGAAACACACACTAGAAAAACAAGAAAATCTAGATGTAAAGCAAGGCGAAATAGTTGAATACATAGTAGAAAATAACGAAATAAAAGGCGTAAAAACAAGGACAGGAGCAATATATAAAGCAAAAGCTGTGGTTCTTTGTTCTGGTACATATCTAAGAGGAAGAATATATATTGGAGAAGTAAACTATGAAAGTGGTCCAGATGGAATATTTCCAGCTAGATTTTTGACGGAAAGCCTTAATAAAATAGGAATAGAAACAAGAAGATTCAAGACAGGAACTCCAGCAAGAGTAAATAGAAGAAGTATTGATTTTTCTAAGATGGAAGTTCAACCTGGCGATGATGAAATAGTACCATTTTCGTTTGAAGATAAAGACTTGGATAGACCACAAGTACCTTGTTATTTGACATATACAAACGAAAAGACACATGAAATAATTAGAGCAAACTTGAATCGTTCACCACTATATGCTGGTATGATAAAAGGTACAGGCCCAAGATATTGCCCATCTATAGAAGATAAAGTTGTTAGATTTGCAGACAAAGAAAGACATCAAGTTTTTGTAGAGCCAATGGGTGAAAATACAGAAGAAATGTACATTCAAGGAATGTCAAGTAGCCTTCCAGAAGAAGTACAAATAGCAATGTATAGAACTATTCCAGGCTTAGAGCATGCTGAGTTTACAAGATGTGCGTATGCAATAGAATACGATTGCATAGATTCAACAGATTTGAAACAAAACTTAGAGTCAAAGAAGATAAAAGGAATGTTTTTCGCGGGTCAAGTAAATGGTTCATCAGGCTATGAAGAAGCTGCAGCACAAGGAATAATGGCTGGAATAAACGCGGCACAATTTGTAAAAGGCAAAGAACCGCTTATATTAGACAGATCTGATGCATATATTGGAGTTTTAATAGATGATTTAGTAACAAAAGGAACAAACGAACCATACAGAATGATGACATCAAGAGCCGAATATAGGTTAATGTTGAGACAGGACAATGCAGACTATAGACTAACTGCAAAAGGGCATGAAATAGGCTTAATTTCTGATGAAAGATACGAAAAATTCTTAAAAAAATATGAGAATATAGAAAAAGAAATAGAAAGAGTAAAAAAGACAAATATTAAGCCAACAGAGAAGTTAAATGAAATACTAAGAGAGCATGGAACATCAGAAGTAACAACAGGTGTAAAGCTAGCAGAGCTAGTAAAAAGAACAGAATTAGATTATGAAATATTGGCACCAATAGATGAAGAAAGACCAGAATTAACAAAAGAAGAAAGAGAAGAAGTAAATATACAAATCAAATATGAAGGCTATATAAAGCTACAGTTAGAGCAGATTGAAGCATTTAAAAAGCTAGAACAGAAGAAAATTCCAGAAAATATAGATTATGAAGATGTTAAAGGAATAAGAATAGAAGCAAGACAAAAGCTAGAAAAATTCAAACCTACATCAATAGGTCAAGCGTCTAGAATATCAGGCATTTCACCTGCAGACATAAGTGTATTACTAATATATATGCAAACATTAAAAGGTGAAAAAGCAGAATAAAATTAGCTTCTAAGATTTGATTTTAAAGCATTGATATCTAGAAATAAAATCATTTATGAGGAATTTTGCATGCACATAGCTGTGTAGGAGAGTTTAATCAAAGATAGAGCAATTCATTTTTGATTAAATATTTCTGATATTTAGATAAATATGTTATTTTGGTAGTGTAAACTGATTTATGAAAAAATATGTAATAGCTGTAAAAATATAGCTTAAGAGTAAGTGTGCTAAGTAAAAAAGTAAGCACACTCGTTATTTTGTTGGTGATATTTTAACGAATATTTTTAAATAACATAATTTTAAATTTAACATGTTTTGAAAAATTTTACGACAGAAGAATCGAATAAAATAATGTAAAAGCAAAGCTTCAAAATAGCCTATAACTTATTTTAAAATCATATTTGTTAAATTATGCATTAAAGAACAAAAATTTAAAAATAGCAAAAATAAACGCAAAATAATTAAAAGTAAACCAAAAGGAGAAATTATGGAAACTTTATTAAAAGAACTTTCTGATAAAATAGAAGTAAATTTAACCGAAGAACAAATTTCAAAATTTATCACATACAAAGAATTGTTAAAAGAATGGAATCAAAAAATAAACTTAACCGCAATAATAGAAGATAATGAAATTGTATTAAAACATTTTGTAGATTCGTTAACAGTACTAAAATATATCCATCAAAATGCTAATATAATAGATGTTGGGACAGGTGCAGGATTTCCTGGAATACCAACAAAAATTGCAAGAAAAGATGTATCTGTAACATTACTTGATTCTTTAAACAAAAGAATAAATTTTTTAAATGATGTAATAGAAAAAACTAATTTAGAAAATATAAAAACAGTTCATGGTAGAGCAGAGGACTTTGGCCAAAATAAAGAATATAGAGAAAGGTACGATATAGCTGTGGCAAGGGCTGTAGCTAATCTTTCAACACTAACAGAATTGTGTTTGCCATTTGTTAAAGTAGGTGGAAGCTTTATAGCAATGAAGGGAAACAGCACAGAAGAATTTGAAGAAGCTAAAAAAGCAATAGAAACACTAGGCGGAAAAATAGAAAAAATTGATAGATTTAATTTGCCTGGAACAGATATAGAAAGAAATATAGTAGTAATAAAAAAGATAAATAAAACACCTAATCAGTATCCGAGAAAAGCTGGAACACCGGCAAACAAGCCTATAAAATAATAGAAAACAAAAGGAATGTTTCATGTGAAACATTCCTTTTGTTTTAGAATGCAAATGTGCAAATTTTAAGTAATCAAAAAGTCATCGATGTTAGGCAATATTTTTAGAGCAAGTATTGTAGAAAATTTGTCTGTTGATGTGCTATCATCTCTAAAAGCACGCTGAGAGGAGATTTTTTTGGTTTTTTTACATTTGATATTATACCAAAAAACATATTTATTTTCTTCTATGAACAGCGTAACCCTTAGAAAGTTATATTCTTTAAATTCATTTGGTAAGTGAATGGTTACATTGAAGATTATGCAATGTTTATTGAAAAAGTCAATGAATCTTGAATAGTTTATGCTAAGGGGAATAGAAAATTTTTTGCATAATTTTCTATTAAATAGCGGAGAAACATAAATGGTTGCATGCGAAATGATATTTTTAAACAAATAAGGATCATCTGAGACTTTAATATCTCTATAAAAAGTATAAACATTGCTAAGGCTAATGTTTTTAGCTGATTTGACCTTTTTCTTAGCTTTCTCCGAATGTCTTCTAGTGTTCTTTGGTTTAGCATCTGAACTTTCGGGTTGATTAGCAGAGTTCTCTCTTAAATAATAGAAATAGAATGCTGCTAAGTTGGTCGGAATTCTCATAGTTTAGTTCCTTTCATAATGTTATTATTTTATTTGATTATATAATGATACGAGCAGAGTTTCAATAAAAATTAAAAAAAAGCTTTCGGACATTAAATTATGATACTATTAAGCTTTTACAAACGGAAAGTGTGTATTGAAAAAATTATATGTTGCCTAAGAGCAGTGTGCTCGTAAAAGCATTAATGGTTAGTAATTGTTTGATTCAAGGCTGAATAATAGCTAAATTAGTGTATATAAGTTATAAATTAAATAAAAAGCAAAAGAAATGTTTCATGTGAAACATTTCTTTTGCTTAATTTTGAATACAAGCAATTTTAAATAAAAAATGTGTAGATGTACTCAAAGCCGAGAGGAGGAATGGTCAGCATCATCGCTGTTCCATAATGTCAGAGTAAGCGTTGTTAAAAATTTATATGGTAATGCCATATCTTTTTTAAAAGCATTTTTACTAGAAATAGTTTTTACTCGCCTAATATTATGCAAAAAAACATACTTTTTTTCTTCAATGAATAAAGTAATTTTAAAAAAGTGGTATTTGTCAAATCTCTCAGGCAAATAAATTGCTACAGAGAAAAACAAATAATCTTTTGCATATTTTAGAAAATCAGCATATGCTCTAGAAAGAGAGTGTGTATGTTCAACGCGAAGGCTTCTATTAAATATAGGTGCAATGGAAATGGTTGCCTTTGAAATGATATTTTTGAAAACATTAGGATCATCCGATTCTTTAATAATAGCATAAAGTTCATAAAGCTCGCTAAGAGTGATAAATTCATACGAATTTGTTGTTTTTTGGGTATTGCTTGAAGATGATTTGGTGTTATTTTGGTTACTGTTTGAATTCTTATTGTCTTGTTGCAATACTTCATTGCAGGCGTTAATAAAAGCAAATAAGTTATTAGTTCCTCCAGAGTCTGGGTGCGAAATCATCGCTAATTTTTTAGATGCTTCTTTTAGTTCCTGCGTAGTATAGTCTTCTTTTAAGTTAAAAACGTAAAGTGCCAATTTCCGTGGAATTTCCATAGTTAAGTTCCTTTCATAATGTTATTATTTTGCATAATTATATAATGATATAAGCTGAATTTCAATAAATATCGTAAAAATAAGGTTTTGTAGGTGCAAAATGCTCTTAAAGAAAAAACAAAAAATTATAAATCTACTATACAAAATAAAATTAAACATATATAATATTTTTGTGAGTATAAAACTAGTATGTTTCACGTGAAACTTACTAAACATAAAAAACGGCAAAGCTCCAATTTTGAGTGCTTTGCCCGTGATAAAATACATTTACAAAAGCTAAATTCCTTATATATTATAGTCATTATATATATGTAGAAGCTGCTTTTAAATTTAATTTAAAACGGAGGTTAAAATGGGAAAAATTATATCAATAGCAAATCAAAAAGGTGGAGTAGGAAAAACAACAACATCAGTAAATTTAAGCTCATGTCTTGCTTTAGCTGGTAAAAAAGTATTACTAATAGATGCGGACCCGCAAGGTAATGCGACAAGTGGAGTTGGCGGAAATAAAAATATAGAAAAATCAACTTATGATGTAATAATAAATGGAGAAGATATTAAAAATGTAATACAAAAATGTAGCGTAGAAAACTTGGATGTATGTGCATCAAATATTAACTTAGCTGGTGCAGAGGTTCAATTAGTTTCTCAATTGTCAAGAGAACACAAGTTAAAAGAAGCATTAGACAAAGTAAAAGATGAGTATGACTACATAATAATAGACTGTCCACCATCACTTGGACTAGTTACATTAAATGCGCTTACAGCTTCAAATACAGTATTGGTTCCAATACAATGTGAATATTATGCATTAGAGGGCTTAGGACAACTTATGAGCACAATAGATTTAGTTCAAAGACATTTGAACAAAGACTTGGATGTAGAGGGTGTCGTACTAACAATGTATGATGCAAGAACAAATCTATCAATGCAAGTTATAGAGGAAGTTAAGAAATATTTCAGAGACAAGGTATACCAAAGTGTAATTCCAAGAAATGTAAAATTAAGCGAAGCACCAAGCTTTGGACTTCCAATCGCACTTTATGATAAAAATTCAAAAGGAGCAAAAGCATATTCAGATTTAGCAGATGAAGTAATAGCAAATAACGAAAAAATAAAGAGTAAAAAATAATAAATAGGAGGTCGATTATATGGCATTAGGTAAGGGTGGTTTAGGAAAAGGATTAGATGCACTTTTTCCATCAAATGTTGATATAAATACACTTGGTGGCGATGTTTCACATGAAACATCAGAAAAAATAATAGAGATGAAAATAAATGATATAGAACCAAATGTAAATCAGCCAAGAAAGAATTTTGATGATGAAAAAATAGATGATTTAGCTGCTTCAATTGCAGAACATGGCGTGTTACAGCCAATAATAGTTGCGAAAAAAGATGATTATTATCAAATAATAGCAGGAGAGAGAAGATGGAGAGCTTCTAAGAAAGCTGGATTAAAAACAATCCCTGCAATTGTTAGAGATTATGATGAAAAGAAAATAAGAGAAGTTGCTTTAATCGAAAATATACAAAGGCAAGATTTAAACGCGATAGAGACAGCAAAAGCAATAAAAGAGCTAATGGAAGAACATGCACTTACACAAGAAGAGCTTGCTAAAACATTAGGTAAGAGTAGAAGTGCAATAGCAAATACACTTAGAATATTAAATTTGGATGAAAGAGTTCAAGAAATGGTACAGGAGGGCAAGCTAACAGAAGGACATGCCAGAACTTTAGCATCAATTGAAAGTCCACAAAAACAATATAAATTGGCCATGGATATAATCAATTTAGATCTAAGTGTAAGAGATGCAGAAGAATTAACAAAAGAAGAAAAAGCTGCAACAAAGAAAAAGAGTCCAAAGAAAGAAACATCCAAACTAGAGATAATATATAAAGATATCGAAAATAGACTAAAAAAAGCATTAGAAACAAAAGTGTCTTTTAGACCTATGACAAAAAGTAGAGGAAAAATAATAATAGAGTATTATACAAGCGAAGAGTTAGAGAGAATACTAGAAATATTAGAAAAATAGTATAATGTGTGATACGAAAAGGTTTAAAGACAGGAGGTAAAAGTGGATACACTAATAGATTTTGCAAAAACAGAAGCCTTTGGAATAATTGCAATAACATTGCTATTTATAAATTTTGTTATTTTAACATATATTGCAATTGTTTCATATAATACAAACAAATCATATAACAAATTTATGCGAAAACTTGGAAACGGTGTTAATCTAGATACAATGATACGAGGATACATAAGAGAAGTTGAGGAAGTAAAAGAAGAGGAAGACAGAATAAATAAAAGGTGTAATGAAATAGAAAAAAACATGGAAAAGTGTTTGCAAAAAGTTGGCATTGTTAGATATAATGCATTTAATAACACAGGAAGCGACTTGTGTTTTGCGTTAGCATTGCTAGACTTTGAAGATAATGGTGTAATAATAAATGGAATATATTCAAGAGACAACACAACCACAACATATGCAAAGCCAATAGAAAGGGGAGTTTCAAAATATACACTAACAAAAGAAGAGCAAGATGCACTAGATATAGCAAGACATAGTGGATATAAATATTATATGAGAGTAGGCTAAAACATTGAGCGATAGTATAGCAAGTTAGAAAATTGCTAGTACTACCGCTTGTTTTTTAGTTAAAAAAATATATATCAGTGTATGTCAGTAATAATAAAAATTCAAAAAATATGTATTGACAAACCTAAATTCAAATGGTAATATAATTATTGTCGACGCGACATGGAGAGGTGGTCGAGTTGGTTTAAGGCACCAGTCTTGAAAATTGGCGTACGTGCGAGCGTACCGTGGGTTCGAATCCCACCCTCTCCGCCAACAAAAAAGATTAGATTTCACATCTAATCTTTATTAAAATAAAAACGTAGACCATGGAGACATACCCAAGCCGGTCGAAGGGGACAGTTTGCTAAACTGTTAGGGTTCGCAAGGGCCGCGAGGGTTCGAATCCCTCTGTCTCCGCCATAAAGCACTACACGAGAATGTGTAGTGTTTTATTTTTAGCAGAAAGCAAAAACGATTCGAACCCGGGAGGGCTTTGAGCGTAAAGAAAAAGCTTCACAAAAATGTGAAGCTTTAAAAATTTGTTATTTCTTTTTGCTTTTTTTCTTCTTTTTATTAAAGTAAGTTGCAATTGTCTGAAGTGCGTTATCTGGTATAATTACCTTGCCATATTCGTTTAGTTTTGCTTCTAACAAATCTGGTGTTTTAGATAAAGTCGCATAATCTAAAATTGTGTTGTATGGAATAAAATCAGTTTTTAAATAATACTCTTCATTCATCTTATAAAGTGAGTTTTCATGTAGTACTGAGACATCGCAAACATTGCAGAAAGCACAAATATCATCAAAAGTATTAAATGAATATATTGCTAACTCATGTTTTAATGGAACGGATTTTCTTTTAAGTCTAAAGTTTTCTTTAGTCACTTTTTTAGGTTTAGATATTCTTTCAATTGGAGCTTTCTCGTTAGTTTTTGTAACAAGTAAAGTAAAGTTACCAGAACCAGAAGTTGAAGCTTCTACATATATCATAGAATCATCTACATTAAATCCACATTCCTTTTCAGCCTCTTGAAGCAATTCCCAAAACAAATCTTGAGATTCTGGAGAATTGTACATAAAAGAATGCAATGTTATATTTCTTTCTTCTAAATCGTCAATAGAAAGTGTTATTTTTAATTTATCTTCATTCAATTTTTCTATTTTCAAAGCACAAAACCTCCTTTGCATATGTTAATTATATTATACGTTGAATTTATCACTTTTTAAATGCAAAAAAAAATGAAACAATTCAATATTTTTCCTACTATAATATATTAAAAAAATACAGCAAATGTACTTTGTACGAATTATACTTTTTATTTTATTAAATGTCAATATAGAAGGCGAACAATTATTTTTCTAAGTGTAGGTTTGTCAAACATATGTCACACCAATTTAGAAATAACTGCAATTGAAATACCTTTTTATATACATTAGCT
>CAKPEF010000027.1 GCA_934149305.1 uncultured Clostridia bacterium
GAAACTAGAAAGTTTTTAGATAATGCTTTTAGAGATGGACAAGTTAAAACAAATGGAACAGATATAGAAAAAATATTGCCACCTATGAGAAGATTTGGTGGAGGTAATAGGGCAAAGAAAAAGGAAAATATAATAGTTAAAGTTAAGAAGTTTTTTGAAAAATATTTTGGACTTGGAAATGCTGATGAAAGTGATGAATTTAAATATGAAACAATTAACCAAAGAACCAAAAACGAGGATTGTTTGAAAATGGTGGCAGAAAAAGAAAACGAAGAATATAAATAAAATTTTATGTGAAGGAGAAGAAAAAATGCAGAATTCACATGTACAACTCAGTCAGCTATTAATGAGAGGTTTTTCATTCAAAACGGCAGAAGGAGATAAAGTGCGATATTTAGATTTGAATGATAACACCATCAAAGAAGAAAAAGTAAATAAGATAGATGCAATACCAGGGTATTTTGATGAAGATGTTGAGCAACAATTGGCTAATATAGAATCTAAATTTGGTGAAGTGATTTTAAAATTCAAAAATTTTCAGAAAAAAGAAATAAATTTTATGCTTTCCAAAAATGATTTAAATGTAATTTACTGTTTTTTTGATTGCTTAATATTAAGGAATGAGAAAATGGCAGCTCTTTCAGAAAAGAGTTCGGTAATATTATCTAGTTTTGATGCTACTCATAGTGATGTTTTAAGATGGTATGATTACAATGATAAAAGTTACAGGATATTAGGAGACAAAAAAGTAAATATACTAGTTAATAGAACAGATATGAACTTCGTCTTACCGAGAAATGGGTTTTATTACGTTAGAAAAAATGGGGAATATGAATATGTTTTGCCATTAAATAAAAAAGTCGCAATTATAATGATGGATGAAAAACTATACGGAGAACATAGGTATGGAGACATACTTGAATATGCATATATAGATTCGGATGAAGAAATAAAAAAATTTAATGATATGGCGTATTATGCAGAAAAAGATATGAACAACAAATTTGTGATAGGTAATAAAGATGAACTTAAAAGATTGCAAAAATTAGGACAATGAGTATGATTAAGTAAAAAATAAAATATTTTTGATGCAATTTGCGCTTTTTAGGCTTTACAGCAGTTATGAAAAAAGAATAAGTATTTCAAAATACTAAAGTAAGGAGTACAGTAATAATGTCGAAAGTGATATTGATTTTAATTATGTTAGTGCCATCTAGTTTTGTCATATATAATGTAATAGAAGAGATAATCGAATTTATAAAAGAAAGAAGAAAATTAAGTGATCAAGAAAAAGCTACACTGGATCTTATTATGGCTATGATAATCTTGCCATGTGCCATTTATTATATGGATAGATATAATTTATTTTCTAAGTTGGGACTAAATAAAGATATATCTCCTAATTATGATTGGCTTTCTTTCATTGGAACATGTGGATCTGTTTGGATAAGTACATACATGTTATTTTATGTAACAAGAAAAGATAGGAAAGAAAGTAATGAAAACGTAAGAGAGTCACAGAGACCATGTTTGTGTGTTTCTACGCATTCTCCTGAAGATATAAGAAAATACGGTGATGCGTCAAGTGGGTACATATCTAATGAGGATAATATTTCTTTTAATCGATTTATTATTGACATTAGTAATTCAGGGCAAACAGTGGCGATTATAAATACAAAAAAATCATATTTTATTATAAAAAAATATATAGAAGAAATGATTGTTAGTGATAAAAATGTGAATGAAATTGTGCAAAAGTTGGTAGCTGAAAAGATATTTTTTAATGAATATGAAGATAGGTTACATATATGTTCAAATAGTAAGGCGAGGATTACACTTACTGATCAAGGTTTATATATGATAAATTGTGAAAGTATGGAAAAACCTAATGTAGATGAAGTGTATATAGAATATAAAGATCTTTTTGGAAAGAAATATAAAGATTATGTACGATTTACAGATGAAAAAGCTATCGTTATTTATGATAACGAGGTCATTGAAGGCGATTAGTCTATTTAAAGGAGCGTTAATATGTCAAAATTAAATATTGATCAAAAAAATATAGGAAGTTTATTTTCTGATAAAAAGTCAGACTTTTTAATACCGGATTATCAAAGACCATATGCATGGGAAATAGAAGAATGCCAAACATTATGGAGTGATATATTTGAATTTGCTTTTCCAGATGAGGATTCAACTAAGTTTAATAGTGATGACGAATATTATTTAGGGCCTATTGTTACTTTCAAAAATGATAATGGAAAATTAGAGATTATAGATGGACAGCAAAGATTGACAACATTAATGCTATTATTAAGGGCGTTTTATGATAAGTTTGAAAATATGAAAGATATTCAGTCTATAAAAACTAGAGAATTTATTGAAAGGTGTATATGGAAAACTGATGAATTTGGAACACCAGATAAGAATAAATTAAAAATCGATTCAGAAGTTGCAAATGATAATGATAAAGAAGAATTTTTACAAATATTAAAAAAGGGAATAGTTGAAAAAAGTCAAAAAAGCAGATATGCAAAAAATTATGAATTTTTTCAACAGAAAATAGCTGATTTTATAAATGATTATGCTTCATATTTACCTAATTTGCCAATAAGAATACTTAATAATTGTATTTTGTTACCTATAGAGGCTGACGACCAAAATACAGCATTAAGAATCTTTTCTACTTTGAACGATAGGGGGATGCCTTTATCAGATGCAGATATATTTAAAGCACAATTTTATAAATATTATTCTAAAATAGGAAAGAAAGATGATTTTATAAGTAAATGGAAATCATTGGAAGATATATGCAACAAAATTTTTAAGCCTACGATAGGAACACCTATGGATGAATTATTTACGAGATACATGTATTATGAAAGAGCAAAAATTGGAATAAAATCATCAACAACGGAAGCCTTAAGGAAATTTTACGAAAAAAATTCTTACACATTGTTAAATAATGAAATTACACTACAAAATCTAATTGATTTGGCAAATTTTTGGAATGATATTTCGAATCAAGACATGGATAGATTTTCGGTAAAAGTTTTGAAAAAATTGTGCGTTTTAAATTATGCACCTAACGGAATGTGGACATACTTTTTATCAGTATATTTTATGAAATATAGGGACAATGAAAATAACCTGAATGATGAGCAATTATATAATTTTTTAAATAAAATTACTGGCTTTATATTTGCATATGCAATAACTAATCCTGGAGTTAATGCACTTCGTACACCAGTATTTGCAGAAATGGTAAACATTGTTGATGGAAATGAAGTAACATTTAATGATTTTAAGTTTGATAGAGAACTATTAACGCGTAGTATAGAAAACTATAATTTCTGGAATCAAAGACCAGTTACAAAATCAATATTGGTTTGGAGGGCTTTTCAAGATGAGGAACAACAATTGCTTTCACTTGACAATGTATACGAAATAGAGCACATTTATGCGAAAAATAGGCAGGACAAGGAAAATACACTATCTAACAATAAATATTTAGACTTATTAGGAAATAAAGCAATATTGGAAAAGCGCATAAATATAAGAGCATCAGATTATAGATTTGAAGATAAGAAAAAATATTATATTGGATATGTTAACTCCAGAAATCAGAAAAAAGAGGGAACTTTAAATATGGAATTGGTTAGAATAGCCAAAATTAAAGATGATTACACAGAAAAAGATATAATAGACAGAAATAATGATATCATTAGTAGCTTCATAAAATATTTGGATGATAATAATTTAATAAAATAGAAAAAGCATAGTTTTATATTAAAAATATAAATGTAAAAAAATTATCTTAACCAGGAGTAAACATATGAAAATAAATTACGTTGAAAAAACACCCACACCAGATGACTTTAATATGCTCACAGAATCAGTGGGTTGGGGTAAGAGAGAAAATAATATTGTAAAAGAGGCACTAAGAAATACATTATATTCACTTTGTGTTTATGATGAAAATAGACTAATAGGATATGGAAGAATTATCGGAGATAAAACAATATTTTTATACATACAAGACATAATGGTAATACCTAAATATCAAGGAAAGCAAATTGGAACAGAAATAATGTATAAGTTACTAGAACAAGTCGATAGATATAAAAAAGTAAACCCAAATATTAGAACATATTTAGGTGCATCAAAAGGCAGGGAAGGTTTCTATGAAAAGTTCGGTTTCATATCAAGACCTAATGATAAACTAGGCGCGGGCATGATTTTATATAATGATTAAAAGGAGCACAAACATGAAAGTTTTAACAATCAACCAGCCATGGGCTACACTAATAATGCAAGGCAATAAAAGATTCGAATTTAGAAGTTGGCAAACAAAATATAGAGGAGATTTGCTAATACATGCTGGAAAAAGTATCGATAAAGAAGCGATGAAAAGATTGGAAAAGTGCTTGCCAAAAGAGATACCAATTGGAAAAATACTTGGCAAAGTAACACTAGTTGATTGCGTGAAAATGTCACCAGAATTTAAAGAAAAACTATTAAAGGAGAATATCGATATTTATGCTAGTAGCATATTCAAAGAGGATTATGGTTGGCAAGTTGAAAATGTCGAGGTGTTTGAAAAGCCAATTGAGGCTAGTGGACATTTGAGTTTGTGGGAGTACGATTTAGAAAATAATTAGTCGGTTTCCAAACTTTTAGAATAAAATTTTCTCATTTTTCTTATATCCCACCCCAACATTTATAGTTGTTAAATATTGTCTATTATGATATAAATATACTAAGATAAAAGTTGTTAAACAAATGAAAAGGGATAAATATATGGATAATTTAGATGTGTTTTTAGATGAAGATAGATATATTAGTTACAATGATTACAAGAATTTTTGCGTAAAGAACGATCTTGAAGTTAATGAAGAGTTATTAAATGAGAGAAATAGTGATTTTGTAGAACGAAAATTAGTAGAGTATAAAGAATATTTTGATCATATTTTTACTGATGTCGGAGAAAATATAAAACCTGATGATGAACAGAGAAGGATAATTTTAAGAGACGATGATTATTCTTTAATAAATGCTGGTGCCGGATCTGGTAAGAGCACGACAATGGCGGCAAAGGTGAAATACTTAGTTGATAAATTAGGCATTAAACCTGAAGAAATAATAATGTTAACATTTACAAAGAAGTCCAGCGAAGATTTAGATGAAAAGGTAAATGATTTGCTGGATTTAGGAATTCCAGTTTCAACTTTTCATTCATTAGGAATGAAGTTTATTAAAAAATTTTATCCATATCCTATTAAAGTGGTTGGCGCGGATGAGCAAAAACAGATTATTTGCAGTTATATCAAAGAGTTATTCAAAGATAAAAATAAATTAAGGAGACTAATTGAATTATTTAAGCAATACGAAAACAAGACATATATTGCAAAAGGCTTTATAGAAAATTTTGGAAAGTTTGACACTTTTGAAGACTATTTTAAAGATTATAAAAGAAGAAAGTACCTAATTGAAAGCAGTAAACATGGTGGCATCCATCAATACTTAATAAACAGATTGAGTCAAAGAAATTCTCTTTATACAATAAGAGGAGAAAAGGTAAAATCTATAGGAGAGGTTAGGATTGCAAATTTTCTTTATGCAAATAGTATAGATTATTCATATGAAAAGATATTTGAAGAGAAGGTAAATGAGGACACAACATATGTGCCAGATTTTACGATAGAATATCAGGGAAAAATTATTTACATAGAATATTTTGGCCTTTCAAATTGTTATAATGAAAAGAATGAACTTAACAAAGCTGAGATTGCAAAATATAATAGGACTAGAAAAATAAAAGAAAAATTTCAAAAAAGCAACAAGAGCGACTTTATAAATTTGGATTACATGACGCCAGATGGCGATTTCATAACAACATTAAAAAATGAGTTATCAAATAGAAATATTGATTTTGTAAGAAGAAGAGATGAAGAAATTTTTGATAGGATATTAGACAATAATTTGAACGCTGAGTTCTACAGATTTGTTGATTTGGTAATAACATTTATTGATATATTTAAAAATATGTTAGTGGATGATGAAAATTACATGTTTAATAAAAGGATATCTCAAATTAAAGAAGAAGATTTTAAATATTTTTGTTATTCCGCAGATAAGAAAAAAGAGGCTGAGTGTAGGATAGAAGCTATAAAATATTTGAAGGAGATTTGCGAATATTATCAAGCATATTTAGTCGAAAATCACATGATAGATTATAGCGACATGATAAATCTTTCCTATAAACAAATAATAAAAGAAGTAAAAAACAAATATCCAGAATTAAACTATAAATATGTTATTGTGGATGAATATCAAGATATTACATTTCAAAGATTTTTATTTATAAAGAGACTTATTGAGTTTTTTAATGCAAAATTGATATCAGTAGGTGATGATTGGCAATCAATTTATGCTTTTGCAGGTTCAAGATTGGAGTTATTTAATAAATTTAGTGAGTTGTTCACAAATTCAAAAGATGATATGTATCTTTCAACAACGTATAGATATGGTCAAGAGTTAGCGAATGTGACAAGTGACTTTATTTTGAAAAATGAAGCTCAAAGTAAGAAGAAAATTAAATCAATAAAGAGATTAGAGCATCCAATAGAAATAGTTGAATATGAATGGTATAAAGAATATGAAAAGATAAATGATCTGGTACATAAACTGTATGAAGAAAATTACAACAGTAATATTTTAATTCTAGCTAGGACTAATGAGTGTTTATATAGGCTAAGTAAAAGTGAATTTTTTGCAAAAGGAGTAAATGATGTTCTGATATGCAAAGATTTACCGGAAGCAAAAATAGAGGCGTTAACAATGCATCGTTCAAAAGGCTTGACCGCTGATCAAGTGATAGTATTCGGTTTGAGAGAAAGAGTATTTCCAAGCAAGGGAAGAGCATCCCACTGGATATTTGAGTATTTTAATTTAGATTCAATAAATGAACAAATGCCATTTGCAGAAGAGAGAAGGCTGTTCTATGTTGCATTAACAAGAACTAGAAACAAAGTTTATCTAGTAGTTCCAAGTAGCAGAATTGCTAAAAGTGAATTTGTTAATGAAATTGAAAAAATGCTACAACGATAATATTCTGCTAGCAGTTAAAATTAGAAATAGCATTAAAACAAAAATAAACCCACCAGCAGATAACTCTAGGTTGGTGGGGGGCTGTTTTACTAATTTAGCAATAAACTTGTCTGCCGCGAGTTGAAAGCAAAATCTTACTTTTCAACCATTTGCAATGCATGAAGAGCAGCGGTTCGACCAATAAAATTATGGAAATACTTTATTAGGACCTGAAATTCACTCATATCAACATTATTTTTTATTAAATGATGCTGAATTAAGTATTCTGCGCGATACATTTCAAATATACAAGAAACTGAGCATACAATGTAGTTTAGCGGAAGGTCACTATACTTTACCTTCCAAACAAATCTTTTTGAAAGATACTCGAATTCATCTTTATTTCGGTAAATTTTTAGAGGTCTGGAACGGTGAAGTTGTTCAAATTCTGGCGAGTAGAAGTCTACCAAAAGTTTTCGTGTTTCTTTCGCATCTTTCAAGAGTCCCAGAATTTCGTAAAATTGAGATTTTGTTAAAAATTCGTTAACATCATCTTCATAACGAATATTGTCCCCGAGTGCGAGTATCTGCTTTGCTAGCATCGAAATGATATCCATAGATGTTCCTCCTAAAAATTATTTTGATAGTTAATGGATAGTGTATAGGGATTTATCTCAAAAGCATTCTAACATGATTTACATAAAAAATCAATGAGAATAATGGTAATATATAGAGCCAAAATATGAAATATGATATATTGCAACTAGAATGGACAAATTAAAGGAGGCAAGCTATGTTAATAAAAATTGGAAATTTTGAATATACAGAGGTGTGGAACCAAGTTTTTTATAAAAAACTTTCAAACTATCCTAAGATAACAGATTGGGAAATAAAGAACATTTTAGATTTTATCTCATATGAAAAGAAGAATGGGAGAAAGTGTAATATTGAATGTGAGAATACAGAGATAGTAGAAAAGATACATGAGGCGCTAGAAAATCCAACGCAATATATAAATGTGCAACGCCCTAAACTAATAACGGAATGTACTGCATGTTCGTATAGAAAGGGGTGTGAAACTGAATTTGTATGTCATACTACTTCGATAGAAAATGCAATCAAAATATTTGAATGTGGATACTTATACTCAGCAGTGAAAGCACGAGGAATTGAGGCAGAAAAATTGATGTTGGAGAAAAGAAATGCAGCAAATGATCCGGCTGACTTTTTCGAATATGTTATGTTTTCATGGGGAAATTGTCAAGCGGGGGACAGACTTGTTATGGAAAGAAAATTAAATCGTATGCCATCAAAAGATGATTTGAGTAAAGGTTTTACCCCAGGGATTCGTTTCTATTTTAAATACGATCAAATAATAAAACATCCAAACGCTGTAATAGATGGCTTTTTGCCAGTAAAGATTAAAGATGAAATAGAACTTTGCAATTGGGTACATACAATTATAATTCCTAATGCGTATAAAGAAAAGGTTAAAGATATAATTGATGAGAGATTAAAAAGGAAAATAATTTATGTTGAAAACAATTGCAAGGATATATGGGAGTGGTCAGAAAAAGTGTACAAAATTGTAGAAGACAACAAAAACTCTTCACATAAATGAAGAGTTTGGAGCCAGCGATTTATGAGAGAAAAAATAATTTGTTGTTTGAACAAAATTTATATTTTTCCGATACATTGAAAAAGCATACGACATATACTTCTAGAGTAATTTGTATAAAAACTTTGTAAATAACAAAAACTCCGGTCTTGAATGACTGGAGTTTTGTTGCAAAGCGAAAAATCACTTATGCGAATGTTGGTCAATCCAATAGAAGGATTAACGTGGCTTTGAGTAGACCATTCATGGAGAGAGACAATTTTTAAGCAAATGACAAACATGAAAAACTTAAGGAAAAGGGAGAAAGTGAGAAAAAAAAAAGAAAAGGAAAGGAAAGGTATCTCATCTCCAACACAATCTATCTCGCGTGAATATATATAAAATACACCAAAAGAGGTGTATGAATTTTCAATGTTAAAAGCGAACGAAAGATATATCAACATAAATGGTTATATAAGTCAAGCAAAAAAATAAATTTTGTTGACAACTAGTATAAAAGAAAATTTAATCGACAAAAAATGGCGAAATACTCTTTGAAAATGTTGTAAAAATTTGGCTTTTATGATATAAGTACATTAGAAATACGAAAGGTATAAAAAGTAGCAGTATTAAAAGATAATAAGGTCGAACGGAGTACATATGAAAATAAATTACATTGAAAAAACACCCACACCAGATGACTTTAATATGCTCACAGAATCAGTAGGTTGGGGAAAGAGAGAAAGTAATATTGTCGAAGAGGCACTAAGAAATACATTATATTCACTTTGCGTTTATGATGAAAATAGACTAATAGGATATGGAAGAATTATCGGAGATAAAACAATATTTTTATACATACAAGACATAATGGTAATACCTAAATATCAAGGAAAGCAAATTGGAACAGAAATAATGTATAAGTTACTAGAACAAGTCGATAGATATAAAAAAGTAAACCCAAATATTAGAACATATTTAGGTGCATCAAAAGGCAGGGAAGGTTTCTATGAAAAGTTCGGTTTCATATCAAGACCTAATGATAAACTAGGCGCGGGCATGATTTTATATAATGATTAAAAGGAGCACAAACATGAAAGGGATGAATGAAAAATGGCTAAAAACACATTTATAATATTAGGAACAGCAATAATTTTGGCCCTAGCACCTTTTGAAATAGGGTTTAAAGACAAATTGCATAGAAAAGAAAATAATATATATACAATTCAAGAAAATGCACCTATTATTTGCAAAGAAATAGAAGAAGACTATGATGAAAATGCGAATTATATAATATGTAAGACAATAAGTGTGGAAAATACTAATGCTGAAGAGAATATAAATAAAATCAATGAAAGTTTAAATGAGATTCAAAAACAGTTTAATGATGCGAATGTATATGAAAAAACTACACTGCCAAAAGATACAGAATTTTTGAAAATATATGAATACAACCAATACTTAGAGTATCAATCTGAAAATATTTTTTCGGTATCTTTAGAATACAATGGATATAGTGGTGGAGGGGCTAGTAATCATTCCGTTACATATATGGTTTTTGATAAAAAGACAGGAGAACAACTAAAGATTGATGACATTACAAAATTTCCTAATACACTTATGGAATATATTTTTAGCGCAGAGGCATTAAGCGAAGATGGAGAGGAATATACTAGTTGGAAGAAGCTTGCTGATGGTTCATTTTCTTTGACAGATAACTTGGATATATTTAAGGAATATTTTGATGGAACATGGACCATTGATGAAAAATATTTCATTGTTTCGCGTAGTAATGATCTTAGTGGACCTGTATATACACTAAAATACAGTATAGAAGACATAAATAATTATTTACATGATGATATATTAGAAATTGAAAGAATAAAATAAATTTGAAGCTAAAACCCACCAGCAGATAACTCTAGGCTGGTGGGTTGCTGTTTTACTAATTTAGCAATAAACTTGTCTGCCGCGAGTTGAAAGCAAAATCTTACTTTTCAACCATTTGCAATG
>CAKPEF010000028.1 GCA_934149305.1 uncultured Clostridia bacterium
TCAGAACTGATCATCGAGCTATTAACAAATCCTGCTGACATTACTGTACGAATAAACTCATTCCAATTTTCATAATCCAATACTTTATTCAATCCAGCTGCTAACTCAGCAAAGCTTTGCTTTCTTAGCTCCATATCTATTCTTCCATCCGCACCTCTTTTTAAATCACTACCTCTTAATTTCATATATGCATATTTTAATCTTGCTCTTTTAAATGTAAAAGCCATTGTAGTTCTTATAATTTGTTGAGGTTTAACAGCAATTAATTTATTATATGCTTTTCCACCTTTTGAAGCATCAGTTGATTCCTCACAAAAACATTCAATTCTATCTCTTAATTCTGGACAAGATACAGATATTAAAGTCATAATAAAATCATTTTCATTTAATTTAACTCCTCCAGAATTCACTCTTGTAAATATATCTGCAACTGATTCTTCATCAACATCGCCATTTATTACTAAAGCATTTATAGGATAATCTCTTAGTTTTAACACTTCTGATATAGATTCATCGATTAATTGTTCATCATCTTCTGTTAAGTTTTCTTCTCTCTTTTCTCTATATTCTTTTAAATTATCTATGAATTTATTTATAAAAGCTCTACTTCTATTAACATTAGTATATATGTCACTTATATTGCTTATCCATTCAGGATTTCTTTCAGTAGACATATTCCAAACTGCAAACTCTTTTGTTATCGGATTGAATGATATTTTTATAGTTTTTCCACCTTCACTTATTTCTTTTCCTGTCATTACAGCATATAAAGAAGTAATTCTTTGTTGTCCATCTATAATAACATAATCTTGTCCATATGCAATTTTATCATCTTTACCAATAACTTTGTTTTCACCCTTTGCAGTATTTGATTGTGCTGCCCATAGCATTACAAATCCAATTGGATATCCTTTCATCATCGAATCTAATAAATATCTTATTTTATTTGGTTTCCATACAAAACCTCTTTGCAAATCAGGTAGGCCTAATTCGCCTTTATTGGTCATATCTACCAATTGTTGTACTTGATACTCTGTTTTATGAAATAATTGATCTGCCATAATTTTACCTCCTATAATTTATGCCACTCTATTAGCAAAACATCCATATGTTTTCTGGGGAATTCTTTAAAATTATTATGAAAGTGTATTTTTTAATATGTCCAAAAATCCTTTAAAATTTATAACTTAATATTTGATTTAGTGATTCATGATACTCTTCCCACTTTGGACAATATTCATACATTAAATTTCTAAAATTTTCATTATGATTTCTTTCGATAAGATGCAACAATTCGTGTATAACAACATATTGTATCTCTGAATCTTTCTTTTTAGCTAATTCTAAATTAAAATTAATTTCTTTTTTATCCGTGTTACAACTTCCCCATTTATTCTTCATCTTTCTAATCGAATAACAATTAGATTTTACTCCAATTTTATCTTCCCATAATGGAATGAATTTTTTTAATTTATTTTCAAGATTTTCCTTATAGAAATAATTCATTAATCTTTCTTTATTTTCCATACTTGAAGATTTTCTCACATACATCATCATTGTATTATTGTTTTCAATCTTTATCATCGGTGTATTAGAGTCACATACTTTTAAAATATATCTTTTTCCATTTAAATAATGATCTTCTCCTGAAACATAACTTCTTTTCGCCATCCTATTCTGTTCTTTATACCTTTTTAATTGATTATTAATCCAATCTTCCTTGTATATAATCATTCTTTCTACTGTAGATATATCCATATTTTCTGGTATAGATGCCTTTATTGTTAAATCAGGATAGACTTTTAAATTTATATTCTTTACCTGCTTTCTATTTACTTCTATGTCAAAGTTTTTTATTAACATATATCCTAACATCCTCTCGTATTTTTCCAAAGATTAAATATTTCTTCTTCTTGATTCTCATTTTCAATCCACAAAGATAATTCTCTTTTAAATTCCCTTTGTTTCATTTTTGATTCCATGAAATCTCTTGAAATGTTTGAAGTTAAATAATCATATAACTGTATTGTTTTTTCTTCATTTTTATCAAGAATATCATATAATCCTCTTAATCTAATATTATGCATTGACTTTGGATAATCTCCACTTGTTTCTGGGCTCTTTACTTTTTTTACAAGTTCAATTAATTTTTCTAAATATTCTTGATAATCAAGGCTTTGTTCTCTCTTCATTTTAATTAATTCTTCAAGTAATTCAGACATCTTACTATAGTATCTTGGATTTTGATTTTTATTATTTATAATAGTTGATGCTATGTTGTTTTCTATAGCAAGAGCCATTGCTCTTTTATTCTTTTTAAAACTTTCTGGCATAATTTTCGTTGCTTTATCTAATCCACTTGCAACTATAACATCTAACAATGTTGTTTCATCTAATTTATATTGTGTTTCAGAGGTTTCTGCACTTATATAATTATCAATCATATATCGCATAGCACTATCATAATTTTTTAATTCTATATAGTCTCCTGCTGCTTTCATTATTTCATCTCTAGCATTGTTATAATATTTTACAGCTTCTTTTATTTCTTTTATTTCTTCTTTAGTATAACCAGCTTTTGTCATTTCATCAGCAATATTTGTATATGATCTTACCAAATCAGAAACCGCATCATAAAATTCAATTCTTCTACTTTCAGTATTTTTCAATTTTTCCTCTCTAGACTCACTTATTGTATCCAGATCTTCTGCTACAAAATAATGTAACAATTCTAATGTCCCTTTGGGATTTTCTACTGGTTCACAAATAGATTTTACTTTTTTTAGTGCTTTATTTAATCTTTCACTTCCAAATTCTAATCTATTCTTTAATAATCCTGTTATATCTTCTTTATCAAAATTATCAAATGCTCCTGTAGTATAATCTTCAACTACTCCTTCAATGTTTTCAAATAAGTCTTTATAATCAACGATATATCCTAAATCTTTATCTTTGTCCAATCTATTTACTCTACAGATTGCTTGGAATAGTCCATGGTCTTGCATTTTTTTATCTATGTATAAATATGTTGCAGAAGGAGCATCAAATCCTGTTAATAATCTATCTACAACTATCAATACCTTCATCTCTGATGGAATATGAATAAATTTATATATAGCATCATCTTCAAAACATTGTGTGTAATCATCATGCTCACTATCACTTCTTAATTTTGAATATCTATTCTTGTCCCACATTTTTTCATATACTTCATAAATTTTTTGCTTATCTGATAGCGTAAATTCACCATCTTCTTCGCCTTTTACATCTGAAATATATGGTGTATATGATGATACTATTGCACATTTAGTAAATCCTTTTGTTTGAAAGATCTCCCAATATCTACATGCTTCATATATTGAACTTGCAACTAACATTGCTGTACCTTTTCCTTGTTCAAGTCTTGGAATCTTTTCAAAGTCAAATATTATATCTTTTACTATTTCATCTAATCTTGATCCAGAACTTGTTACATTTTGTAATGTTCCCCATCTTTCTTTTAATTTCTGTTTTGCAAATTCATTTAATCCAGCTGTTTTAGCTTCAAACCATTCATCTATTTTTTCTGGTCTATTTATTCTTTGTTCAACATTTCTAGATTCATAACATAAATCAACAACTATTCCATCTTTTACAGCCTGATCAAATTTGTATGTATGAATATATTTTCCGAATTTTTCTAATGTTGTTGCTTTTGATTTTTTCATCAATGGTGTTCCTGTAAAACCTATAAACGTTGCCTTTGGTAATATTCTTTTCATTTCATCATGTAACAATCCAGCTTGGCTTCTATGACATTCATCTACAAAAACAAAAATATCACCTTTGGCAAAATATACTTCATTTTTATATTTTGTTAATTCTTTTACATAGTCTGCATAATTTTTATCTGAATCTTCATCAACTGAACTTCCTACTTTATGTATTAATGAGCAAATTAATCTTCCTTTAGAATATTCATTTAATGATTGTAACAAATCATTACAGCTTTTTGCTCTATATATCGTTTCTCCAACATTACTAAACACATCTTCTATTTGTTTATCTAATTCTTTTCTATCAGTAAAAACTAATACTCTTGAATCATTAATATTTGCTAATATCCATTTAGCAAGCAAAACCATTGATAAGGATTTTCCTGAACCTTGAGTATGCCATATAATTCCACTTTCATGTTTTTCTACATATTCTCTAGCATTACTCACACCAAAATATTGATTATATCTTGGGACCTTTTTTATTCCGCCATCAAATATAATAAAATTATCAATTAAATCTATTAATCTTTCTTTCTCAAACAATGAAATTAATTGCTGATCAATTAAGAAATCATTTTTATTAATTAAGCTATCAACTTTTTCATGTAATTCACCTATCGCTTTTATATCTTCAATCCATGTAAGATAATATTTAGCTGGTGTCAATGTTGTTGCATATTTCAAACCTTCTGTATCATTTCCTGCTATTACAAATTGAATAGTTGTAAAAAATCTTTCAATAAATAATGCTTTTTGATTATCTAAATTTTGTCTTATTCCTTCATTAATTGATACTGTACTTCTTTTTAATTCAATTACTCCAATAGCAATTCCATTAATATAAATTACAATATCAGGTCTTTTTTCATTCTGCCCTTCAACAGTTACTTCTTCTGCTATATAGAAATCATTATTTGTATAGTCTTCGTAATCTATAAAATATACTTTTTGTTCTTTCTCACCAACATATAAAGTAATTCCTGTACCATATTTAAGCATATTGTACACTTCTTTATTTACTTCATACAAAGATCTCGTTTCATTATGAGCAACTTTTTTTAATTCTGCTATTGCTTTTTTTGCTATTTCTTCCGGATATTTTTTTATAAGAAATTTTAAAAGTAACTCTTCTTCTATATTTGAATTATTTTTTCTATCTTCAAAATTTCCAAGATAAGTGTAGTTTAATTTTTCTTCAAATATTTTATGTACTATTCTGTCTTGTGTTACTATTTCTAATTCATTTACATTACTCATAATTCAACCTCACTTTCCCTGTTAGTAAATCTTCCATCATTCCTTCTTTTATTTTTTTGTATTTATCTAATTTTTGTTTTAGTAAATCTAATTCATTATCTACATTTTGCAATATATATACTATCTCATCTTGTTCTCCTTTTTCTTCAGGAATATATATTGGTATATTTTCTATATTTTTTCCATGCAAATGTATTATCGTTGTACCTTGTGCAACTTTTTCCACTTCTTTATACAAAATATTGGTAAACAAATAAGCTATATAAATAGGATTGATTTGTTTTTTGACTCTAACAATATTGATATCTCCACCTAATAACACACCATCTTCTTGAATCACGCACGCCTTAGCTAGATCTTTTCCTATAGTAGTTGTTGATCCGGGAATTAAAATGTCTCCTTTTTTAGAAATAGTTCCTACTTTTTCATTAGTAAATGATTCTACATTTGAAATCAATTCACTATATCTCGTAAATAATTCACCATATAAAATACACTTATTATTTCCAGATTCACTTAATAATTCTTTAGATAATCCATTTCCTTTTGTTATCTCATTAGCTATGTTTTTTATTGTTGTATTAATCCATTTCTTATTATAATTATTTATCCTTTTACTTCCTATCAAATAACTTTCTATCATAGCTTTTCTTATTCTACTTTTTTTATCAATTATTTTTTGTAATGAATCTATTAAATTATCTATATTGGTTAAAGTATCAGCTATTGCTTTTTGCTCTTTAATATTTTCTATAATTTCAATATTATATCTTCCAATTTGGGGTGCAGTGAGTTGAGGAACTCCTGTACTTTCTTTTGCAAACCTGACTTTAAAATTAATAATATTCTTAATATATTCTAAATTTATTGCTTTCTTAGGTTTTAAAATCAATAATCTCCCAATAGGCATATATTTTTCATTTATTCTAGTTTCAGCATGTCCAATTGTTCCTCTTGCTGTAATTGTAATAGAATTATAATCGACATCATATTTTTTATAAAATCCAAATAATCCCTTCTCAGATAGCTGATTTGAATATACGGGATATTTATATTCTCCTTTTTTTGATATTGAATAATTTTCTTTTTTTATATCTCCACCTGCTGTTATTTCAAATAAATTAGATAATATTTCTTTTTTTAGCATTGATATCCCATCCTTTCCAAATCTTTTAAAACTAAAGACTCAAAATGAGATGTTTCCTTTACCAATTGATCTAATGTATTTTCATAATTTTCAACCACTGTTGTTATTTGATTAGACAAATCATATATTATATCAATGTATATATCTGCAAATCTATTTTCTAAATCCTTAAACCATTTTTTATTTATAATTAATTCTTTTGCTGTTGTTTCATTTAATGAGTCATATTTTTTAATTATTAAATCATTTAGTTCTTCCTGAACTTTTTTAATATTTTTCTTTACATCCTTTTGCTTAGATAAATTATCTAACATTTCTTTTAATATAATTATACTTTCTTCTGATTCTTCTTTTATTTTATCTTTCATTAATTTTTCATTAACTTTATCTTCATCATTAAATATAGATTCATCTCCTGTGTTTTCTTCGATTTTTGATTCAAATTCCTGTATTAAATAATTTAGTTCATTATTTAATTCATCTAATTTATTAGCATATTCTTTAAAGTATTCTTTTACAACAATATTTTTTGGTAATAAATCCGATTCAAATTCATTTTTCTTCATTTTTCCATTCTTATCTTGTCCATAAATTAATTTTGGAATCCATCCATTTTCAATAATTAAATGTAAATCATCTTTTAATGTATTGTTATAATATTCCATCAAAAATTCATATGCTTCATATTTATTTATTAATTTATCATCCTCAAAGATATTTAAAATATCATTAGACAATTGTTCAATTAAGTCTTTTACTCTTGTTTCGATATTTACATTGTATAATTTATCTTTGCTTTCTTCTTGCCATCTAATAACTTTTTCTATTAAATTTTCAAAATATGCAATAAATTCTTTTGAACCACTTATCTTTTCATTTATTTTTTCTTTATTTATTGCTAAATCTAAATATCCTTTCTTTTTGTTTTTCTTGAACAATTCTTTTTTTAAGTTTGGTGCTACACTCCAATATTGACTTAATTTTTCAATATCTAATTCTGGTATTCCTCCAAGTAAGTGTGCTCTTATATCTTGTATTGTTTCCTCATCAGACGAATCTATATATCTAGGAATATTCAAGTTATACTCTTCTTTTTCTATTTCTTTCATTGTTATAATTCTAGAATATTTTTCTTCTTCTATCCTACCTAAATATGTATCAGTAATTTTCTTTATATCTTCTTCTCTTAATTTATTTTTATTTCCGTCTTTAACAAAATATTTACTTGCATCTATCATAAAGATATCTTTTCTATTAATAGCTTCTTTTTTATCTAAAATTATTATACAAGCAGGTATTCCTGTTCCATAAAATAAGTTTGGTGGAAGTCCTATAATTCCTTCAATTAGTCCACTTTTCAGTAATTTTTTTCTAATTATTTCTTCTTGTCCACCTCTAAAAAGTACACCATGAGGAAGTATAATTGCACCACGACCATTTGTTGGATCCATTGATTTTATCATATGTAACAAAAAAGCATAATCTGCACAATTTTCTGGTGGCATACCAAATCCTGTAAATCTTCCATATTCTTTTTCTGCACCCAAATCGCTACTCCATTTTTTTACTGAAAATGGTGGATTAGCTACACAAAAATCAAAAGTTCTAATATTTCCATTTTCAATATATCTTGGATTTGTTAATGTGTTTCCATCTTTGATTTGTGCTGTTGCATTTCCATGTAAAAACATATTCATAACACAAAGACCAGCTGTATTAGTATCTTTTTCTTGACCATATAGATATACTTTTGTGCCTTCTTTTGTTTCATTACCAGCTTTTATTAATAGTGATCCAGAACCACATGCCATATCATATACTTCAATAGGGCTCTTGGTCGATTTATTAATTTTCAATATTTTAGCCATAATTCTAGATACTTCGGATGGTGTGTAAAATTGTCCTTTACTCTTTCCCGCTTCAGAAGCAAATTGTTTCATTAAATATTCATAAGCATCTCCCAAAACATCATTATCATCCGCTCTATTATTACTAAAATCTAATTCTGGGTCTTGAAATATTTCAACTAAACCTGTTAAAGCATCTATCATATCTTTGCCTTTTCCAAGTTTATTTTCATCATTGAAATCAACAACATCTATTACATTTTGTAAATCATTTTCTTCTGCTATCTTTGCTAAAATCTTATTAAATTCTTCACCTATATTTTTCTTTCCCTTTAGTGAAATCATAGTATTAAAATTTGCATCTTCAGGTACTTCGATTAATGAACTTTTTTTATGGTAATATTTATCTGTTATAACCTTCATAAATAATATTATTAAAACATAATCTTTATATTGTGTTGCATCCATTCCTCCTTTACTTCTTAATGTATTACAACTATCCCATAATTTACTATATAAAATACTCTTTTTTACTGCCATTATTATTCCTCCTATTTTTTCTTCCACTCTAAGTTGCATCCAATGATGTCTGCAATTTCTTTTACCTCTGTGTATTTAATTGTTTCTCTTCTAATTTTATTTAATATATTAGATTCTGTTGTCATCTTTTTATTTTCTAATTTTCTTCTCCTATTCATTTCATTTATAACTTCTTTAAATTTCCAACCATTTAAAGATAAATTGCCCTTTATTTCATTATGAGTATTGTTTTCTTTTTTCAAGACATCACCTCCTAAATGTAAAAATAAAATAATTTATTATATAATAATTTAATTTTTATTATAGTAAATTATTATATATTTATAGTTAATTTATTTTTATTATAGTAAATCACATTTTTAGCTTAAATTTTATTACATTTATATTAAGTTTTTGTTACAAAGTCCATTTTTTTGTAATATTTACTTGACTATTTATTTTTATTAAGCTTAAATACACAACCAACTGGAGGTAAAAATATGAACAATAAAACAATTAAATCTCTATACAATGGAGATTATACTTGCATTGAGAAACCAATTTCTGAAAATTTCCAATACTCTAAAACATTATCAAAATGTACATCACTTCAAGAAGAACTATCACATTTGGTTGAAAAAGAAACTTTTTCTCTAATTGATAATGTATTAGATTGTATGAATGAATTGTCTGATATTAAAGCTGAAGAGGCCTTTATTGAAGGTTTTTCATTAGCCGTATTGCTACTGTTGGAAGCTATTTTGAAGAAATAATTACCCCCTCCCCTTCCTATTTCCCGAAAGTTTTTACGTGACTCCCCTCACCGTTCCCCCTTTTTATCTCGTAGAGATTAAAGGCGGGGGGTGTTTTTATATTTTCTGGTATATGTTTTTTATTTATATTTCGATATTTTTCTTAAATTTATACAGATTATTACATAAAAAAATAGTAACTACTTAAGTAATTACTATTTCTATAATTATATTATTATCCCATTTGTATGGTCAATCTCATGTTGTATTATCTCGGCAACAAATTGTTGGTTTAACATAGATATGTCACACAGTAACAAAATAAAAAAGGAAATACCAGAATATGATATAATTTATTAGTCACAAAAAACAATATCAATGGAGGTATTTCCTATGAATAATATAACACAAGATATACTATGTAAGCAAGCAGTTGTTGAATATTCATTAAAATATGGAGTAACAAAAGCGGCAATAAGGTATAAACAACATCGAAAAACAAGATATAGATGGAGAGAAAAATATGATGGTACAGCCAAATCATTAGTAAACAAATCAAGAAAACCGCATCACCATCCTA
>CAKPEF010000029.1 GCA_934149305.1 uncultured Clostridia bacterium
TAGAGGATAAGTATATATTACACGAAGTACAACCAGTAGATATGTTTCCATATACAAGTCATGTGGAGTGTGTAGCAGTGCTAGAACTAAAACAAGGCATATAATACTTGATTTTGATATGGTTTCAGAGATTATAAGTTTTGAGGAGAAAGGTAGATTTGGGAAAGAAAAACATCAAAATTGGGGTGTGAAAGTTAAAGTAATTGCTTAAGTGGTAAGTGGAAACACATGAATTATTTTTTGGAAAAAACGCCTAAATGCTTGAAATATTGATAAAATTGAAATTGTATCTACTGTGAGCATAACAGGTATAACTTCTGTTGATTTGTAGATATGAGGGAAAGTTAAGTGTTTCAAGTGTTATATGAAATTTATTGAAATGAGTTATAGAGAATCTTTATTTAAGTAAGTGTCAGTAGATATCTTCTGATGCTTATTTTTTACATTTGCAAAATAATTCTAATCTCCAATAAAAATAATATCAAGAGTATATAAACTCACTTTGTTCGCTCTTGACATTATTTCTATTGGAGATTTTGTAGTAATTAAGCAAATGTAAGGATAAATGTAATATTAAATATTGGCGATTTTATTGTAAAATTAAGGAATTTGTGATATAAAGTAAATGTAAACAATGGAGAATAGTTTAAAAACTATATTGGAGGAATTTTAAATGAAAATTGTAGTTGGAGGAATTGTAGAAAAAAATGGTTTTATTAGTTCAAGAAGCAAAAGAAAAATGCTATGGGAAATGGAATATTTCAGCTGGTGGTATTGAACCAAATGAAAGTATAACTGAAGGAGCGATTAGAGAAGTAAAAGAAGAAACTGGTTGCGATGTAGAATTAACAGGAATAGTAAGCATTGATTATGGAGTGATATAAGATAAAACTTTTATGGCAATTATATTTTCTACAAAACTATTGAATGAAGATATAAAGTTTAACAAAGATGAAATTTTAGATGTTAAGTGGTATGATATAGATGAAGTAATTAGCGAAATGGATGATAAATTAAGAAATAGTAAATTTATAAAAAATTCGTTACTTAATTTAAAAAATGGAAACATAGGTACATTGAATATTATTAACGAGTTTTAATTATAAAAATAGGAGGAGATATAACATTGAAAGAAGAGTTAATATGTAAAATAACAGATAAAGATATAGGAGAGATGCCTATAGAGATGAGTAATCCAAGATTAAGATTAGGTGCGAGAGGAATAGTTATAAGAGAAGATGGAAAAATTGCAATATTCAATAAGAGTAATAAAAATGAGTATAAATTACCTGGTGGAGGATTAGAAGGTGAAGAAGAACCAGAAGAAGCATTTAAAAGAGAAACGTTAGAAGAAACTGGTTGCGAAGTAGAAATTATAGAATACTTAGGAACAACAGAAGAATATAAATCATTAAACAATTTTAAACAGATTTCTTATGTCTTTGTAGGAAAAGTTTTAAAAGATACTAAACAATTAAATGTGACAGAGAAAGAAAAAGATGAAGGAGCAAAATTACTATGGGAGACTCCTGAAAAAGCATTAGAGCTTATAACAAAATCTTACAATGAATTAGTTGCTTCAAAATATGAATCTGTATATGCTACAAAATTTATTGTATTAAGAGATAGAAAGATTTTGGAAAGATATCTAAAATTAGAGATGAAGAAATAGAACAAATTTAAAATATTAAAGGAAAGGATGACTAATTATGAAAATTACAAAATATCCGCAATCATGTTTATTAATTGAATCTAAAGGAAAGAAAATACTAATAGATCCAGGTACATTAAAATATAAAGAAGAATATTTCGATATTTGGAATAGTGTTGATATTATATTAATAACACACAAACATCCAGATCACTGTAATGCACAAATTTTAGAAAAGATAAATAACAATATAAAAATCTATTCTACACTAGAAGTACAAGAAGCAAATAAAAATTTAAGTATAAATATTATAAAAGAAAATGATATTATTGAATTAGATAGTATAAAAGTAGAAGTAGTACATGCGATACATGGATATCAACCATTATTAAAAGGAAAAGAAATAAATGAGAATGTTGGATACATTATCGATGATGGAGAAAATAGGCTATATACTACTAGTGATACAATTTGCTTTAGAAATGAATACAAGGCAGATATATTATGCATTCCTGTAACAGGGCATGGATTAACAATGTCAGCATTTGAAGCAGCACTGTATTCAAAAGAAGTTGGTGCGACATTAACGATACCAATTCATATGGATAATCCAGCGTTTCCACCAGACTTAAAATATATTGGAGAAATGTTTGACAAATATGAAGTAGAATATGAGATATTAGAAAATGATGAAACTATTGAAGTAGAATAAATTTATTATTGGAGGTAATAAGAATGAAAAATTATTTTATTATACATGGTTCATTTGGAAGTCCATTTGGAAATTGGTTTAGTTGGTTACAAGATTTTATAGAAGCAGAAGGAAAACAAGTATATGTACCAAGTTTTCCAATTGGAGTGGGATTTCAAAATTATGAAAATTGGAGTAAGTTGTTGAAATATTATTTAGATTTAGGACTTATAAATGAAAATACAACAATTATAGGGCATAGTATCGCACCAATATTTATATCAAAATTTCTAGTTGAAAATAAAGTGAAAGTTAAGAAATTAATATTCGTATGTGGATTTAATAATTATCTAGGTATAAATGAAGAATATGATAATGTTAATAAATCAATGTATTTTGATAACTTGGAAGATGTAAAACAATATGCTAATGAAATAATTTGTTTCTATTCAGATAATGATCCTTATGTAACATATGAAGTGGAAAAACACTTTGCAGATACAGTTGCAACAGAACAAGTTTTAATACATAATGGCGGGCATATCAATAGCGAGAGCGGATATGATACATTTGAAGAAATTGTAAGTTATTTGTAGAATTATTTAAAAATGTTTATGAAAAAATTTAAAATAAAGAGTTATAAAAACTAGACTTTTAGAAGAAAAAAATATATAATGCGATTATATAAAATATTTGCTTAAAGGTGGTGAATATATGGAAGGTTTAATTATTGATGGATACGAGATTATTAAATATGTAGGCAAAGGGCAATTTGGTACAGTATATATTTGTAGAAAAAATCAAGAAGAGTATGCAATGAAAATATTTAATTTAGAATATGTTGCAACAGAATATAATATACATGGAGAAAATAATAGAATAAAACGCGAAATTGAAGCCTTAAAAAGAGTAAAACATAAAAATACAATTAATTATATTGATGATGGAACTTTTGACAATAATAATCAAAAATATATATATGTTATAATGGAACAAGCGAAGGGAGTAGAGCTAAAACACTATATAGAGAAAAATACTTTGACATTAGATGAAATAGTTCAAATAATAAACCAAATCCTTGAGGCATTAGAATGTATGCATAAAAATAATATTATACATAGAGATTTAAAGCCACAAAATATTTTTATAGATGAGAATAAGACAATTAAAGTTTTAGATTATGGCTTGTCGAAAATTATAGACTTTACATCTATTACATCAACAGGAGATACAATAGGAAGTCCAATTTATATGTCTCCAGAACAAGTTATGGATAGTAAACATATAGATTACCGTTCAGACTATTATAGTTTAGGAGTCATATTATTTGAATTGTTATCAAATAGATTTCCATATAATGCTAATAATAGAAATGAATTATTTTACAAGATATTAAATGAAAAGCCTATTTCAATATTGCAATATGTTCCTGAAATTCCTAATTACATAGATAATCTTATTATTAGTCTACTTGAAAAAGATGTATATAAAAGACCAGACTCAGTTGAAAAGATAAAGGAAATGTTGCAAACAAAGAACATAGTAATTAATGAAATTGAAGATATTAATCCTAGTTTTTATTTACGATTATATAATGAAAGTACAATAATGAAAGAGTTTTACAAAGATGGCAATAAGATTGAAAATGCTATCTTTCCAATAAACTTGCAGGGAAACCAAAAAGGAGTACTGAAACAACTATCTACTAATAAAATTAACTATATTTTTGACCCTTCTACAATTAGATTAACATATGACACATTTTCAGATGTCAAGGGATTAGTTGAATTACCATATGCACCTAATGGGTATGATAAATATGAAATTAGGGATTTTGATAGCATAGAGAAGAAAAGGGAATATGTAAAGAATGTAGTGCAAGAACAATTAAAATATGATAGTGACTACATTTTAGCTCCATTTCATGCTAGTAACAATTCTAGTTTTGTAAGCATAAAAGGGGATAATTTAGATACATGGTTTACGTTAGATGTTAAATTGTTGAAAGAAACTAAAGATTATATGATTAAAAATAAAATTGAACGAAAATTAGTAATGGGCGTCTGTGTAAAGAAAGATATTTTAACAACTGCAAGTGAAAGAGAATATTTATTAAATGTTTTAACAAGCTTACCAGTAGATATGTATATTGTATATGTTGATACTATCGACTATAACTCAAATATATCTGAAATATACAATTATATGATAACTTTATTAAAGTTACAAAAATTCTCAAATAGACCTGTAATTGCAGGAAGAATAAATTCCGCATTTGGTTTAGTTTTATTATCATTAGGATTATATGCTTTTGAAAGTGGTGCATCAAGATTTGAAAATTATTACGAAGAATTGTATTCAGAAAAAAGTAATCCATATAATATGTATGTTACATATTATATACCTAAATTATTAAAGATTATTTCTATATCTAGAAGGGATCCTTCTAAATTGGTAGGTATATTAGATAGTGAAGTAGGAAATGATTTAAAATGTGATTGTCCATATTGCAAAGGCAAAAAAATAGAAGAAATTTTACAAGAGAAAAATTGCAGATTACATTTTTTATATAATAGAAATAAAGAAATAGAGCATTTAAGAAATTTAAATGCAGAAGAAAAAATAAATTATATAACTGGATATATTGATAATGCGATTGGTTTTTATCAAAAATTAAACCCAGTTTTTAAAACTAATGATTGGGAGTATTTAAAAAAATTACAGAAGATTGTACCAGATTTAGTTAAAGATTTGGAGTAAATAATATGAAAGAAAAAGATTTAGTAAATATATTAAACGATTATATTGAAAGTAAAAAAATCATATATGGTAATGAAATAAGAATGGGAATAGGAATTCCTGATATAATGATATGTTCAGAGATGTTAAAAAAAGATAGTTTAATAACTGATTATTATGCATTAAAGATATATGATTATATTAATAAAAAGAAAGTCGATAATATAGAAGAAATTACCAAAAAAGTTTCAATGTCTAAAAAGAATATTTGTAAATATATTTATGAATTAAAAGAAAAAGATATATTGGAGTTTGAAAAAGACAAGATAGAAGTATTAAAAAAATTAGATTTACAAGATATAGGTACAAACATTTCTATAGAAGTAAAGCTAAAAGATTGGAAAAATGGAATATTACAAGCTAAACGATATTTAAGATTTTCAGATTATGCATATTTAGCTATTTTAGAACAATATCAAAAAAATATTGATTTAGATGAATTGAAAAATAGTGGAATAGGTTTAATTGTTGTAGGAGATGAAATAAAACAAGTTATTAAACCTAAAAAATCTAAACAGTGTGATAAATATTTTAAGTATATTTCTATTTCTTCTTTACTAGATAAGCGTAATATAGATGATAATATTGAATTTAATTCTAATAATTTATTATCTATATGGTAATATATAAAAAGTATTAAAATTTTGAAATGAACCCTAATTTGACGAGAGGGTTCATTTTTATATCTAAAATAATATATATTACCTCAATTAAAATTGAGGGCAGGATAGAGATGATTAACACATCTCCTACACACATAGAAGGACAAGCCTTCTAGAGTTAATAAAAGAACAAAAAAGTTATGCAAAAGTGATGCAGAAATTCACCCAATGAACCCCTAAAAAATGCCCTTCAGAGTGCGAAAGTTCACTAAATGAACCTATTTTTAAGGAAAAGTTCACCCGGTGTACTAAAATCAGTTCACTTAATGAACAAATGCAGAATAAATAAATTACAAAGTTCACCGAGTGAACTAAATAATAGAGAAAAATAAATTACGAGTTCACCCGGTGAACTTAAAATTAAAAATATAAAATCATCAGTTCACTAAGTGAACTAAAATAAAAAATATGAATTCACTCGGTGAACTTACAGAAATATACTAAAATTAAAAATAAAAACTAACACAATAATTAACATAAAACCATTTTGGAGAGACAAAAGGGAAAAAAACGGGAATTGATTTTAGGAAAACACGATATTATAATGGTATTATCAAAAAATGTAAAAACAAGAAGTCAGTCGAAGCTAGCCGACTGGCTTTTTCTATTGCCTTTTTTGAAATTTAATCAAGTGAGGGAATTTTTATGTTATATGAAATCAAATTTGATAATACCAAAAATATCAAACTAAATGAAAATATTTTTAATTGCAGTATAAAAATAGCAATATTAAACAAAACATTTGAAGTGGGACTTATTAAAGAGGAAAGATACCAAGAATTAAAACAAAATATTTTACAAGAATATAATTTAAGCCATATAGGTATTTAAAAATTTTATCTTTTGATGTATAATATGCACATAAAGATTCTCTAAACTTGAGAAAGAGAGGTTAATTTTGAAAGTACAAGTTATAGAGAAGAAAAAAGGTCGAATTGATAGAACAACAGGAGAAATAATAAAAGGAAATTTAAGAGTATGTGCCTATGCAAGAGTAAGTACAGAAAAAGAAGAACAATTAAACAGTTATAATTCTCAACTAAAGTATTATGAAGAAAAAATAAAAAGCAATAGTGATTGGTTATATGTTGACATTTACGCAGATGAAGGAATAACAGGAACATTAGACTATAAAAGGGATGGCTTTATGAAAATGATGCAAGATGCAATACAAAACAAATTCGATATGATAATTACAAAATCAATATCAAGATTTGGAAGAAACACAGTCGATACCTTAAAATATGTAAGAGCATTAAAAGAAAAAGGAATTGCTATTTATTTTGAAGAAGAAAGAATTAATACTTTAGAAATATCAGGAGAAATAATGCTAACAGTATTAAGTGCAATGGCACAACAGGAAAGCGAAAATATTTCTTCACATGTAAAATTAGGCTTGCAGATGAAACTAAAAAGAGGCGAATTAATTGGATATAACGGATGTTTAGGATATGTATATGATAAAGAATCAAAGCAAATATCAGTAAATTTTGAAGAGGCAGAAATAGTAAGATATATCTTTGAAAGATATTGTCAAGGAGTAGGTTGCACAACTATTGCAAAAGAATTAACAAGCATGAAATATACAACTCCAACAGGCAAAAAGAAATGGCACGAATCAACAATAAGAGGTATCTTAAAAAACGAAAAATACAAGGGAGATGTCTTACAAGGAAAGACATATACAACAGATCCAATATCTCATAGAAGAGTAGTAAATATGGGAGAAGAAAATATGTATTATATGCAAGAACATCATGAGCCAATAATATCTGAAAGAATGTTTAATCAAGCACAAGAAATTTTACGAAAAAGAGGAGGAGTACGAGGCTCTGGAAGAAGAAAAGGTAACTTTAGTAGAAAATATCCTTTTAGTAGTAGACTATATTGTGGTTTTTGTGGTAGTTTATTAACAAGAAGAAATTGGAACTCTGGAACTAAAAATAGTATTACAGTTTGGCATTGTATGGAATTTGTAAAGCATGGAAAAGAAAATTGCCCACATTGTAAGGCTATAAAAGAAAGTATTATAGAGGAAGCATTTACACAAAGTTATAAACTACTATGTGACAGTAACAAAGAACTAATACAAACCTTCTTAAATGAAATGGAAGAGATAATACAAGGAGAAAGTAACGAGAGTTCTATTAAAGGACTAGAGGAACAAAAACAAATTTTAAAAGAAAAAATAGATAAATTAATTGATTTAAACTTAAATGGAACAATATCAACAGAAACATTACAAGAAAAGA
>CAKPEF010000030.1 GCA_934149305.1 uncultured Clostridia bacterium
ATTTCAGCATATGATGAGTCATAGTCTTTTTTATTAATGCCATATCTTAAGAAGGCTACTACTTTATTATCTTTAACGTATACGATATATTCATTAATTTTATTTTGGCATTTTAGAATACTATCATTTAATTTTGATTCTAGGTTATTTAGTAAATCATTAGGGAAGATGTTTTCGTAAGTTATTTTCCAGTTGGCAATATTGATTTTAACAATACTTTCCGCATCTGTGATGTTGGCTTTTCTTATCATGGAATGCTCAACTCCTTTATTACGATATATTAATTAGATTTTTTTAGATAAACTTATCATATTTTCTATTATATCATTTTTGATATTTTTATATTCTTCTATTAAATATATTTCATTTAGTTTAGTTTTGTCAAAGTAACCTATTGTTTTATCATTGTATTCTATTATGCATAAGTTATCTTCATTAGAAATGAGATACTGTTCAAATTCTTGATAGTTTTGATAATTATTTTTAACAAATGAATATATAAATTCGTTAAAATTATGATATTCATTATTGATATATGGTCTTATGTTATATGTATCAGTAGTGTTTATGTAAGATATTTTAGGATATTTTTCTAATCGATATTCTCCTTCATCATCAACGATATTTCCCTTTACTTTATCATTGATTTTAAAACCATATCCAAAATGTCTATAAAAGTTTAAGCCAGATATAGATGCTGGTATTTCAACTCTATCGGCTCTTTTATAATATATATCATTTTCTAAGGTTTCAATTATCTTTCTGCCTATTCCTTTGCCTTTGTACGTTGGATCAATAAAGATAGTAAAGAACGAACTTTCTGTTTGACTGCCCCAATATGGGCCAATCATTCCTACTCCAATAATTTTTTGACTATCTAATACAACATAGCAATTAAATACTTGAGCTCTTTTTTTAATAATATCTTTGTTTAATGTTTTTACTAATTTATCGATAGATTCTTTTGAATAATCTTTTATATTTTCAGTATATAAATCTTTAGCAATTATTTTACTGATTTCATATTCATCACCATCTATATATTCTCTTACAGTTATCATTTTATCACCTGCCTTATTTCTAAGTTTATTTATTCTCCTAAAACGTAATATAGTCCTTCAATTATCATTTTGTTATTTTTTATTTTTATAAATGATTCATTTGGTAAACAATATATTTTAATATATTTACTTACATTAAGAATTTCTTTTAAATTATCTAGACTGTCAATATTTAAGTGGGGATAAATTAATGGCTCTGCTAGACCTATTCCATCGTATTCAACTAGTTTATTGTTTTCATCAAGATATTTAACCTTTTTTGCTTGACTCATAGCACCCGCACTGACACCAATAATTAATCCTTTAAAGTTTTTAAGAGAAGTTATTAAATTGTATTGTTCTATATTTTTCATTTGTTGTCTAGGATTACCACCAAGAAGATAGATAATATCAGAGTTATTTATTATTTCTTTAATATTACTTCTGTCTATGCGATTATCTATTACATAATAATTTTTAAATTCTATATTTATATTTTTAAAACACTTTATAGTTTTACCTACTAAATTATCATTACCATCATGATTACTAAAGTCTGATGTAATGAATGTAATTATAGAGTTTTGTTTAATATCTTCTTTTAAATGTGCTGACTGTTCTTTGGTAAATCCAATGTCAGTATTAACACAACTAAATAAATAATTAATTAAACTATTCTCTTTATTATTTTTGAAATTGGTAATCATCTTTCACCTACTTTAATTTGATTTTTATATGCACTTCAATATTTAAATTATTTTTGACTGTCTTTATAGTATATTTCAAAAAGAGCAAGTACTTGTAGTAAACTTGTTCTTTGCAAATTTGTTATTTTAATATTAAACAATAATTATCTTGATTTATGATTTGAATTATTATTTATTTGTCTATTCAATTCATACGCAACAGCAGAAACAGCAACAGATAGAGTTAAAAAGCCTAAATTTTGCATAGGTAAAGTTGTTACACCATCCATCATTTCCATCGCATGTTTTGATAAGCCTGTGCTTTCTGTTCCAAATGCAATTACTACATCTTCACTAACTGCATCAATTTCGTAGAAATCACTGGTTGCATGTGGGCTTGTTCCATAAACCTTTTTACCCTGACTATGTAATTCATTAATGGCATCTTCTATTTTATCATAATGTATAATGTTAGGATACGTTGTTGCCTTCCAACTATTTACTTTTCCTACTATTTTTTTGTTGTTAAAATCAATACAACTTCCACTAGTATATATATCGCAGTCAAGTGCTATTGCAACTTGAATTATATTCGCAATATCATACGGACTTCTTAAACTATCAAATAATAGTCCTATTCTCTTATTTTCTTTGTTCATTTTTCCACTCCTTTTTTTGTTTATATTTTAACATTTTATTTGCTTGTAATCAATATGTTTTGATATCATTTATTACATATAATAATTAAACATGTATGCATATTGCAAAAAATGACCTTTATGATTGAAAACTGGATTATTCCAACATTTTTCTAATCCATCTGTAAGTATATTTCCTACATTGACACAGTCATCTTGCGAATATCCTTGCGATATTACATCACCTTTTGAATCTATCAAGAAACATGAATGGAAATTACCTAATTCAGAATAATCTTGTATAGTAATAAATGGATTATCACCTGATTCCTGTTTCATTTTTTTAATTTTATTTAAATACTCTTTTCTTACCTCATCACTTAATAGTAAATCTTTATTTTCATATGCTCTACCTTGTGGTGCAATAAATATATAAAATAATCTGTCAACGTTTAACTCTTTAGTTAAATTATATATATATTCAATTTTATCTAAATTATCTTGTCTAATTAAATAATTTATTCTTACTGGAACATTCATCTTTCTGTATTTTTTTATATTTTCTACTGCTCTTTTATAAGCACCTTTTCCTCTAGATCTGTCATGTGTTTCTTCATCCCCGTCAAGTGAAATTAACAATAACGTATTTGTTTCTAATAATGTTTTTGCTATCTCATCACTATAAACTGATCCATTTGAAGTTATTAATGTTTCAATACCTTTAGAAGATGCATATTTTAGAATTTCCGTAAAATCTTTTCTCATCATCGGTTCCCCACCTGTAAAATCTATTCTTATTAAATTTGCTTCTGCTAATATATCTATTATTTCTTTTATTTTTTCTAAAGATAATTCATACGGATCTTGTTGACCGCTTAAACAGAATGGGCAATTATAATTACATTTTTTTGTGATTTGCCAACATAGCGATAAGGGGTTTGATAATTTTACCTTTAATTTATCTAACTTTTCCTCATGTCCTTTTTTATATTCTATTATTTTCATTTTCTTTTCCTCCAATATTTTTTTCCATTATTATTACTTTATGTTTTATATTTAATTTTTTAAGAACTGTTTCCTGGTAATTAGGAAACGCACCATAAAACACTTCTTTATTTGCAAATTTAATTGTTGTATCAAGCATTACTTTTTCTTTAAAATTCATTTTTTTATATTCATTTTTCATCTGCTCAGTAAATTCTTCAATGCCTAATAATTTACTGAATTCATCTTGGCCACCATTTTCTACTATTATAATTTTTCCGCTTGGTTTTAATATTTGATACAAGTTTGCAAATACTTGATCATAAATATCTCTCATTGATGTTAAACTCCAACCAGCAAAGACATAATCTACACTGTTTTTTTCTAATTTTACATCTTTAATATCTGACAAAATAAATTCTATATTATTCTTGTTTTTATTTTTTTCTTTATTTATCAGCATTAAACTTTCTATTTTTTCTACTGCATAAACTTTTTTACTTCTATCTGATAAGAAGCCCGTGAATTTTCCACTACCCGCTCCTATTTCTAAGATTGTTTTGTTAGAAAAATCGTATTCTTCTTTAAGGTATTTCTGAATTAAATTATTTATATCTTCAGATTTACTAAATCTCTCGTAAGCTTCTGCCTGCCTGTAATCAAACAGCCACAACTCTTTATTCATATTTATTTCTTCCTTTCTATTTGTGATGTTTTTGTGTTTAAACATCACCTTCTTCTAATAAACTACAATACTTTGAAACTATATTACCAATAATACCTTCAAATGTATCTCCAATAAATACTTGACCATGTAATCTTAAATTAACATAATCATTCTCGTTTAGAATATTTTCTACCTCTTCTATTTGCTCCTTGTTGCTTGATAAAAAGTAGTCTTTTGTCGTACAATATTCATTTTTTAAGGAGTATGTTATTTTTCTACAATGGCAATGTACCATTTTAACACCTGCTGGCTTGTTTTTTAGTAAGTTCCATGCTAACAATGACTCAGAGGATGGTTTCTTTTTACCATCATAATACACAATTCCATCTTCTACTTTTTTTATCAGCACTATATCTTCTGGGCTTATTTTTCCTACATCTGCTCCGGTTGCTGTTATTGCTATTCCATTTTCTACACGTTCTGCTATACATCCCGCTTTATCCGGACACACATGTATCTCTTTACATGCTCTACCATATAGATTAAAGTTTCGATACAACTCACTTTCGCGACTATTATAATCATTATTTTCGTTTCCACAGGTTGCTTCAAATGGTATTATATGAAATTTATTCATTATGGTATCCTCAATTTTATTCCATGAAGCCATAGATGATTTTAATTCTTTTGTTTCTGGATTAAGTTTTATTTCAGGCCATATCAGTGTAATATTTTTATTTTCTGAAATTAAATCTAATGATTTTTTTGTATTGAAATTGTTCCATAAATTAATATTCATAGATGCTGAGATTATTATAGGAATATTTCTACCAATACCAGTATGTATTAGTGTTAATGGATAACTATCTGCAATTCCATTAGCAATTTTATTTAATGTGTTAAATGAACAAGGTGCTATTAAAATTAAATCTTCTTTTTCTATTTCGTTTCTTTTCTTTGTGTTGTTACTTTTTCTATAATTGATGTTTTCAAATGATTTTTCATCAGCTATAATTTTTTGACACTCTTCAGTAGCAAAAAAATATACTTTTGCACCCTGACTTTCTAATTTTTTAACAAATGATGGAATTTCAACACTTCTATTACAACCAGTTGAAACAATATATATTACTTTACCACTTAATTTTTGATTTTTCATTACTTACCTCACCTTCTTTTTTTGATATACTGCAACAAAGCCATCTGAAGTTATATTTATATCTCTAGACTCCGCATATATTTCTCTCAAAATATTCTCATCTTCTTTATTAAAACCTTTTATCATAGGAAATGATTCAATGATGCCAATTATTGCATCTACATTTGAAAATACTCGCTTTTCGATTATGTATTCTGAACTTATAACTGTAAATCCATTCGACTTCATTTTATTATCATAATAGGATTTATATCTGCTTCTAATTAATCTATCTTTGAAAACCTTTGATATTTCCATCATTCCTTTATATTTACCATATTCTCTAAATATAAATAAACCTTCTGGTTTTAATACTCGATTAATTTCTTTTGCAGAAAATCTCGTTACATTTTTACCTACAACCATATCAAAAAAATCATTTTCATACTTTAAATTATAGTTGCTACATAGGCTAAATGTTGCACTATTGCAATTTTCTTTTGCTTTTTTTAACATAGCTTCTGAGTTGTCATTTCCATACAAATAAATTTTTTTTGTAGTTTCTTCACTTATTTCTTTTAGAACATAACCATTCCCAGTTCCTATATCTAATATCTTCATATTATCTTTTAAATAAGAGTTTATAATTTGGAAAAATAATTTATTTACCTCCGTATTATTTTTTCCGCTTATATTTTTGTCTCTTAAATCTGATATATGAAAATCATAAATTAAAGAATTATTCATATGGCCTCCTTCTTAGTTTTTTTCATGAGTTCCCTATAAACTCAATTGTTTCTACTAAACTCCCTTATCTTCCTTTTTGCTAAACTAGTATGTGCTTTATCTATCCAATCTTCTCTTGGTCCAAAAGATAAATCATCAGTTACTATTCTAACTCTGTCTTTATTTTGTAAGACATAATCTATCGAGACATATTCATCATTAACAAATGCCCCTACCATAGTATTTCCTATGTCAGTGTGTATTTTATAAGCAAAATCTATTGGTGTGGAACCTCTAGGAAGTTCAATTATATCTCCTTTGGTTGTATATACATAAACCTTATCAGCAAATAATTCGCTTTTTACTTGATTAACAAATTGCTGATTATCTCCAAACATAGAATTAATTTCTGTTAATGACTTAAAGAATTGAAATTTTTGTCTTAAATCTTCTTGCATTACATCTCTAGCTTTTCCTTTTTGTTCATCCCAATATGCAGTTAACCCAAATGATGCTACTCTATCCATATCAAATGTTCTGATTTGAGTTTGTACTAGTTTATCATCAGGGCCAAATACTGTTGTATGTAAGCTTCTATACATATTAGTTTTAGGATTACATATATAATCTTTAAATTTATCGTTTATTGGATGATACTCACTATGAATCATTCCTAGTGTTCTATAGCAATTTTCAACACTATCAACCATTATTTTAAGTGCTAATAAATCATGTATATCAGATAATCTATGACCTTCACTTAATCTTTTATATATACCATAAATATTCTTAGTTCTAACTTTTATCTCATTAGGTATGTTGTTATCTCTTAATAAACGTTCTATTTTAGATAACATTTCAGTTAAACAATAACTACTAGTTTGCTCTAATCTTATCTTACGTTCTTCTATTTGCTTATACATATCTGGTTTAAGATATTTTAAAGATAAATCTTCTAGTTCTGATTTAATTCGATATGCTCCAATATAATATGCTAGTGGTACAAATATTTCCATAGTTTCAATGGAGTTTTCTTTTTGTTTAAATTCAGACTTAAATTGTAGTGTTCTCATATTATGAAGTCTATCAGCAAGTTTGATAATTATTATTCTAACGTCTTCTGTTATTCCTGTTATTATTTTTCTAGTATTAGCATAATTTTGATCTTGCTTAGATGAGAAATTCATTTTAGATAATTTGGTTACTCCATCTACTAAATTAGCAATATTTTGATTAAAATCATGTGATATGTCTTCTTTAGTAATATTAGTATCTTCTAATGTGTCATGTAATAATCCTGCACAGACTGTATCTCTATCCGCATGCATTTCGGCAAGTATATAAGCAACATTTAAAGGGTGACTTATATATGGCTCTCCACTTTGTCTTGTTTGACCTGAATGTAAATTTGCCGCATATTCATATGCCCTTTTTACAATTTCAATTTCGTTAGGATTATATTCTTTTAGCTTATCTAATAAATCCTGCAATTCAATATTATTCATTTAAACACCTCCAATAAAAAAAGTCGGCGCAAAACTTTTACGTTTAACATGCGCCGACAAGACATAATTTTAAATTTAGGCAGAAATTGAAGCATGAGCAAATAACACTAACAATATTTAGGCTGTTAATGCAATTTCCTTTAAAGCAACATTTAAATATCATATTTACTAATGTTCTCATGCTATCATCCTCCTAAGTAATTTAAATAGTATTTTACCATGTTTTTCCACATAGTCAACCCCTTATTTGAAAAAATTGTCTTTTTTAACTAACTATAGTATCTCATTAAACTAGTGATATATATATATAAAAAGAAAATTATACTATCCTTGTATAAATTTCTATTCTTTCTAAATAATAATTAAAAAAGCAAGTACCATAAGTACTCGCTAATTCATTTTAGTTTTCTCTCTTTTTTAGTGTATAAGTTATACCTAGAGCACCTAGAAGAAGAGCGATAAGTTCACAATAAGTATTACTACTAATTGCTTCTTTAAC
>CAKPEF010000031.1 GCA_934149305.1 uncultured Clostridia bacterium
AGAGCTAATGTATATAAAAAGGTATTTCAATTGCAGTTATTTCTAAATTGGTGTGACATATGTTTGACAAACCTACAGTTATTGTTTCATTATTCTACACAATCTATTTACAATGTCATATATTTTCTATATAATTTTAAGAGTAAAATTAAAAGGGGGGGACATATGAAATATTTAAAATTCTTTTTTAATAGGTTAAGAGATTGGTTAGTGCACATCATAATTTCAAGACCTTATCTAATGGTGATATTATTAGTTAATATACTACTTTTTGCAGAAGGATACATTTTAATTTTTGGCATTGATGGCTCTACTTTAAATCCTTTTGACTACTGCAATCTAACAGATGTAGATTATACCGCAATATTACATGACGATCCTAACGGAAATGCAAATGTAGAAATCACAGAATACATTACATTTGATGTTCATGCAGCTACTAGGTCAAATACATTTAAAGAACTATGGCGAGAATTACCAGAAGATATTGTTGATGGAATGCGAGTAACATATGATGTGAAGTCTGTTACACAAATTCTAAGCGATGGACAAGAAATTCCATATTCGGAAACTAACAAAATGTACTGGGAAGATAGTGATTACACACCGAGTTCAGCATATTATTGGCATCACAGCACTGGAACTGGCAAATATCCCGATAATGATGAATCATTACTAATATACATACCTTGGACATATCGAGAAAAAATGACTTTTAAAATCGTATATTCTATGAATAATGCTGCATTAAAATATAACGATTGTTCCGAACTATATTTAAGTATGTATTCAGGTAATGCAATTACAAAACTAAAATCTTATAAGGCACAAATTCTCATTCCTAATGATTTAATGCCATCTACATACTATGCATATACATTTGGAACTGCAAATGCTAGACTACCATATACAGAATCGGATACTAAAAATCCCGGCTATCACACTTTTTCACTAGATTTAGATAAGCATGATTTAAAGTTCAATTATTATAATAGATATATTGAATTTTGTTTACTTGCATATGGCGAAGATAGTCACATTTTTACAAAACATGCACGAAACAATAGTTATTCTAATGAAAATGTACTAGATGAATGTATCACTGAAAATGAATATTATGAAGCTCAAAATCGAAAATTCAATATGTATAAAAGTCTTTTGCTAGTAATATCTTTACCACTCTCTCTTCTCATAGTACGCAATGCTAAACAAAAATACAAAAAAATCAATTTCAAATATTCTTTATATTTATATAATCCCGAAGTTGATTATGACTATTTTAGAGAAATTCCAAGTGATTTGGATCCTATATTTGCATCTGAGCTAGTATTTATGAAAGATCCGTTTAATGAGAATAAAGAGAAAAAAGAAGAATATGCAGCTGTATTGCTTAGCTTGGCTAGAAAAAAATACATAAAAATAAGTAAAATATATGAGTCAAAAGAATGGAAACCTAATAATACTTTAATTACTATAGAACCAACACAGGCAATATATCCATCTGAAAAACCTGCAGATTTCTCGGATTACATATATGAAGTAAGCAATAAAAATACTGGCGAAATATTAGAATCACTTACTACTTCTGAAAGACTTTACTTAGAGCTGTTAGAAAGACATATTAACTCGTACACTGATTCTATTATTCTTAGTGAATTACAGACAAAAATAAACAATGATTATGAATTTACAAATAACTTTGTAAAAGCAATGGAGAAGAAACCTATTTTAGAATGCGGAATTATGCAGGGTTATTTTCAAGACAGAAATTATGATATTCCTAAAATAGAACTTACTATATATGCAAATAGAAACTTAAAATTAGGCTTAATATTATTATTCTTAGTAAATATATGCTCCTATTTCACACCTATGGCATTAGGTTTTGGTGCTTATACAATTCTGGGTATTGCATATATATGGAACTATATTTATCTATCGACTAAAGCCGCTAATGCTGTGTTGTTTACAAAGTATGGAGTTGATGAACAAGCTAAATGGATTGGCTTATATAACTTTTTGAATAGTGATACTTTAATGAATGAAAGAGAAGTACATGAATTGCCACTATGGGAAAAATACTTAATTTATGCAACTGCTTTTGGCATTTCTGAAAAAGTTATAAAAGCGATAAAAATTCATGCTATAGAGCTAAATATCGACAAGAGCCCAATATTAAATAGCCATTCTTATATTCATGCTAATAGTTTTCATAGAACATCAAAAACATTTGGGACTTCAATTCACACTTCTTCAAGAGGAGGCGGATTCAGAGGACACTCCTATGGAGGAGGTGGCCGTGGTGGCGGAGGAGGTGGCGGAGGCCACTAAAGTAATAAACGAAGGGTATCAAAAAGTTACCCTTCGTTTATATTTTATTATTTTAAGTTAGAATATCATTAAGCTGTAAATTATTTAGGTCAATATCTAGTTTACTTTCTATCCTTTTTTTATTAAATGTCTTATAAATTGTTTTTGAAATATACTTTTCAGCGAAACTAATTATTTCTTTATATTCAGCTATGTCATCTGGAAAATATATTCCTCCTTTTTCTTTATTTTTTATCATCCAGCATACAGCTGCTAACGCTGACATAGCAACTGGCGTAATTGTTGGTGTCTGCCAATATGATGTTTTTTTGTCTTTATATAAAAAATTACTTTTTATTCTATTTCCAACCCACACAGGATTAAATTTACTGCCAAGCAATAATACACCAACATATTCGGTTCCACTTTTTATTTGCTCTCTGTATAATATTTCTGCTCTTTTAGGATATCTTACCCCTTTAAAAACTTCTTTTGCTGTTATTTTACTTTCATCTTTATCAAACTCTATACAATCATTTATTCTAGCAGAATTTAAATATTTCATGGCAAAATCACAAGGTAAATACAAAAATATAACCGTAGGCCTGTATACAACTTTTCCATCCTCTTCAATTTCAAGTGATTTGGCTATAGTGATTGTTTCCTCATGTGGGACTAAGTAAGCTTTAAAACTTCCTTTTGGGTAATATGTTTTTGCAACTTTATCCATTGCGATATCTTTAAACTCTAAAAAGCCATTCTCCATATCAATTCTTTTATATTTATCTTCATGAAGTATTATTTCATCTGTTCCAATATTTGCAGTAGCTTCACTTATCATTTCAAAAAAAAATGAATCAATTGACCAAGTACTATATAATTTATCTTCATAAAATTTATCTTTCACATCTTGGCAATCATTGTCATTCACATGAATCTCTCTTAAATCTAGTTCTCTCGCGAGCATATTAAATTTATTCTGTCTCAATAGCTCATTTAATTTTTCATCATCCTTGAATTGCTTTTTAACAATGTATTCTAATCCTGCCTTTAAAAAGTGAGACACTAATCCTGGGTTGTTTCCGTGCTGTAATACTATAGGATATCTATTTACATCATTCTTTTGCTTTATTTTTTTTCTCAATTCGTTTTTCTTTAAATTCTCATCTAATATGTTATACCAATTATCTGCCCAGTCAGTTTCTCCTGTATTTAAGTACATTACATTATTGTATGCACACCATTCCAAAAAATCTCTTGTTCCAACAGAGTCAGCAAAATCTATTAGTAAATCTCCTTCATTCAAATATTTATTAAATATCTCTTTAAAATTTTCTCTACAAATATTTGCCACAACAAAGTTTCCAAGTTTACCACCCATTTCAACAAAATATGTATATTCTAACCTATTATTAGATATCACAAAATATTTTTCTTCGTCATATTTTATCTCATTAGCAACCTTCTCAAAAAAACTTTTCCCAACAGCTCCAAAACCCAATTGTACTATTTTGTTCTTAAATTCAATCATATCTTAGAACTCCTCTTTTTCTAATTTTTCTTTTATTGTTTTTTTCAGCATAATCTTTTTTGGTAAAGCATATCCATCTGTTAGATATATTTCAATCTTTTTTAATTGAAAATCATAAAATATTTTTTTCAAATCTCGTTGAATAGTATTTCCCACAACTATTATTTTTTTAATACCGCTATTTATAAAATATTCAACTGTCGGAATATCTTGTTTATATAAATCCCAACTATTATCATATATAGAGTCTTTTGCTCTATACCTATTAGTACGCAAACTGTCTAGCAGAAATGCTGGATTAGCATTATTTGATAAAAATATGTTTTTTAATTTCTGTCCTCCGTTTATTAAACAACATTCAACCCAATATGTATTATTTGTGGCCTGTACATTTATTGGTTCATCAGTACCATTAAATAAAGGAATTGGTCTATAACCAATAAATGCTAAGGCTATAGATAACTCTATGCTTTCCTTTCCAGGTAAATCTATAAATATTGCCACATCTTGTTCATATTCTTTCAAAAAAAATACTCTTCTATCTACCCAATCAACTATTGGCTCTCTATTATAAGTATTTATAGCAATAAAAGGAACAGGTCTTACCCATTCAACCCATTTTGCACCGTTCGGAGCATATATTTTGTATATTTCTTCACCTGTCATATTTCTTTTCACCTCCGCTTCTCAATCAATACCGGAATATCAGCTGCATATGAATCTATCCTTGGATATTCACTCATTCTCGCATAATATCCAGCGTGCTCACCATCTATAGTATAGGAACCTAAGCAGATATGGTATGTTTCTCCCCCTTCTCCAACAACGGGAAAACTATCGAACTTTTTTTGCATTATGTAATGATTTGGATATTTCTTTACATCTCGAATAATTTTCGAATACTCATTTTCTTTGCAAGCTTCTTTTATAGAAATTTTTTCTCCAACTCTGCCATACACAGGTTTATAAATAAATCCTTGCTCTATACCTTTCATATTAACTTCTAATGTTTCTGGTAGCATACTTTTCCAAATTTTCATACTAATATGAGCTTTTTCTAAATCATCCCAAACAAATGGAAATCTTTTGCTTTGTGCATATATCGCAATCGGATGATTACACGAACAAGTCACAGTATCAAAGTACCCATCCCACTTGCGTGGTTTCATTTGGACAAGCCACTCTAAAGGTGTAAATCTAAAAATCAAATCTATTTTTTCTTTATTATTATCCAAAATACAATAAGCTTGTCCATTTTTAAAGCTGATATGATCTGCAGCACCATATATAATATTGTAGCCTTCCATTTTTAATCTATCGCCCATATATTGCATAACCTGTCTATCATCGCTAAAGCATGTGCAATGTACTAACATAATATTACCTACTTTATTTAATTTTTTATTTATAGCTTCTACCATTTTTTCACCGAAAGAGATATATTTTAATTCTGGCATGTTAATAATTTTACGCGCAATTTCAGGAAGTAAAGAACTTTCTGCAAAACCACCTGGTACATCACTATTCACTTCTGTTACAAACCACCTATTATTTATATCAAGATGAAAATCATATCGCATCAGTCTTATATTTTTAGTGCTGTCATAATATTGCATACTAGAAATTTTTTTAAATATTTTTTTAGGCAATGACAACTTCTTTGCAATTTTAATATGTTTATTTAAATATTCTTCTGCTAATCGTGTTTCCACATCTAGGTCTTTTGTGAGTTTTGTTATTTGTTCATCCTCTTCTTTCGATAATACAAGCACATACTTAGCCAATGTATTATTATCACAGAATTGTGGATCCCATTTGTAACAATGAAACATTGCTTGCAATCTATATTCATGGTATTTGTCTTCAGGAATTTTTATTAACTTCATAATCATTCTCTTTTCTTTAATATATTTACATTAGAACTTTTTTCATCTGCCACATTCACTTATAAATATTTTACACTATTATATAATGCTTTTCAATTTTAATATATTTACTTTTAAAACTTAGAATGATAACATAGTAGTATAAGTTTGTTTCTAAAAAATGTTTGTTTTATACATATGATTATATATAGGAGGTTTTATTATGCATGATCCTAATAGTTGCAAAATTTTAAGAGATTACTTAAATTATAATGCCAATCTTAATAAATCTAAAAATACTATAAATGAATATAATTATGATTTAACTAATTTTTTAAAGTATATGAAATATACATCTTTAAATAACAAAAAAATTTCTTTAGAAGATATTACTGATATTTCTGATATTGATTCTAAATTTTTAAATTTAATTGATTTAAATGATATATACGAATACATGACATATCTTAAAGATGTTTGTAATGATTCGGCGGTTACTCGTGCTCGTAAAGTTTCAAGTTTGAAAAGTTTTTTCAAGTACTTGCATGTTAAAGCAAAAATTATTGATGATAACCCAGCCAAAGAATTGGAATCGCCGAAGCTTGGAAAGAGACTACCAAAGTATTTAACATTGGAACAAAGTACTACTCTACTCGACCAAGTTAAAAACAAGCAATTAACAGGAAGACAACATGATAATATTGCTCGTGATTATGCAATGGTAACACTTTTTTTAAATTGTGGTATGCGTCTTTCAGAGCTTGTAAGTATTGATATCGACCATATTAAATTTGATGATGCTGTTTTAACCGTAATAGGTAAAGGTAATAAAGAAAGAACTATATATCTAAATAAAGCTTGTATGGATGCTATAAAAGATTACTTAAATGTACGACCGTATGATGAAAGTGTACAAGATAAAAAAGCTTTATTTTTAAGTGAGAAGAAAACACGTATAAGTAGACGTATGGTTCAACATATTATAAAAGAGTATTTAAAAATGGTACCTGGGCTTGGAGATAAGTTTTCTACTCATAAATTAAGACATACTGCAGCAACGCTTATGTATCAATATGGTAATGTAGATATTAGAGCATTACAAGAACTTTTAGGACATGAAAGTATAGCTACTACTGAAATATATACTCATGTTGATAATTCACAAATAAGAGAAGCTGTTGAAAACAATCCGCTTGCTAATTATAATTCGAAATAAAATTGAAAATTATGTTTTTATGTGGATACATTAAAATAAGTTTTGGTGAATGGTATAGTTAGTTATGGAGCACACCTAAGCTCCGCTACATTTTTTATAGCAATTTTAATTTTGATATATATAATTTAATTTTATATGTTTTGTAATATAGATATATTAAAATAGGTTTTGATAAATGTTATAGCTAGTTATGGAGCACACTGTGCTCCGCTACATTTTTACAGTTTGATTTTGATTTTTTTATAATATTATAATTGCTGATAGTATATTATGTTATTTTATTGGTAATTGTAGTTCTTGCCCCTCATATATGTATGATGTTTTTAAATTGTTTATCTTTTTTATTTCGTATATGTTTTCTCTTATATTGCCATTTAATTCGCTTGCTATTGACCAAAGAGTGTCGCCTTTTGAAACTACTATTTTTTCATATTCTGGGACGGTATATGAAAATACCTTGTTAGTTAACAAACTACATAAGAATGAAATTATAGTAAATAATATTGTCATAGAAATTATAAATCTTTTTAAATTTTTTATTCTCATAAAAGCACCTCCAAAAGAACGACTGTTCTTAATACATGTATTATAATATACGAACATTATTTCTTTGTCAATACTTTTCAAATAAAAAGCAAACATTTTTTCTTTATGTTGCAAGTATGATTTAGAGAATTGTTGTAGCTTTTTGTGGCGGTTTTAATTGTGGTTTATGCAGTTTGATTTTGATATGTTTTACATTTATATAGATGTATTAAAATAGGTTTTGATGAATACTATAGCTAGTTATGGAGCACGCTGTGCTCCGCTACATTTATTTTGTGGCAACTTTAAATTTGATTTATACAGTTTGTTTTGTATT
>CAKPEF010000032.1 GCA_934149305.1 uncultured Clostridia bacterium
CCTCCTAATTATATATTAAAGGGGTGAACAAATCATTGAAAACTTTTATAGGGTGATTTTATCATTGATTATTCATAAGATATACATTAAACCACTTGACAAAATTGAATGAAAAGTGTAAATTATACCCACAATATCTTTAGCAAGATAATCGCAATAAAACCCCTACGAATATGCAGATTCGTAGGGGTATTCACTATTTATGTGAGAAGAGACCATTTTAAAAATATGTAAAAAGGTGGGTGCTAAAATGAATTTAATAGATGCGCATGCACATTTAATGGATGAAAAGTTTGACGGAGAAGTAGAGAAAATTATAAATAACGCACAAGAGGCTGGTGTTACCAAAATTATAAACATAGGTTATAACAAAGAGACATCACAAAAAGCGATAGAGTTAGCAGAAAAATATGATTTTATTTACGCTACAATTGGACTTCATCCAGAAGAATTAGAAACAGAGCAAGACATAACTTTCATAAAAGAAATGTCAAAAAATAAAAAAGTTGTAGCAATAGGAGAAGTGGGCTTAGACTATCATTATGAAGGCTTTGATAAAACTTTGCAAAAAGAAATTTTTGTAAATCAAATAAAACTTGCAAACAAATTAAAATTGCCAGTAGTAATACATTCTAGGGATGCAGACATGGACATGTTAGAAATATTAAAAAACAATAAAATAGAAAACGGATTTGTAATGCACTGTTTTTCATCAAGTGTTGAGGTATTAAAAGAACTACTAAAATTAGATGCATACATATCACTTGCGGGACCAGTAACATTTAAAAATGCACGCTCTTTGATAGATGTTGCAAAATTGATTCCAATAGAAAAAATAATGGTAGAAACAGATTGTCCATACATGGCCCCAGAACCGTACAGAGGCAAGCGAAATGAGCCAGCATTAGTAGTAAATACAGCCAAAAAGATTTCTGAAATAAGAGAAATGAATTTTGAAGAATTTGCTCAAATAACAGTTGAAAACACAAAAAGATTCTATAATATTTAAGAATAATTATGTACGCTTGCTATTAAAAATTGCATGTAGTAAAATGTAATATGAGGTGAAAAAATTGAAAAAAATCATAGTATGCGTGTGCATATTTTTGTGCATGTTTAATTTTGTGTATGCTACACAAATCGAAGAAACATCTGGAGAAACTGATTCTGGTGATATAGCAGCAGAAAGAATAACTGCGGACACATTTACATTTAAAACATTAAAAGGTGAAATAATAGAAGCAGGAGAAGTATATGAAAGCGATGACGGAATGAATGAAGTATGCCAAGATGTAAAAGTTTATATAAATGATAAAGGTTATAGGGCAACAGCTCTTACAACATATAAAATGTCCTTTTATGCAGATACCACCAATCATGCAAAATCGCTTTCGGCAGGCGATAAAGTATATGTTTACACAACATTTAAAGATGGCAAAATAGTTGGAAGCGAAATATCAAATAGAAATAATACTAAATACATCATCATAGTAATAGCGTTATTTATAATTACAGTAGTAATAGTTGGTGGAGTAAAGGGCATAAAATCTTTAATAGGTTTAATATTTACAATAGCAGCAATATTTTATTTGTTGATACCAGGAATAATGAATGGAAAAGATCCATTAATGCTTACAATATTGGTGTCAACACTAGTAATCATAGTAACACTTATAATAATAGCAGGATTTAATCGCAAATCATATGCAGCAATGATAGGAACAGTTGGAGGAATAATAGTTTCGGGATTATTTGCAATACTATTTGGAAATCTTATGAACATGACAGGAATGTGTGAAGAAACAGGATTACTTGCAGGTCTATCTGATGAAGCAAAAGCATTTGACTACAGAGGAATACTATTCTCGGGAATAATAATAGGTGCACTTGGTGCATGTATGGATGTTGGAATGTCACTTGCATCAGCACTACAAGAATTAAAGCAAGAAAAGCCAGAAATAAGTCAAAAAGGACTTATGAAATCAGGAATGAACATAGGTAAAGACATGATAGGAACAATGACAAACACATTGATATTGGCTTACACAGGTGGAGCACTTGTAACAATTCTAATATTCTCACTTGGAGATTTGGATTTGTGTGAAGTGCTAAACAAAGAAATACTATTAGAAGAAATAGTACGATCAATAGCAGGAAGTATAGGTTTAATATTCACAATACCTATAACAACACTTGCTAGTGGAATATTATTAAGAAATGAAAAAAACAAAAGAAGGCGTTAAAAATCTAAAATGTATCATACAAAGCTTTTGCTTACTAATAAAATAAAGTAGTGTAAATTAAAACAAAATATAACAAGTAGGTTAAAATACAAAAAATAAAGTGATTTAAGCTTAAGTGTGCTCTATAAAAAATTAGTTTACAAAGCCTAAAATAAAAGAGGAGTGTTTTAATGGGAAAGGAAGAAAAAAGCAAGGTATCAATTGGAACAACAATCTTTTGGATGATAATTACAGCAGTAATGGTATGCTGTATAGTATCAATAAAAAATACAAGAGAAGTGCTAACAAGTGAGGAATATTATGATTCGATATTTGGAATAAAAACATATTCAGGTGAATTTGAAAAATTAAAAAAAGTAATGGGAATAATAGAAAGCGATTACTTAAAAGAATATGATGTAAAAAAACTAGAAGAAGGAGCAATAAGAGGAATGTTGGAAGCACTTGATGATCCTTACACATCATATTTTGATAAAAGCGAAACAGAATCATTTTTAACAGAAACAGAAGGAGACTATGAAGGTGTTGGAATGTATATATCAATAGATACTAAAAAAGACACAGTAATAGTATTAAGTCCAATAAAAGGTTCACCTGCAGAAGAAGCAGGAGTAAAGCCGGGAGATTATATAACAGAAATAAATGGCGTAAGTGTTGTTGGAGTGTCACTTGAAGAAGTTGCATCAAGACTAAAAGGAATATCTGGTAGCACAGTAGATGTTAAATTTGTAAGATATAATGAATCTGGTGATGCAGAAAAAATAGAAAAAACAATACCAAGAAGAAAAGTAGAGCTAACATCATTTGGATCTAAAATGTTAGAAGATGATATAGCATATATTTCATTTAGCTCATTTGATGAAAACATAACAGAAAAATTTGAAGAAGCAACAAAAGAATTATTCAAAAAGAAAAAGGCAAAAGGACTTATATTAGATGTAAGAAACAATCCAGGGGGACTGTTATCTGTAGCTACAGAAGTAGCTGATAAATTATTACCAACAGGAAAAATCGTATACACAGTAGATAAAAATGGAAAAGAAGAAGCAATGTATTCCGATTCAAACTTCATAAATGTTCCAATTGTAGTATTAGTAAATGAAAATTCGGCCAGTGCTTCAGAAATACTAGCAGCTGCGTTAAAAGACTATGGTGCTACAATAGTAGGAACTACAACATATGGAAAGGGATTGGTGCAAGAGTTTAAAAGCCTAAGAGATGGAACATATGTAAAAGTTACAATAAGTGAATACTTTTCGCCAAACGGAACTAAAATAAACGAAACTGGAGTTATTCCAAGCATAGAAGTAAAACAAGATGAAGATACAGAAAAAGATGAGCAATTAGAAAGAGCTATAATAGAACTAAAAAAGAAAATGTAGCTTAAGCTTAGGTGTGCTCCATAAAACATTATAATTCAGCATTTGTCATGAATTAAGTCTAAATAGTAACAATAGTAATAAAAATATTTAAAAAGTTATGCAATTCTTTTGACAATCATACTGTACTATGATAAACTAAGTACAGTTGTTAGAAAAGTGCGAAATGCGAAAGACAAAAATAACAATAAGTACTAAAGAAATTAGGAGGAAAGAGAAAGAATGGAAAGAGGAAAAGTAAAATGGTTTAATGCTGAGAAAGGATTCCGGATTTATCGAAAGAGAAAATGGTACAGATGTATTTGTACATTTCTCAGCAATCACAATGGATGGCTATAAGACATTAGAAGAAGGAGCAGAAGTTCAATTCGATATAGTTGATGGTATGAAAGGTGCACAAGCAGCTAACGTAACACCAGTTGCTACTGTTTAATAGATATAGATAATCCAAAAAGCTCACCAGCATTTACTGGTGAGCTTTTTAAGTAAAACGAAAGGAGATACAAAATGGATAAGTTAAAAAAATTCATGTCACATGTAGATATGGTAAAAATCTCATGCGTAGAAACTACAAACCTAGTAGAAGAAGCAAGAAAAATACATAAAACAAATCCTACACCAACAGCAGCGTTTGGTAGAACACTAACAATGGCAGTTTTAATGGGAACCATGATGAAAAACGAAACAGACAAACTAACAATACAAATCTTAGGCGATGGCCCAGTAGGACAAATAATAGCAGTATGCGATAAAAAAGGAGAAGCAAAAGGATATATAGAAAATCCATTAGCCGAAGCACCTCTAAAAGAAAATGGAAAGCTAAATGTAAGTGCAATAGTAGGTAAAGGAAGATTAAATGTAATAAAAGATGTAGGATTAAAAGAGCCATATGGCGGAAATGTGCCACTACAAACGAGCGAAATAGCAGAAGACTTCGCATATTACTATGCAATGTCAGAACAAACAGCATCGGCCGTTGCTTTAGGAGTACTTGTTGAAAAAGATGGAAGTGTAAAAAAAGCAGGAGGATATGTGTTGCAAATAATGCCAGACACACCAGATGAAATAATAAGCCTAATAGAAAAAAGATTAAAAGAAGCAAAGCCAATAACTCAAATGTTAGAAGAAGGTATGCAACTAGAAGAAATCGCTAAATACATATCAGACGATTTAGCAACATATGAAGTAGAAGAATTAGAGCCCAAATATAAATGCGATTGTTCAAGAGAAAGAATGGAAAAGGCACTAATAAGCATAGGAAAAAAAGACATAATGGAGCTAGCAAATGATGAAGAAACAGAACTAGTATGTCATTTTTGTGGTCAAAAATATAAATTCACAAAACAAGAAATTTTAAATTTAATAAAACAATCAAAATAGAATATTCTGTTTAGCATAAACTATAGTCCTCTCAAATATAATGTATAAATATATTTGGGAGGATTTTGTATAACGGTGAATCATATTTTACATTGGTAAATTGGGTTTTAACAAATGAAAAAATATAATAAAAACTTTTGATTTACGTGTTCTTTCCACTTGTTACTATGCTTTTTGCACTTGAAAGGTAATTATAGAACTTCCCTCGTTTGCAATTGTTTCAAGTTCAACTGTTAATAATACAGTAGTAGAATCATAAGTGTACTTAGCATCAGTACCGTTTACCTTAACAGTATTTTCTACTAACTTGATAAGCATTGGATCTAAAGTATCCGTAAATGTTGGTGTCTCAAATGGACTATCTGCAGTATTAGAAATTGTAACAGTATAAGTCAAATTAACACTAGCCCAATTTTGTTTATCGGCAGTTTTGACAATTGATAATCCCTCAATTATCTCAGTTATAACAGCCTCAGAAGTTAATGTCGTTGGAATAGAATCATAATTACCAAGTAACATTAGCAATATTGTTTAATCTTACACTTGCCATATCATTTTGCCTCCTAATCATATTGTATGGTTTGTATAAAATTTTGTTACTTAATAAAATGTTACTGTTCAGCCTTAAGGTAAATAAGCATTAACTAGTAATGTTTTTATGGAGCACACTTAAGCTCCGCTACAATTTCATAGCACACATTTACATTTGATATATACTTTTTATTTTGAAGACTGAATAGTAACAATAAAACAAAAAAATAGACAAACTTAACTGTTGAATTGTTGATTAAAGAAAAATGTTAATGTATAATAAAAAAGAAAGGCAAAATAAAAATAAGAGGATGTGGAAATGCAAATGAATAAGAAAAAAATTATATCAATTGGTGTTTTAGTAATAGGAATTGTCAGTGTCATTATCGTTGTATCACTAATATTAAACAAGAAAGGACCATCAATAATTGTAAGCAAGCCACTTAATGAAAAAGTGAATCTTGAAGAAGTGTTAAAAAGCATAGAAAAAGTTGATTCCGATGTAGCAAACGAGGACATTGCAAAAGGAGTAGAAGAAATCGACTTTAATGAATATAATGCCTTAGAGAAAAAGGCATTAGTATATACAACAGATGAAAATGTAAATGAAATATGGATGATAAAGCTAGGAAATTACAATCAACAAGAAGATGTATGTAGGATATTAGGACAAAGAGTACAAAAACTAAAAAGTGCATTCGAAAATAACGAAGCACAACTAAAAATATTAAACGAAGCAATAATAAAACAAGAAGAAGGAATAGTAATAATGATAATATCTCCAGATGCAAAAGAAGTAGAGGAAAAAATAGCAAAATCAATGCAAATTTAAGATAATATAGCACGAAAGTTAAAAAGTCGAAAAATGTCGAACGAAGATAATTGACAATTAAAAAAGAGTAATATATATTAAAGGTGGTTGAGAACAAAAACTTAACCATCTTTTTCTTATATCGTAAAAATCATTACGATAATTCCCAAACAAGAAAAATAAAAAATCTGTAACTAAAGCAGTTGAATAGCCAAGCGCAAAAAAGAAGGTGATTAAAATTAGCAATTAAAGTGATAAAAATATAGTTAATATATTTTCAAAATAATCTAAAAGATTCTAATGGCAAACCGCCACAAATCCCTCAAAAAGAAAGGAAAATAAAATATGACAAACATAGCATATAAAACCCCACAAAATGATTATATCTTCAAAAAAATATTTGGAA